>JBKPAB010000116.1:0-12113 GCA_046726195.1 Actinomycetota bacterium
ATCATCAGCAGATCCCCCTCACCACAAACCCTCCACCTGCGATACCGTGTCGCGCTGGGTCGGCTGTCGTTCCGAGCGATTCCACTCCACCTTCTCGCACGTTCCGCCGTCGATGCGGATGATCAGATCGCATTTTTCCAGCGTGCTTAACCGGTGAGCGATCATGAAAGTGGTTCGCCCGTACGCGAGGCTCTCCATCGCCGTCATGATCGACGCCTCGGTCCCCAGATCCACGGCGCTGGTTGGTTCGTCGAGGACGAGGATGGGAGCATCCTTGAGGAATGCTCGGGCGAGTGCGATGCGCTGGCGCTCTCCGCCGGACAACAGCTGGCCACGTTCACCGACCATGGTGTCGTAACCCTCGGGCAGATGGTCGATGAACTCGGCGATGCCAGCAGCCTCGGCGGCCTGCCGGACCTCGTCCTGAGTCGCGTCCGGCTTGCCGTATCGGATGTTGTCTGCGATCGAGGTGGAGAAGAGGACTGGCTCTTGGAGGACGATGGCGAACTGGTTGCGGAGGTCCGCGATGCGAAGATCGCGGACGTCGATGCCGTCCAGCCGGATCACTCCGGACGAGACGTCGTAGAACCGCATGAGAAGGCTTACGAGGGTGGTCTTTCCTGCGCCGGTCCGTCCGACGATCCCGAGCCGTGTGCCTGCCGGGATACAGATCGAGACGTCGCTGAGTACTGGAGGTTCGTCCTCATAGGCGAAGGAGACCTTCTCGAACTCGATGTCCCCCCTGGCCCGCTGGACAGGAAGTGCGTCAACTCGCTCGGCGACATCGGGTTCTTGGTCGAGAAGCTCGAACGCCCGCTGCAAGCTCTCATAGGCGTTCTGCATGCCGGTCACCCGCCTGGTCAGCGTCTTCAGGGGTGTGTAAAGCCGAGCTAGGTAGTTGAGGACGATGATGAGGGCGCCGAGCGTAATGGCCCCGGACAGGACGCTTTGCCCACCCACGAAGAGGACGAGCCCAGTACCGGCTGCAGTGATGAGATTGATGGCTAGGTCAAGCCTGCTCTCCCGAGCGGCGATGCCCACCCGCTTCCTCGCGCTTGCGTCCCCCCACTGTAGGAAGCGGCCGTGCTCGCTGGCTTCGCGGCCGAAGGCCTTGACAACGCGGGCGTTCCCGAGCACCTCGTGGACGACGCCCATCGCAGAGCTCTCCAGCCGTTTGGACTCCCTGTAGTGGCGCCGCATCTGCTTCTTTGACCGTTTGGACAGGACGGCGAGGAATGGCGTTGTGGCCAGTGCGATCAGCGCGAGTTCTGCATTGATCCCGACGATGACCACGAAAACTGCCACGAGTGTGAACAGAGCTGAGAGCACGGCCAGGAGGTTCATCACGACCATATTGCCTAGCGCCATCGAGTCGTACTGAATCCGGTACAGGGAGTCAGCAGTGCCGCGGCGGTCGTGGAACGCGAACGACAGCCGTTGGACATGCGTGAGAAGTTGGCTGCGCATCCGCAGTGTCAGTTTCTCCTGGGTCCAGGAGCGCAGGACGTTCTGGCTCAGGGCTTGCATATCGGTCAGGAGCACGACCGCGACCTGGAGAACCGCTGCGAACGCCAGCAGTTGGGTGGGCGTGATCGAGTCTGGGAAAATCGCATCCGCGAGACCCGGAAGCGGCTTGTCACCCAGCACTGAGTCGACGGCGATCGCCAGGGGAATCGGCGCGAGGAGGAAGAGGGGGATCGCGAGAAACTCGATCATCAGGAGAGCGAGGGTTGCGAGGCGATATCCCGCCGTCTCTACGTAGATCCGTCTCCAGAGCGTGAGATCGCTCCTCGAGCCTGTCCGGTCGGATTCGGCGCCGTGTTGACGAGCGTGTCGTTCAACGTCTCTCATGGGAGAACTCCTGGCGTGCTAGGTGGGCATGAACGGCGAGAACGTACGCCGGCTGGCGGGCAGGGACGGGCTCGTCGTATACCGACGGCTGCGGCGGTCCACCCGCGGGACTTTGGACGAAGGTCAAGCGCAGCGCTCCGGGCCTGCTGCGCCGCGGCCCTCACCGTCTGTGACCGAGCCATCGCCGCCAAGCGCGGATCATTGCCAACTCGTAGCAAAACCGGCCTAGCGACCGACATGCCTAATTGTCTCAACCTCGAACTTTAAAGTCACTTATGAGTTGAAGTCGTTATGAGAGGGACGCCACGCCATCGCCCTTGCCCCCGGCTGGCACTCGCATATATCGAGTGCTAATGTCTGGTTAGCACTCTCCCTATGAGTGTGCCAGCTCGGGGCTGGCTGGTCGGGATGGCACCCGCGACGACGTCTCGGCCAACAGACATATCCGGACATATCACCTGTGAAAGGGGTTTGACGTGGCAGTCACGATCAAGCCGCTCGAGGATCGCATCCTCGTTGAGCCGCTCGAAGCAGAGCAGACCACGGCCTCCGGCCTGGTCATTCCCGACACCGCCAAGGAGAAGCCGCAGGAGGGCAAAGTGCTCGCCACCGGTCCTGGCCGTGTCGATGACAACGGCAAGCGCGTACCGATCGATGTCTCCGAGGGTGACGTCGTGATCTTTAGCAAGTACGGCGGTACCGAGGTTAAGTACGACGGTAAGGACCTGCTGATTCTCAATGCCCGCGACATCCTCGCGGTCGTGACCAAGTAAGGGGATTTGCACCTATGGCAAAGATCCTTCAGTTCGACGAGGAGGCTCGCCAATCGCTGGAGCGTGGCGTTGACACCCTCGCCAACACCGTGAAGGTCACCCTCGGTCCCAAGGGCCGCTATGTCGTGCTCGACAAGAAGTGGGGCGCTCCGACGATCACCAACGATGGCGTCACCGTGGCACGTGATGTGGAGCTCGAGGACCCGTACGAGAACCTCGGAGCCCAACTCGCCAAGGAAGTCGCCACCAAGACCAACGATGTCGCTGGTGATGGCACAACCACCGCTACGGTGCTCGCTCAGTCGCTGGTGCATGAAGGTCTCCGCGCGGTTGCGGCCGGGGCCAGCCCGATCGCTCTCAAGCGTGGCATCGACGCCGCCGTAGCCGCGGTCGAGGACAGGCTCCGGGAAAACGCGCGAGAGGTCGAGACCACCGAAGACATGGCACATGTGGCCACCATCTCCGCGCGCGACGATGAGATCGGCCGCTTGATCGCCGAGGCCTTCGACAAGGTAGGCAAGGACGGCGTCATCACCGTCGACGAGTCGCAGACTATGGGCACTGAACTCGAGTTCACCGAGGGCATGCAGTTCGACAAGGGCTACCTGTCGCCGTACTTCGTGACCGACCCAGAGCGGATGGAAGCTGTTCTCGAGGATCCCTACATCTTGATCAACTCTGGGAAGATCTCCTCGATGACTGATCTGCTCCCGCTGCTGGAGAAGGTTATTGGCGCTTCGGGCAGCCTCTTTGTGGTGGCGGAGGACGTCGATGGCGAGGCGCTGTCCACCTTGGTCGTCAACAAGATCCGCGGCACCTTCACCTCGGTGGGGGTTAAGGCCCCGGCTTTTGGGGACCGCCGCAAGGCCATGCTCGAAGACATCGCCATCCTGACCGGTGGCAAGGTCGTCTCGCCGGAGGTAGGTCTGAAGCTGGATCAGGTTGGTCTTGACGTCTTGGGTCGGGCTCGTCGGATCGTGGTGACCAAGGACAACACGACGATTGTCGATGGCGCCGGCGACCCTGCCGAGGTCAAGGCCAGGGTGGCGCAGCTGCAGGCCGAGATCGCGCGTACCGACTCCGACTGGGACCGCGAGAAGCTTCAGGAACGGGTTGCCAAGCTCGCCGGTGGAGTATGCGTGATCAAGGTCGGCGCGGCCACAGAGGTGGAGCTCAAGGAGAAGAAGCACCGCATTGAAGACGCCGTCTCTGCTACCCGTGCGGCGATCGAAGAGGGCATCGTCGCCGGCGGCGGCTCTGCCTTGATCCACGCGGCCGCTGCGCTGAATGGGGACCTCGGTCTCACCGGTGACGAACGGGTCGGTGTTTCGATCGTCCGGCGGGCATTGGCTGAGCCACTTCGCTGGATCGCCGAGAACGGCGGCGAGCAAGGCTACGTCGTGACCTTCAAGGTGGCGGAGCTGGAGCCCGGCATGGGCTACAACGCAGAAACCAACACCTACAGCGACCTATACGCCGACGGTGTGATCGATCCGGTCAAGGTGACGCGCTCGGCCCTGGCCAATGCCGCTTCGATCGCCTCGTTGCTGCTGACCACCGAGACACTGGTGGTGGAGAAGCCCGAGGAGGAGGAGCCAGCGGCCGCCGGCCACGGGCACTCTCACTGACGCCAGCAGTTCAAGAAATCAAAGGGGTCTTTCCTCCAGGGGGAGGCCCCTTTGGCTTGCTTACCGCCGACGCAAACGGGTACCCCGAGGATGTGCCCAATGACGGATTGACCTCGGTTTGGCTTGACACTCCACCGGCCATCGGAACCGACTGGTCTCGGCCTGGCACGCACTACGACGACGTCATCGTTGGTGCTGGGCTGACGGGCCTCACCACCGCCCTGTTGCTCGCCCGCGCAGGACGTCACGTCGCCGTGCTCGAGGCTCGTTCAGTCGGCGCAGTGACAACCGGGCACTCGACCGCCAAAGTCACATTGCTGCAAGGCACTCGACTCGCCACCATCGTGGCCAACCACACCGAGCACGTTGCCAGCGCGTATCTCGATGGGAATCGAGAAGCCCAGGAGTGGCTGCTGACCTACTGCGAAGAGCACGGCGTCGGGATCGAGCGCCGAGATGCCTATACCTATGCGGGCATCCAGTCCGGCGCATCGGCGGTTCGGCGCGAGTTCGATATTGGGCGCCGGCTCGGTCTGCCCGTCGATATGACCGATGCGGTTGAGCTGCCGTACGCCACATATGCGGCGGTGTGCCTACGTGATCAACTCCAGTTCAATCCCATGGAAGTCCTTGCCGCCTTGGTACGCGAGCTGCGCGAGGCCGGCGGGGTTGTCATCGATGGAATTCGGGTGATCAAGGTCAACACCGGCGAAAGCTCCGAAGTGATCACCTCAGCTGGCCGGGTTATTGCCCACAATGTGGTGCTTGCCACCGGCATTCCGTTCCTGGATCGCGGCTTGTACTTCACAAAGGTCACCGCCCAACGCTCGTACGCGCTGGCCTTTCGTGTTCCCACGGCGATCCCTCAGGGAATGTACATTTCTGCCGATTCACCGACGCGATCGTTGCGTAGCGCGATGCACGATGGCAAAGAGCTGCTACTCGTTGGCGGCAACGGCCACGTAGTCGGCCGGCACCACACGAATCCCTCCGAGCTAGTTGCCGATCTGACAGCCTGGGCCGCTCGCTGGTTTGAAGGTGCTGAACGAACCCATGTCTGGTCGGCACAGGACTACCAGGCCCACGGCGGCGTGCCATTCGTTGGCAAGCTGCCCCGCGGCGGTGGCCACGTCTACCTCGCTACCGGCTACAGCAAGTGGGGTATGACCAACGCCGTTGCGGCCGCCCTGCGGATCAGCGGCGAAATCCTGGACCGCGTGCAGCCCTGGGCGCGTGTCTTGGGAACCCGAGTGAGCAAGCCGGCGAGTGCGGTCCGCTACTTCCGAGCCAATGCCGCCATGGGACTTGCAGCCGCCCAGGGATGGCTGGGCGCAGAGCTGCACCCGCTGAAGGATGCGGAGAGGACGCCGGCAGAAGGGACCGGAGTGGTTGGTGCCGTACGCGGGGAGCCGGTCGCTATATCGACGGTCAACGGCAAGACCTGTGCGTTGTCTGCGGTTTGTACCCATCTTGGTGGAATTGTCCGCTTCAACGATCTTGAGAAGTCCTGGGATTGTCCGTTACACGGCTCGCGGTTCGCGGCCGACGGCACTCTGCTCGAAGGCCCCGCCACCAGCGATCTCAAGTCACACGAATCACGCGCTATCTGAGGCACTGGCCGCCCCCACCCGCCAGCCGGCCCCACCCGCCAGCAGGAACGCACGTACAAGTTCGTTCCAGTCGCGCTGCACACGTTGCAACGAATGCAGAGTGATTGAAGGGAACGTGTACGTGCGTTTCTGGCAGGCAGGCGTTCGAATCGAGCTCGATTCAACCCAGGCTGCCCGCCGCGCTAGGCGCTTAGCAGCACCATCGAAGTACGTTGACTCAGCTAGCATGTGCTTTTACTTCATCAGGTGAAAGGCTTGCCGTGTTGCCCCCCTCCGGTGATCTGACTCCAGTTGGTGTGCCGCAAGAGTTCGAGACGCTCGGGCTGACCTTCGACGACGTGTTGCTGCAGCCGGCTGAGAGCGACATTGTTCCGTCCGAGGTGAGCACCGCCTCCCGGGTTTCCAAACGGATCACAATCAAGTTGCCGTTGGTCTCCTCACCGATGGACACCGTGACCGAGGCGCGAATGGCGGTCGCCATCGCCCGGCAAGGGGGCCTTGGCATCATTCACCGGAATCTGTCAATCGAAGATCAGGCCCACCAGGTGGATGTGGTGAAACGCTCCGAGGCGGGCATGATCGAAGAGCCGATCACGATCTCTCCGAACGCCACAATCGGCGAGGCGGACGCGATGTGCGGGCGCTTCCACATCTCGGGCGTGCCCGTAGTGGATCGTGAGCTCCGGCTGCTGGGCATCATCACCAACCGAGACATGCGCTTCGAGAGCGATCCGACGCGGCCCGTCGCTGAAGTGATGACCCCGATGCCGTTGATCACCGGCCCAGTGGGAATCAGTCGCGACGACGCGATGCGGCTGCTCGCTCAGAACAAGATTGAGAAGCTGCCATTGGTCGATGATCAAGGGCGGCTCAAAGGCTTGATCACTCTTAAGGACTTCGTCAAGTCGGGCATGTACCCGGATGCCTCGAAAGATGATCAAGGCAGGCTTCGGGTCGGCGCGGCCGTCGGGTTCTTCGGTGACGCCTGGAAGCGAGCAATGGCATTGATCGAGGAGGGCGCCGACTTGATCGTGGTGGATACCGCGCACGGCCACTCCCAGGGTGTGCTGGAGATGGTGCGCCGGCTGAAGGCCGACACCGCCGCCACGAAGGTCGACATCATCGGCGGGAACGTGGCGACCTACGCGGGAGCCAAGGCCTTGGTTGATGCCGGAGCCGACGGGGTGAAGGTGGGCGTCGGCCCAGGCTCCATCTGCACTACCCGCGTGGTTGCCGGTGTCGGGGTTCCTCAGGTGACCGCGATCCACAATGCGGCCAGGGCCTGCCGTCCCGCGGGCGTACCCCTGATTGGTGACGGTGGCCTGCAGTACTCCGGGGACATCGCGAAGGCGCTCGTGGCGGGCGCCGACACGGTGATGCTCGGCTCGCTGCTGGCGGGCTGCGAGGAGAGTCCGGGCGAGCTGATCTTCATTAATGGCAAGCAGTACAAGGCCTATCGCGGCATGGGATCACTCGGTGCGATGGCGTCCCGTGGCCGCAGCGGCCAGTCCTATTCCAAGGACCGCTATTTCCAAGGTGACATCACAGCGGACTCGATGCTGATCGCGGAGGGCATCGAGGGTCATGTTCCATACCGTGGCCCGTTGGCCGCAGTCGCTTACCAGCTCATCGGAGGCCTGCGCCAGGCGATGTTCTACACCGGAGCTTCAACAATTCCGGAGCTGCAAGAGCGTGGCTCGTTCGTCAGGATCACCTCCGCGGGTCTGCGCGAGTCCCATCCTCACGACATCCAGATGACTGTCGAGGCGCCCAACTATTCAGCCTGATGGACTAGGCCGTCACCAAGGGAGTAGACCATGTTTGACGTCGGCCGCAGCAAGCGTGCCCAGCGGGCGTTCGCCTTCGACGACATCACTATCGTCCCGTCGCGGCGGACCCGCGGGGAGGAGGAGGTCTCGCTGCAGTGGCGGATCGACGCATATACCTTCGACTTCCCGCTGCTCGCCGCGCCCATGGACTCGGTGGTTTCGCCGGCCACGGCTATTCGGATCGGCCAGCTGGGCGGACTGGGGGTGCTCAACCTCGAGGGCATATGGACTCGCTATGACGATCCGCAGCCGCTGCTGGAAGAGATCATCAGTTGTGAGGATGCGGTCGAGGCGACTCGCCGGATGCAGCAGATCTACGCCGAGCCGATCAAGTCGGAGCTGATCGGTAAGCGGGTCGCCCAGATTCGGGAAGCGGGAGTGCCGACCGCAGGTGCGCTCTCGCCGCAGAACACGCGGGCGTACGCGCAGGCGGTCGTCGATTCAGGGGTCGACTTCTTCGTCATCCGCGGCACAACGGTGTCCGCCGAGCACGTCTCCTCCGTCCTGGAGCCACTCAACCTTAAGAAGTTCATCTATGAGCTCGACGTACCAGTGATTGTCGGCGGCTGCGCCACCTACCAGGCCGCGCTGCACCTGATGCGTACCGGCGCGGCTGGTGTGCTGGTCGGGTTCGGCGGCGGAGCCGCCTACACCAGCCGTTCGGTGCTCGGCGTTGCGGTACCCATGGCTTCGGCGGTATCCGATGTCGCGGCGGCACGGCGCGACTATCTCGACGAGTCCGGTGGCCGCTACGTACACGTGATCGCCGACGGTTCAGTCGTTCGCTCCGGTGACGTCGCTAAGGCGATCGCCTGTGGTGCCGATGCTGTGATGGTCGGCTCCCCGCTTGCCCGGGCCGTGGAAGCGCCCGGTCGCGGTTACCACTGGGGACCCGAGGCCTGGCATGAGAAGCTGCCGCGTGGCGAGCGAGCCAAGTTCTCAACCGTCGGCAGCCTGGAACACATCCTGCTCGGCCCATCGACGGTCCCCGACGGCACCATGAACCTAGTTGGGGCGCTTCGCAAGGCGATGGCGACCACCGGCTACACCGAAGTCAAGGAGTTCCAGCGGGTCGAGATAGTAGTCGGCTAGCGCCATAACCACCGACTTGTCAGCGTCTGAGCTGCTATAGCACGCTGAGACGCTGACAAGTCGGTGGGCTAGGCGTTGACTTTGTGTCCGAGGCTGCGGACGAGCCTGGAGATGGCGACCTCGGCAGTAGGCACCTCGCCGAACACCTCGCGCTGGCGAGCCGGATCGGCGACGTATCGGCCTGTTTGGAACCACCGCATCATTGCGCCCATGTCCTTAGCCATCGGACTGAACCTGCCCACCACCGCCGCAGCAGTGTTGATCACGCCGGCAGGGATGGTGCGCACCCGGATCGGCTGGCCAAGCAACTGCCCAGCGATCGAGGCGATTTCCTCAACGCTCACCGCGCGATCCCATCCGATGTCGATGCGCTGCCCGTCCACACCTGGCGCGTCGACCGCATCGGCCAGGTAACCGGCCAGGTCCGAGGTGAGCACGAAGGTAAGCGGAATCGTCGTGGAGCCGAACCACATCAGCCGCCGCTTAGCGAATGGGTCACCGCCGATCCGCGTGAGCTGGTCGAGAAACGCGCCGGGCCGCAGCGATACGAACCGCACGCCCAGCTCCTCCAGACGGTCTTCGGCGAGCTTCTTGTGCCAGAAGTGCGGAACCTCTGGGGTCTGGTCACAGGTCAAGATGCTGGTCAATACGAACCTGCGAACGCCGGCCTGACTCGCCGCGTCGGCGAGATTACGGTTGCCGGTGGTGTCGATCTCAGGTGTATCACCTTTGCTGTGCCGGGTATAGCCGGCCGCTGTGGTGACCACGGCGTCAGCACCATCCATGGCGCGCAGCAGCGACTCCGGGTCCATCATGTCGCCCAGCGCGATCTCCACGCCGGCCCGTTCCAGATGTGCCCGCTCCGAGCCGGGCCGCACTAAGGCGCGTACCCGTTTGCCGCGGGAGAGCAACGCCGTGACCACCTGGCCGCCGAGCATCCCAGTGCCACCAACAACAACCACGGGTCCGTCACCGGTCATTCGACTTCCTCCTCGGGCAAACGAAGCAAACTTAAAAGTCCCTGTTAGTCACGCATACTGTACGTGTTGTTAACTATCTCCACCATGTACCGTACTGTCATGGCGGATAGCACGCAAGCGACCGCTGCCCAGACCGACGCGGCAGGACGGCGCCGGTGTGCTGGTGAGGACGCCGGCGGGCTCGACACCCACGGCGCCGCCGCCGATCTATTCCAGCTCTCCTGCCTGGTGCAGGGCATCTACGCCCGCATCGCCGAACGCCATGACCTGACTCCGGTGCAGGCCAGGCTGGTGTGCACGTTGGCCGACCGTCCCAGGGGATTGACCGAGCTGGCACGCTGCTTTGAGGTGGAGAAGGCTGCACTCACCGGCCTGGTAGACAGGGCCGAGCGCCGCGGCCTCGTTCAGCGATCACCGGTGCCAGGTGACCGCCGCGCGCTGCGTGTAACACCGACCGAGACCGGGCGGCGGGCAGCGGCGGATTTCCATGCCGAGGTGAAGACTGAGCTCAGCCGTCTCCTCGCGCCACTTTTGCCGCACGACCGCGAGCACTTCGGCATCATGATTGCCCAAATCCTTGACGCTGTGGAGCGAGGTCTCGGGTCATCGACAAGTGAGGCTGTTACCTAAGTTCGTGGAGATCAACTAACCAGCTCTGGCTAGGCTGAGCGCCATGAGTGACTCGGTGGCCGATGAGCTGCTGCGGCTTCGGATGAGCATCGACAACATGGATGCGGCCCTCGTCCACCTCCTCGCCGAGCGCTTCAAAGTCACCCAGCAAGTCGGTGAGCTGAAAGCGGCGCACGGCCTGCCGCCCGCGGATCCGGCGCGGGAAGCCCAGCAGATCGCGCGGCTGCGGGCTCTCGCTGAAGATGCCCGGCTCGATCCCGAGTTCGCCGAGAAGTTCCTGAACTTCGTGGTTGCCGAAGTGGTACGCCACCACGAGGCCGCGCTAGATCGACGCGACCCCTGAGCTACCCCGCGGCAATAAGACTGGCTATTGGTGCCGGTATGGCTAAGGTGATGATTTCGCTTCAGGACGACCTGCTGAAGGCCATCGATTAGGAAGTCGCGGGGCGCCTCACTAGCCGCAGCCATCGTGGGGCCGCCCCTCACCAGCTCGCCGGCCTGGCTCCGGCGGGCCGCAGTGCTGGGACACCAGCACAACCTCAGCCGGCGGATTCAAGCGGTCATGGCAACGCTTGGTGGATCTGTGGGTTCTGACAGTAGTTGATCAAGGGCTTCGGCGGGGGTCTTCCAGCCGAGGCGCTTGCGGGGCCGGTTGTTCAGTTCGGCGGCCACGTGGTCGAGGTAGCCCTCTCCCCAGAAGGACAGGTCGGTGCCCTTGGGGAAGTACTGCCGCAGCAAGCCGTTGGTGTTTTCGTTGCTGCCCCGCTGCCAGGGTGAGTGCGGGTCGCAGAAGTAGATGTCGAGGTCGGTGGCGGCGGCGATCTGGACATGGTTGGCCATCTCGATGCCTTGGTCCCAGGTCAGGGTTTGCCGCAGCAGCTCAGGCAGCCGGCTGATCTTGTTGATCATGGCGTTTTGCACTGCGACGGCGCCGTGATCATCGGGGAGATACAGCAACAGCAAGAACCCGGTTTTGCGCTCCACCAAGGTGCCGGTCGCGGACTGGTTCTGCTCCCCGATGATCAAATCGCCTTCCCAGTGGCCGGGCACCGCCCGGTCCTCGACCTCCGGCGGCCGTTCGCTGATGGAGACCATGTCTTTAATCCGGGTCAGCCGCTGGTCGGGTTTGCGGCGCGGTTTCCGCAGCTTCCGGCCGGTCCTTAAATGCCTAGCCAGCTCACGTTTCAAGGCGCCACGGCCCTGCACATACAAGGATTGGTAGATGGTTTCGTGGGACACCCGCATCTCCGGATCATCGGGGAAATCGATCACCAGCCGGGCACTGATCTGCTCCGGGCTGTGATTGAGTTTGAGCCTAGCCTCCACCTCCTGGCGCAGCCGCGGATTCGCCGCCAGCTTGGCCGTTTTGGGCCGTGCCTTGGCGGCATCGGCGCGGGCTTGGGCGACGCTCGGCGAATAGTTCAACCGCTGCCGCTTAAACCCCGGCCGCGGCGTCTCCCGGCCCCTCGGCTCGGCCCGCGGCCGACGCTCATCGAGGCGATGCAGATCCAGCTCCCGGGTCACCGTCGAAGTCGGACGCCCGATCATGCGGCCAATCGCGGCATACGACAAGCCCTCACACAGCCCCGCAAAGATCAACTCACGGTCGAACAAACTCAGCTCCCGAGACGGCTCGGCCAACGACAGCGGCGGCATGCCGCCAGCCTTCCGAAACCACCACTTCGCGGTGGTCAACGACACGCCCACCGCAGCTGCGGCC
>JBKPAB010000117.1:0-4233 GCA_046726195.1 Actinomycetota bacterium
GAACTGAGGACTACCCGCGGCTCGCCGTTAGTGGCGCCATCGTGCTGCTTTTTGTCAGTCTGGGAATGGTGGTCTACTTCGCCGACCACCTCGTGCACTCGATTCAAATCGACGCCATTAATCGCAGAGTTGAGCGCAACACTCGCCGGGTGATTGCCCAGGAGGACCCGGCCACCGTCGAAGAAGCCGCTCCGCAGATTCCGGAATGGGCTGTCCCGTTGCGTGGCCGGAAGTCCGGCTACATACAGACCGTCTACCCACTACTTCTGCTTCCTCTGGTAAGTGATGCCAATGTCACCATCTGCCTGCGCAAGCGGGTCGGTGAGCATGTGGTTGGGCGAACGGTCATTGGTTGGGTTTGGATGCCTTCGCCCGACGACCCGCCGCCCGCTGCTGAGCCCTTTGAAGATGCCCTAGGCGCCGATGTCCGGATTGGCTTCGAACGCACGATTGAACAAGACATCGCGTTCGGCATCCGGCAGCAGATCGACATTGGATGCAAGGCACTGTCTCCGGCGATCAACGACCCTTACACTGCGGTGCAGGCAATTGATCACCTTGCCGTGGTCTGCTGTGACCTTGCCGTCCGGCCGCTTGGCACCAAGATCATCACTGGGCCACAGGGCAGAGGTCGCGTGGTCGTACCAGGCAACAATTTCGCCGACTACATCTTCTTCATCGGCGGGCTTTTTGGACGCTACGGCTCGAGCGATCTCGTTGTGATGTTGGCCCTGCTTCGCCTGTTCGAGACCGTTGTCGAGGTGCTTCCTCAAGGTTCGCCCCGCTTGGCAGTGATAGAACGGGCAACCGTCGAGGCCCTCGCGGACGCCGAGCGCTCAATACCACGCCCGCCCAGCTTGGCGCGAATCCGGGCAGCAGTGAAGGCGCTGCGTAGCAAGATCAACTCCCGTAGCGAGCTGAAACCCACTGCGGTCGCTTGACCGCGAATTGCACGGTAACGCGGCAGGCTGGAACCATGGCGGATCGGTTCGCAGAGGTGTCGGTCATCACCCATGAGGGACTGGTACGCGACCACAATGAGGACAGCGTGGTTGTTGGTCCGTGGACGACGTGCGCGACCGTCACACCCGCACCCGCGACGTTCGCGCTCCCGCTGGTGGCTCCGGCGCTCGTCGCCGTCGCCGATGGGCTGGGTGGGCATCCGGCGGGCGAGGTGGCGAGCAGTGTCGTCGCGCAAACGTTAGCCCGGATCGCGCCGCAGCTCAGCGATGCGGACGCCGTACGCGAAGCCGTGGAAACCTGCAATCGTGCGGTGTACGCCGAGGCGGCGCGGCTACCGGCTCGCGAAGGAATGGGAACGACGGTCGCGGGCGTGGTCCTGACCGCTGATGAGGCGTACGCCTTCAACGTCGGTGACAGTCGGGTGTACTCGCACGGCCCAGCTGGGCTGCGGCAGATCAGTGTTGACGACAGTCCGCCCTTGCCGCCGTGGGCAACCCACAGTTCGATCATCACTCAGATTCTCGGTGGATACGGTGAGCCGGAGCCCCTCGATGTGCACGTTTCGTCCCACCCGATCGACGAAGCAACGCGTTACCTGGTTTGTACCGACGGACTCAGCGACGTCATCGACGATGCAAAGATCGCTGCTGTGCTTGAGAAAAACCGGGGCGTGGCCGCCGTCTTCGAGCTGTGGAAGGCGGCGATAACCGGTGGTGGGCCCGACAACATCACCGTCGCGCTCGCCGAGATTGCCAGTGTGGAACCGTTATCTGAGACCGAGCGCGCGGACACCAGCTGGTGACCCGCCAGCGCGTGCTTGAGCGCGGCGAGGGCGCTCGTTTTCGCGGTTTTGGTGGAAGACGTACGCCTCCAGGCCCGGCCCAGGCCCGGCTTACCGGCCCCGGGGTGAGCTCTCTAACGTCCTGGCCGGGTCGCGCTCGACTACCGGATCCAATACCTCGTCGATCTTGCTCAGTAGCTCATCGTCCAGCTTGACCCCCGCAGCCGCGACGTTGTCATGAACCTGCTCCGGCCGCGATGCGCCGATGATCGCGCTCGCGACGTTCTCGTTCTGCAGTACCCATGCCACTGCCAGCTGCGCCATGGACAGTCCGGCCTCCTGGGCGAGCGGTACCAGTTGCTGGACTCGCTTCAGCACGTCATCGCCCATCCACCTCTTGATCATGTCCGCTCCGCCCTTCTCGTCGGTTGCCCGCGATCCCGACGGCGGCGGCTCACCCGGCCGGTACTTTCCGGTGAGCACACCCTGGCCGATGGGCGAGAAGACGATTTGGGACATGCCGAGTGAGACGCAGACCGGTATCACGTCGCTCTCGATCACCCGCCACAGCATCGAATACCGCGGCTGGTTGGAGATCAGGTGGATGCCGAGGTCCTCGGCGAGGTCGTGGCCGTCCTGGATCTGCTGCGCCGTCCATTCGCTGACCCCGACATAGAGCACTTTGCCCATCCGCACCAGGTCGGCGAAGGCCTGCATCGTTTCGTCGAGCGGGGTGTCATAGTCGTATCGATGCGCCTGGTAGATGTCGACGTAGTCGGTTTGCAGCCGGGACAGCGATCCGTTGATCGACTCCATGATGTGCTTGCGGGACAGGCCCATATCGTTGGGTCCGCCCGGTCCGGTAGACCAATAGACCTTGGTGAGGATCTCCAGCGACTCGCGGCGCTCGCCCTTCAGTGCCTCGCCCAGCAAGGTCTCGGCTTTGGTGTTCGCGTACGCGTCGGCGGTGTCGAACGTGGTAATGCCGGCGTCGAGCGCAGCCCGTACGCAGGCTTTTGCCTGCTCGTTCTCCACCTGCGAGCCGTGAGTCAGCCAGTTGCCATAAGTGATCTCTGAGATCTTCAAGCCTGAGTTGCCGATGTACCGAAATTCCACCGTAGGGCCCCTGTCTCCATTGGTCTGTTTGGGTAGTGGATACCCATTCGCCTTGCAAATGATCCCGCGGCGTCTAGATATCACGCCAGAGTGCGGACTTGCGAATCTCGAACTCGGCTTCGCTGATCATGCCACTGTCTCGCAGCGCACGGAGTTCCGCCAGAACCTCCAGCGGGTCACGGGTTGGCCGAATCTGGCCGAGCCGCGCCTCCTGGGCCTCTTGGGCAAGCATCTCGCCCTGGGTGCCGAGGATCTGGTCGACGGTGAGAGTGCCGTCGGGTGTGATGATGCGGACGGTGCCGGAGACTCTTCGGGTGAAGGCCTCGATGGCAACGATCTCCCACAACATCACGCTGAACGCAAGAGAGCCGGTACTTCGGCGGGAGCGGAACAGAATGCGTTCGCTGGTCAGCACCAGCAGGCCCATCTCCCTGGCAAACCGCCCGTCCATCATGCGCAGCACGGTCTCGGAGTCGGTGAGAGAGGACTCTAGTCGCGCTACATAGAGATCCGAGCGCTGGTCAGAGGCCATGGCACTCGCGGCGGCCACCACGTCGGGCCGCAGGTTGTACCGGGCCAGACGCTCGGCGACGCTGGGTGGTCGTAACCACCGGAACCAAGACATCGTCACGTCCTCAGTTGGATGATCAACGATCATGACACTCGCGCTGCTGCCGCACCATGGAGGCTCGACAGGCACGTACACCTTCCACCAAGATCAGGCGGGATGAGCAGATCCGAGACTGCACCCACGGCGCGTACCACATCGGCGGGCGTACGAGCTGGGCTTGGAATCCTCGCGGCGCTGCAGGCGGTTGTTGGCGTTTGGGCGCTGCTGGCACCGGTGAGCTTTTACAGCAGCTTCCCGACGACTGGGCACGCATGGGTGTCATTCCTTCCGCCGTTCAACGAGCATCTCATTCGTGATGTGGGCGAGTTCAGCCTCGCCTTGACGGTTGTGCTCGCTGCTGCGGCGGTGTCCGGTCAGCGGTCGCTAAGTGTGGTCGCGATCTGCGCACTTGCCGTCTATGCGGTGCCACATGCGGTGTACCACGCTCTCCATCTTGAGGGCTTCCCCACCGCCGATGCCGTCGCCCAGATGGTGGGGATCGGGCTGCACCTCGTGTTGGTCGGAATCGTGGGTTGGCTGCTCTGGCGCGACCGTGCCCGCCGGGCCTGAGGCTGCGCCATACGGAAAGTGGTCGCATGCAACACGGCTGAATCGGTTCAAGGTTGTTGTCTTTGACCACTTTCGGGGCCGGGGGAGCGCTAGAAGTCTACTGTCGGGTCGCTCGGCGTCCAGATGCGTGACCCTAAACCGCCCCGTCGGTACTGATCAACAGCAGAGTGCTGTCCTCGGTGATCCCCAGCGC
>JBKPAB010000118.1:0-4429 GCA_046726195.1 Actinomycetota bacterium
CGACGGCGGCGGATTCCAAGCGCGATGCGCGAGCAGCTTCAAAAGAAGCTGCGAGCGTCGGGAATCGCGCGCCGCCGCACGGAGGAGGAGCGAGCAGAGGCGGTGTTTCCTCTGCGAGCGACGACGACGGCGGCGGATTCCAAGCGCGATGCGCGAGCAGCTTCAAAAGAAGGGGAACGGCCCCGCAGCATGTCTGCTCAGCCACGGGGCCTGGATGACGGCAGATCCTAGGTTCCGGCCGCCACCCTGATTGCGACTTACCCAATCGCGAGGAAGCCAACGCATCCGGCCGGAACGAACTCCTGGCAGGTATTGCTCGCTGCCTGATCACAACGCGGGCGCAGGAACAAACGTGCACGTTCGTTCCACTCGCTTTACACACTCTGCAACGTGTGCATCGCGTCAGAAACGAACGTGTACGTGCGTTGCTGCAAGGTGATGCGTTATTGACTAACTGCGACGATTTCTGGGCTGATCCAATCACACATTGCGCGACCAGCTCAGAAGGGGGATGTTGCGCTCAACGGATAATTGCGGCCCACATCGGGTTGATTTGAGCGTGAACGCAACAGGTTTCTCAGAGACTTTTTCGCTTTCTGGATAGGTCAGAGGATTGCAATCGACGCGTTCTGAGTGGTTCGATCGAGATGTGGCCGAGAAGCGCGCCACGCCCCTAGTTCATTACTGAAGGGTGTCGCGCTGATGGCCATCTCTGAGACTTCCTTTAATTCACCCTGCCGGCCGTCCCCACGCGAGGGACTCGCCGAACGTACGCGTGCACTGCTTTTGGAAGCCGAGACGGCAGGTCCGGCCAGACGGCAACAGATTCTCGACGAGGTCGTCACGTCACATCTCTGGTTGGCTGAAACGCTGGCGAGGCGGTTCACGCATCGCGGGGAGGACGGGGAGGACCTCCTCCAGGTGGCGCGTACTGGACTCGTCGAAGCCTGTCAACGATTCAATCCGCACCAAGGCTCGTTCGTTGGCTTTGCGGTGCCGACGATCACCGGCGTACTCAAGCGGCACTTCCGTGATCATGGTTGGGTGATACGTCCCCCGCGGCCCACCCAGGAGCTGGCCTCGACTATCTGGCGGCAGTGGCCGACGCTGGTGCAGCAGATGGGCGCCGTACCAGGAGCCCGAGATCTCGCCGCGGAACTGGGCGAACCGGTCGGTGCGGTGCAGCAGGCCCGCTTCGCAAGTCAGGGCTACAGCGCCTGCTCGATCGATGCGGCGATGTCACGAGGGATCTGCTTCTGTTCGGAGGAGTCCGACGATGACATCGACCGTATGGAAGCGCGGCTGATCATCGAAGACGCGCTGCCTCAGCTCACCATGGAGGAGCGGCGATTGATTTGGCTGCGATTTTATGAAGAGCGCTCCCAGTCCGAGATCGCTGAGGAGATCGGGACCAGCCAGATGCAAGTGTCGCGACTGCTGTCTCGGCTACTGGTCAAGCTGCGCGTGATCATCGGCGTACCGGACCAGCTGCCGGCCGCGTCGTAATAGGGTCTAGTGCGGCTGTGGTTTGCGTATGAAATGGCGGGGAATACGACACGCATGAGAGCAGTAACTTGGCAAGGCCACCGCAACGTCTCGGTGGAAGACGTCGCTGACCCGATCATCAAGGAACCCAACGACGCGATCATCAAGGTCACCAGCACCAACATCTGCGGCTCCGATCTTCATCTGTACGAGACCATGGGCGCATTCATGAACCCTGGAGACGTGTTGGGCCACGAGGCCATCGGCATTGTGCTCGAGGTCGGCCTCGAGATCAGCAAAATCCAGCCTGGCGACCGGGTTGTGGTGCCCTTCCAGATCTCTTGCGGCCATTGCTGGATGTGCGAACGTTCGCTTTATACCCAGTGCGAGACAACTCAGGTGCGGGGGGAAGGCAGTGGCGCCGCCCTGTTCGGTTATTCCAAGCTGTACGGGCAAGTGCCTGGCGGCCAAGCCGAGTATCTACGCGTACCAGAGGCCCAGTTCACCCACATCTTGGTGCCCCACGGACCGCCGGATGACCGCTTCATCTACCTATCCGACGTGCTGCCGACGGCCTGGCAGGCGGTGGAGTACGCAGGGGTGCCCGACGGCGGCTCGCTGCTGATCTTGGGGCTCGGCCCAATCGGCGACATGGCGAGTCGGATCGCCCAGCAGAAGTGGATCGAGGAGATTATTGCCGTGGATCTGGTCGACGAGCGGCTGGCGCGGGCGCGAGACCGCGGGATTCAGGTGATCGACCTTCGGGAGCACGAGGATGATCTTCCCGATGTAGTACGCGAGCTGACCCACGGACGTGGGCCGGACTCGGTCATCGACGCAGTGGGCATGGAGGCGCACGGCTCACCAGGCGCGGAGCTCGCGCAGCGCGTCACAGCACACCTGCCGGATACGGTCACGGAGCCGCTGCTGAGGAAGGCGAGACTCGATCGACTTGCCGCGATCTATACAGCGATCGACACCGTACGCCGTGGCGGCACCGTTTCACTCTCGGGCGTCTACGGCGGGATGGCCGATCCGATGCCGATGATGTCGTTGTTCGACAAGCAGATCCAGCTGCGCATGGGTCAGGCCAACGTGAAGCGCTGGGTGCCGGACATCATGCCGTTCCTTACCGATGAGGATCCGCTCGGCGTGGACGAGTTCGCCACACATCGGCTGCCGCTGGAGCAGGCTCTTGAGGCGTACGACATGTTTCAGCGGAAAGCCGACGGCGCAGTCAAGATCATGCTCAAGCCCCGACCGTGATCATCGCGCACACCTTCCGGGGACTCTTTTAATTCTCTGGTTTTACTTCTCTCACCGGCGGGTAGGCAACGCCCAGTCACGTCGAAGCGATTGGAGAAGGTTGTGACGAGCCCTACCTATGATCCAGCGGGCCGGCCTGTGGAACCGGACGTCGAGCAGCCTGACCCGCGCCCCGTCGAGACCGCCAAGAGCGAGGCGGCCAACGTCAGAGACACCGCCGCCGAGGCCGCCGCAGGCGTCAAGGAAGTCGCCATGGGCGAGGTCTCGAACGTGGCCGGGGAGGCAAAGTATCAAACCCGGAATCTGCTGGACCAGACGCGGTCAGAGCTGCGCGTGCAGGCCAGCAACCAGCAGTCCGCACTTGCGGCGAGGGTGAAGCAGTGGGCGGCCGAGATCGGGGCCATGGCCTCTAAGTCTCAGGAGTCCGGGCCGATGACCGATCTTGCTTATCGGGCGGCCCGCCGTGGCGGCGAGATGGCCACCTGGCTCGACACCCACGAGCCGGGCGACCTGCTAGAAGAGGTCAAGAGGTTTGCCCGCCGTCGGCCAGTCGCCTTCCTGGCCCTGGCGGCCGCCGCAGGCGTGGTCGCTGGCCGGGTGACTCGGGGCACTATGGCAAACACCAGTGTTGATTCCATCACAGAGCCAACGCCGGCCCGTGCGTACGACAGCGATATTTACCGGGGAGATTATGAGATTGTCGCGCCAGGCGGCGCTGGCGCAGTTGAGCCCGAGCAGCCTCCTGGAACCGGCACGGCCTACCCGAACATCACGCCCACCACGGATGAGTCGCATTACCCGCCGCCGGTGGAAGGCGAGGTACGGCGATGACCGACTACGCAGACCAGGCGCCCCCGCGACGCGAGTACCAAGAGGAGCCGGAAACCGCGGGAACGAAAAGCGTCGGCGAGGCGCTCGCGGACGTGACACGCGACCTCTCGGTGCTGTTCCAGCAGGAACTGGCGCTCGCGAAGGCCGAAGTGCGCCAGTCCACAAGCCGGGCTGGCCAGGCTGCCGGAATG
The DNA here is from genome assembly GCA_046726195.1 of Actinomycetota bacterium. Lineage (GTDB taxonomy): Bacteria > Actinomycetota > Actinomycetes > Propionibacteriales > Propionibacteriaceae > Microlunatus. Next base: position 3,774 of record JBKPAB010000118.1, read on the forward strand.
TATGCCGGCGCTGCAGTTGCCGCGTTCTTGTTCATAGTCTTCCTGTCACTCGCCTTATGGGTGGAGATCAGTGAATCGACTGGACCTACCTGGGGGGCGGTCATCGTGGCGGTGATCTGGCTGGTGGCCGGCGTAGTGCTATTCCTTGTCGCCCGGACGCAAATGAAGAAGGTCGGATTGCAGCAGACCACCGAGACCGTGCGCCAAGTTCCGAACGCGCTCAAAGGACATGAGGAGAGAAACGTATGACGACCAGCAACGACCCGGATGAGATCCGGGCCGACATCGAACGGACGCGCGCGACATTGAGCAACGACGTTGACGATCTAGCCGAAACCGTCAGGCCGAAGAGCGTGGCCAAGCGGCAGGTTGACAAGGTCAAGGAAGCCATGGGCGGCGTCAAGGAGCGTGTCATGGGGTCCGACGAGAATGAACAGGCGGTCGCTGATAGGGCCTTTGCGGCCAAGGACACCGTGAGCGAAAAAGCCTCTGGGGCACGCGGGGCCGTGCGGCGGGCGCCGACAACGGTGAAGCGGAAGGCGCAGGGAAACCCGCTGGCCGCGGGACTGATTGCATTCGGCCTCGGGATGCTGGTGTCATCACTGATTCCTCCCACCGAGAAGGAACGGGAGGCGGTGTCGCAGCTGCAGGAGAAC
>JBKPAB010000119.1:0-4456 GCA_046726195.1 Actinomycetota bacterium
CGGCTCGACGCTCGCTTCCGCGAGGTTCTCGGGCGTTCGCCGATCCGCTATCTCAACGAATGGCGCATGCACATGGCGCAGGACCTGCTGGCCACCACGGACATCACGGTCGCGGCGATCGCCCACAGAGTGGGATACGACGCGGAAGAGGCGTTCAGCCGAGCATTCAAACGCACGCACGGGCGGTCCCCAGCCTTGTGGCGCACGGCTCGGGCGGGCAGGTCCGCAAATTAGCGATGTGCTGCACCCTTCGTCCTAGTCATCTGGAGAACCCGTGGCATGGCCAGCGACGAACCCCTCCAGCGTTCCCGGTCTTCGACGTGCGTCTTTGCGCCGCGAATGTTGCGTCTCGTCATATATACCGTCAGCTCGGACGCGGTCTGGCTGTGCAGGTCGCCGAACGGCAGATGCTGCGGCCTAGCTTCCTGCCACCCCGACCGCTGCGCCAAGGCGTGGTCGTGTGACTCAGGCACGACCACAAGCTCCGTCGCCGGCATCGCGGCAGCGAGTCGTTCGGCGGCGGCGAATCGATTGGATCAACTACGGCCGCCTGTGACCTCTCAGACGCGCCGGCGGTCGTCCGCAGGATCGCGTGATCAGGCGCTCACTACCAGGTGACAGGCAGCCGGGCGAGTGATCTCGTCAGCGTGTCTGTGTCAATGGTCACCTCGCTGAGATCGGCGGCCAGACGAAGGTTGGGAAACCGGCTGGTGAGCGCAGTGAACACAACTTGCAGCTCAATGCGTGCCAGAGGGGCACCGATGCAGTAGCGCAGTCCATGCCCGAAGGCGAGATGCCTGCGGCTGTCGCGGTCGAGGTCGAACCGGTCGGGGTCGGCGAACGCGGCCGGGTCGTGGTTGGCGGCACCGATATCGAAGATCACCAGCTCCCCGGCAGCGATGTCGACACCACCGATTTGTACGTTCTCGCGGGCATATCGGGGAATGCCGCCGCCTCCCTTGCCGCTCGTTCGAAGGATCTCCTCGACCGCCGCCGGCACACGGCTCGGATCCCGTGCCAGGGCTGTCCATTGACCGGCGGCGGTGAGCAGCTGCAGGGCACCCTTGCCGATTTGGTCCACCGTGGTCTCATGCCCGGCAAAGAGTAGGGACATCGATAGCTGGGCGGCTTCGACTGCGCCGACGCCAGGTGTGGCAGCCAGTCGCGAGATGACGTCGTCGGCCGGCTGGTCTCGTTTAACGGCGACCAGCTGCTGGCCGTAGCTGAAGAGGGCGCCTAGGCCGGCCATCGACCGCTGGCGATCGGTGACGTTGGCAGCGTCGCGGGTCCAGGCCCGAAATCGGTCGCGGTCGCTGATGGGGACTCCCAACAGCTCGCAAATCACCAGCACCGGCAGCGGCACCGCAACGGCCTGGACGAGGTCGCAGGGCCGATCCCCGGCAGCCATGCTGTCGAGGAGCTCGCCAGCCAGCTGCTGGACCCGCGGTCGCAAGGCCCGCATCCGAGCCGGGGTGAAATGCGGCTGCAGCAGAGCCCGCATCCGCTTGTGGTCGGCCTTCTCGGTGTCGAACGCGCCAGACGGGCCGCCGAACAGCATCGACTCACCAGTCCGGGCGGCGCCCGCCGGGTCTGGATGGGAGCGGCCCAGCCGGTCGTCATCCAGCCAGGTGAGCACCTCGGTATGTCCGGTGACCAGCCACCCAGGGTCGCCGACCGCGGTGATCACCCGGTGCACCGAGCCGCGCAACTGCAGGTCGCGTAACCCCGCCGGCGGGTCCAACGGGTCCGGCTGGTCCAGGGGCAATTTCACGGTGGAGGCATTTCGATGTGTACTCATAAGTAGACAAGATAGAAGATACAATCAAGAGGTGACAACCCCGCTCGGCCGATTGACGGCCAAAGGGCGACGGCTCCCCCGCGCCGCCCGCCGGGAGCAGATCCTGTCTGCGGCGACTCACGCGTTCGCCGCTGCGGGGTTTGCCAATACCAGCCTCGACGACATCGCCGAGGCCGCGGGGGTCGGTCGTGTCATCCTCTATCGCCACTTCGAGTCCAAGACCGACCTTTACCGCTCGGTACTGGATCGGGCCGCGACCCGCCTTCGCGACTCTGTTGGCACAGACGACTTCGGCGAAGACGCAGTGCCAGCTCTAGTCGCCGCTGCAGCGGCCGACCCTGACGGCTTCCGGCTGCTTTTCCGATACGCCGCCCGCGAGCCGGAGTTCCGTGACGTCACCGACACCCTCGCGGCGGCTTCGGTCGAGGTCACCCGCCGCAATCTCATCAGGGCCGGGGTCGAGCCGGCCGCGCTGGATTGGCTGTCCCGGCTGCTCCCAGCGATCACCATCGAGGCCGTCCTGGCCTGGCTCGACGCAGGCCAACCCCAGCCCGACGATGCCGTCGCCCGCATCAATCGAATAGTTCACGCGGCCATGACAGATTCCGACCAGCCCTCGTTTGAGTCTCCGTGAGCGCTCGGCGCGGGAAGACGCGTTAGACGTGGCGTGTTGTGGCGACCACCGTCGCGTGCGGTAGCCGGCGCGACCACGTGAGGTCCTGGGGTTGTGATGTAAGCGCGTCGCCGGGGAGCCCGTCGTGGTAGGCCAGGAGCCGCATCGGTAGCCGGGTGTTACCGGGGATGGCGAGCGTCACATCAATCCCTTCCGCTGGCACTGCTTCGAACGTGAAACCCCAGTCCCACCGCTCCGTGCGTGGCCTGGGCGGTTCCCCGTGGACCGGCACGCCTTGCACCGTGGCCATAATGTGCTCGCCTCCGGTGGCGGCGGCAACGTCGAGCCGACGCGCTCCGCCAGGCACAATGCGGAGGTGTGCGACGCGGCTGTCGCCCTGCTGCCGGATGTCGATCAACGTCACCTGGGGCGACTGGACCGGCGAGGCAGGCGCGGGCCCAATGTGCCGGGCACGACCCAAGGGTCCCGGAAACTGTTCTCCGATATCGCTGCGCTGTGCGGTGGCGTACTGCTTTGTCCACGGGGCGAGCACCGGGTCAGCGCTGAGCCAGGCGGCTGTACCGTTGTCGGCGTCGAGCGCGTACGCCAGGCTGGTCTGTGCTGGGTGCTTCTCGTCGATGACGTCGATACGGAACCCGCTGATCATCAACGCCAGCGCACCAAGGAAACCGACAGCCGGGACGATGAACGCCCAGCCGGGTAACAACGGATCGGCCGCGGGCATCACCGTCGCGGCGAGCAGAGCAACCATGGTCATTGGTGCCGCGGCCCAGGTCAGGCCCAGCGAGTAGTTGGGCAGCCACAGAACCGCGGCCGGGAACGCGGCAGTCGCGCCGCCCACAGCTAGCCAGGCCGAGCCGGGCCGATCAAACCGCAGGCCTGCGGCCAGGCCGACCGCGCCGACCAGCGCGGGCCACGTGAACAGGTAGGCAGCCCCTGGCGCCAGGAAGGCCAAGGCGACGGCGAAAATCACCAGCCAGGCCAATACGCCCAAAGAGATCTCCAACTTGTCGAGGCGTCGGCGCAGGGCGGCGTACCAGGCAACGGCCACCATGATCGCGAAGACAGTCAGACCTGCCTCGTACCATTCCGGCCGATACGTTGTTCCCCAATCCAAGGAGCGGTACGCCGGACGCAGCGTTCCGAGCAACCACCAGGCCGCGGCCCCAATCCCGGCGACCACAGCAAGCATGAGCGGGACTGTTGCCACAGCGACTGCGATGCGCAGCAGCCGCAGCCCGTGCCGGTGAGCAAGCCAGACGGCTGCGCCGTACAGGCCCAGTGCTAACAGCGCGAGCGGGACCGTCAGGCGTTCCGGATACCAGACCACCTGATCAAAGACGCTGGAGAAGGTCGCCTCATACGAGGGGCGTAGTGGGAGCTGTTGGTCGCCGACGATACGAGCCAGCGCGAGCAGATTGGCGCCGTGATGCTGCAAGCTCGACCGGTCCAGGTTGGCCGGTGTGTCGGCGGGACTGTGGTAGTGGACGTACCCATCGCCGAAGGCAAGGTTGAACCCCCGGAATCCAGCGCCGCGGAATTCGGTGAAGTCGGTGTCATTGGGCAGCGCCTCAAACAGCGTAGACAACTCTGAGCCGCCCACAGGATCCTCGAGGGCCGCGTACGCCTTGACCAGTCCGCTGTTTCCCGGACTGGTCTGAAACAGCATCGACGGTCCGGATGACCCCCTCGCTTCCAAGTTGATCACGACGCTGCGGTCGGCATCGATGACGTCGGCGGTGACAAAGGCGTGAGCGCCGAGCAGCCCAGGTTCCTCGCCGTCGGTGATCACCAAATCGATGTCGTTGCGTAGTGGCGGCCGGGAGCGAAGTGCCCGCGCGGCCTCGAGGATGGCGGCGACGCCGGCCGCGTCGTCGGCGGCTCCCGGCGTTTGTGCCACGGAGTCGTAGTGAGCAACGGCTACCACATGGCCCGTGCTTGCCCGACCGGGAATCCGCGCGTGGATGTTCTCCACGCGAGCCAGTTCGCTGCCGCGCGCTGTGGTTGCCGGGAGCACCCGCGGC
>JBKPAB010000120.1:0-26668 GCA_046726195.1 Actinomycetota bacterium
GGCGGTGACCGAGTTCAGCCACCACCCGCTCACTGAGGACCATTGGAACTCCTTTGCTGAGCGCCTCACCTACATACCGCAGTCGGCCGGACCCAAGGGCCTGGGCAAGGCAGTCCAGGTTGCGGAGGAGAAGCTCGGTGGGCCGGTGGGTCGCTTGCACTATCTGAGTGTGCCGCCGGCGGCCGCACCCAAGGTGATCAACACGCTCCGCGAAGCAAAACTCGTGGAACGCTCCCGGGTCGTCATGGAGAAGCCCTTCGGCACGGATCTGCAGAGTGCGATCACCCTCAACGATCAGTTGCACGAGACGTTCAAAGAGCGCCAGATCTTCCGGATTGACCACTTCCTCGGCAAGGAAGCCGCACTCAACATCCTGGCGTTCCGCTTCGCCAACGGGCTCTTCGAGCCGATCTGGAACCGGAACTTCATCGACCACATCCAAATCGACATCCCTGAGACGCTGGGCCTGGATCGCCGGGCGGGCTTCTACGAGGTAACCGGTGCCTATAAGGACATGGTGGTGACGCACCTATTCCAGGTGCTCGCATTTGTGGCGATGGAGCCGCCGACTGCACTAGAACCGCGGGCAATTAGCGAGGAGAAGAATAAAGTCTTTCGCTCAATGTTGGCACTCGATCCGCGCGAAGTTGTGCGCGGGCAGTACAGCGGTTATCGGGAGGAAGACGGTGTCGCTCGGGACTCCGATACAGAAACTTTCATTGCTTTGAAATGCGGTATCGACAACTGGCGTTGGGCCGGGGTACCTTTCTACTGCCGGACCGGCAAGCGGATGGCCGAGGGCCTGCGGATCATATCGATTGCCTTCAAAGAGGCGCCCAAGAGCATGTTCCCCGCAGGATCGGGGGTCGGCTCGTCCGGTCCGGACCATCTTACTTTTGATCTTGCCGACGAGGCCAAAGTCTCGCTCTCGTTCTACGGCAAGCGCCCCGGACCAGGCATGAAGCTCGACAAGCTGAGCATGCAGTTCTCAACACACGAGACCGATCGGGTAGGCGACATCCTCGAGGCGTACGAGCGGTTGATCTTGGATGCCATGCGTGATGATCACACGCTGTTCACCACCGCCGAGGGCATTGAAAGCCTGTGGGAACGCTCGGAGCCGTTGTTGCGTGATCCGACTCCGGTCCGCCCGTACGCCCCCGGCTCATGGGGGCCGAACGCCATTCATCAGCTGGTCGCACCGCACGCGTGGCGGCTGCCGTTCGAGCGAGCCTGGCGGGCTAGAAAGTAGTCAGGTGGCCAACGCGTCCGCGATCATGGCATGGCATGGCATGGCTGCTGCGCTTGAGATCGGTACCCTTCCCGGCTGATGAGGGAGTTCATGTTCCCCATCTGATCGATACCGAGGTCTCGGGCTGCGTTGCGCTGTGACGATATTGCCGGGTTAATCGCGTTTCTGCATCAAATGCTCATGCAGCGACGGCTGATGAAGGTCAAAGAATACCTGCGCATTGCGCGGAATTCGTGAGGAATTGTGCTTGCGGTGCTGATCGGAATTCGGGTGGCGAATTGTCAGGGGTCAGCAAACATGAGCTCTGGGAAATCAACGAAATGTTGCCCTGCCGCGGTCAGAACCGCAGCAGGACCTTTGATGAAGTAGCGGAGTCACGAGCGACCTCGAACGCCTGGAGGGCATCGGACACGGCGAACTCATGGGTAACCACTGGTTCGACGTAGAGGCTGCGGTCGGCTAAGGCCGCGATCACCTCGTCTATTTCGTCGTTGAAGCGGAACGCACCCAGCAGCTCAAGCTCCCGGGTGATCGCCAACGAGATGGGCACCGGCTGGTCGCCGCTGGGCAGCAGTCCCACCATCACCACCCGGCCACCGCGCGTCGCGCCGCGAATGGCGCTTGCCAGTCCTCGGTGGCTGCCGCTCGACTCGACCACGACGTCGGCCTGCACCGTGGCGATCTCGTCGACCTCGGTGGCTAGCAGGGTCCGTGTGGCGCCGAGCGCCCGGGCGATCTCGAGCGGGAACGGGTGCATGTCGACCGCGGTGATCTCGGTCGCGCCGCCCCGCTTGAGCACGGCCACGACCAGCGCACCGATTGGACCTGCCCCGATCACCAGGGCCGACCTGCCCTGGACGTCACCGGCCCGGGCGACGGCGTGCCAGGCGACCGAGGCTGGTTCGACCAAAGCGGCGGCCCGGAGGCCCAGCCCTGCCGGCAGCGGCCTCAGCATCCTGCTGGGCAGCGTGGCGTACTTGACGAACGCCCCGTCGCAATGCGGGAACCGGGCAGCGCTACCCAGGTAGGTGCCGGCTGGGGAGAGGTTCGGCCGGTGAGCCGGGAACCGAGTAACGCCGTCGCCGGCTGGGGTGGCCGGATGAACCGCCACCGAGGTGCCCGGTGCCGGTCCGCTGCCATCGCCTGCCGCTTGGGCCACGGTGCCGACTACCTCGTGACCGAGCACCATCGGCGCCCGCAGGATGGACTCGCCAGCCGCGCCCTGCATCCAGTAGTGCAAGTCCGAGCCACATATCCCGCCGTAGGCGACCTCAACGACCGTCTCGTCGGCGGCCGGCTCGCGGAGGGGTACCGGTTCGACCCGGAGATCGCCGGCGGCGTACGCGACGACCCCGAGGGATTCGGAGGGCAGGCTCATGGTTCTCCTTGTCTCGCCGGAGCGTGCCATTGACGGGCGATCCGCACGATCAGACCACTGCCGTCATTCCCCCGTCAACGAACAGAACCTGTCCGTTGACGAAGTCCGATGCTGGTGAGGCGAGGAACACCACAGCACCGATCAGGTCCTCCACCTTGCCCCAACGGCCTGCCGGCGTACGACTTCTCACCCAAGCGGAGAACTCGACGTCCTCGACCAGAGCCTGGGTCAGCTCGGTTTCGAAGTACCCGGGCGCAAGCGCGTTGGCCTGGACGCCGGAGGGCCCCAGGTCGGCACACAGGCCTTTTGTCAGCATGACGATGCCGCCTTTGGTCGCGCTGTAGGGCGCGATACCGGGTCGGGCGAGCTGGCTCTGCACTGACCCGATATTGATGATCTTGCCGCTGCCACGTGCCACCATGCCCCGGGCGACCCGCTGGCCGACGAGGAAGGCGCTCGTGAGGTTGGTGGCCATCAGGTCATTCCAGTCCTCAAGACTGAACTCGACGAACGGTTTCCGACGCTGCAGACCGGCATTGTTCACGAGGATGTCCGGGGTGCCCCAGTCGTCCTCGATGGCGGCGATGCCGCGGTCGACATCGGCCAGGTCGGTGACGTCGAACGTGCTGACCCGAGTCTCGCCGCCCGTCTCGTCGGCCAATGTGGTCGCCGAGATAGTGGCCCGCTCGACGTCGCGGCCGTGGATCACCACCCGCGCACCTGCCTGGAGCAGGCCTTTGGCGAGGGCGTACCCGATCCCTCGACTGGAGCCGGTGACCAGCCCAACCCGGCCGCTCAGATCAAACAGGTTCATCGTGAGACCAGCTCTCTGTGTATCGGCATGCTGAACGTCGATGACGCCACTTGGCACCCCTTACGTGGACGTGGCACTAGCTGCAGATGGTGCGGAGTCCAACCAACTGATGCGAAGTGCGTAAATCATTCGGAGCGAGCCCAAGGCACACCCAGCTCGGCGAACGTCTGCCCGCTTAATGCGGCCTGCGTCACCCAGTGTGTGACATCATCGACGACTGGACGCCGGTCCTGACCTTCGCCTTGCCACTGGATAGCCCGGGGATCGATCCGGACCGGTTCGTCGGCCGCCGCGACGGCAGCCAGCACCTGCATGAACGCTCCAGTATTGACCAGCGGCACGAGTAGTGGTGTTCCGTTTCGGCGATGCGCCAAGAGGTTCTCGAGAAGGTCCACCCGCGTTGTGATCTCCCTGTGGTTCCGGTCCTCTGTTTCGATCTCTATGCGGTCCGCGGTGTAAGCGAAGCGGGCCCGGCCGAGGGTGCCTTGGATATGCACGTACGGCTCGGTCTCAGCAGGTGCACACAAGGTGAGGGCGCAAGTCACCTGAAGTCTTTGTGTGGTGCGGATACGAACTACTGACGTGTCGTCGCAGTCGATGGCGTTGGCCCGGTAGAGATCGGTCTCAACCGACTCGACGTCCTCCAGCCGCCGACAGCCGGCCACGGCCAGCGCCGTGACTACCGCATGGGCCAGGGGGTTCGTGACCACCCCGTCGTTCACCGCCCGACCGTTCAGGCTGCGGCGACCGGCCCAGGGCGAACGGCTCCAATAGCCGATTGTCCGCGACCAAGTGCCCACCGCGCCGATTCTGACCACAGGACCGATGCCGAAGACATCGGTCTCCAGCATCTCCAGGGCTCGTGAACCGAGGCTCTGGAAACCCACCTGAACGACGTGCCCTGTCTCCTGCTCGGTCGCGAGGAGCGTGGTGAAGTCCTCCATTGAGGCCACCGGCGGTTTCTCCAAATAGACATCGGCACCGGAAGTGAGTGCGAGGTGAGCAAGTCGGAAATGCTCGGCAATGGGTGCCGCAATGATCACGACATCCACCGGACCGACTCCAGCGAGCGCGTCCGCGAGATCCGCGTACAGATCCACGCCGTAGATGGTCGGCGGATCCAGTACGACTCCCGGATCAACAGCTGCGACGAGTTCGACGACGCCTTGATTGGCCAGCCGAGCGATCCGCTCGGCGTGGACCTGTCCGAACCCGCGGACGCCGACCAGGATGAGGCGGGTTGCAGAGGTCGAGTTTGTTCCCATCCGTGGACTTCGTGAGCAGTCGGGCTTAGTGGACTAGAAAACGCTTTCAGAAAGGTACACGATAGGTGTGTCCCATAGCCAGCCGCCAGAATAGGAAACCGACCAGACGTGGCAAGCTCGTCGAAATATCGATCGCGGACCATCGCCGATGTTGCCCGCCGCGCGGGGGTCTCGCTGGCCACGGTCTCACGAGTGATGAACGGGAACCCGTCTGTGGATGAGGCAATGGCGGAGAAGGTCCGCGCCGCGGCCGCGGAACTCAACTACTCCGCCAGCCCGCTGGCCCGCAGCCTGGTGCTCGGCAAGACGAACACCATCGCGGTCGTTGTGCCCGATCTCGAAAATCCGACCTCCCACGGCGTGTTGCGAGGTTTGAGCCGTGCTGCTGCGCGGGATGGTTATCACATCTTGATCGCCGACTCCGCGGAGTCGGTGGCCGAGGAAAAGATCCTTGCTGTCGAGACCCGACGGCGCTGCGACGGCATCGTGTTGTGCGCACCGCGCATGGACAAGGCGGATCTTGCACCGCTACTCGAAGAACTCAAACCGATCGTGCTCGTGAACCGTGAGCCCGGATCAGTGGGAACTCCGGTGGTCGCCGCCGACTACCGAACTGCTCTGGGGGAGTTGCTCGATCTGCTGTATGGCTATGGTCACCGGTCGCTGGTTTACCTTGCCGGCGCCCCGCAGAGCGCAGCGAATGCCCTTCGGGTGGCCGCGATCCACGACTTTCTCGATGATCATCCGGAGGTCGGAATCCAGCTTCACCCATGCGGCGTCAGCTTCGCTGATGGCTACCAGGCGGCGGATCGGGTCCTCGCCTCCGCAGCGACCGGGGTGTTGGCGTACAACGATCTCGTAGCGATTGGGCTGCTGAGTGCACTGAGCGAACGCGGTGTGAGCGTGCCAGGAGACATTTCGGTGGTGGGGTTCGATGACATCCCGTTCGCCCGCTATATCACGCCGCCCCTGACGACCGCGTCGGTTCCCGGCACCGAACTCGGAGAGCAGGCCTGGCATCGGATGTGGGACCTGCTGAACGGCCGGGCACCTGGCCATGCGATCTACTTCCGACCCAGGATCGAGCGCCGCGGCAGCACCGGTCCGGTGCGGCTCAGCGAGGCCGTACGCTGACAGCCGCGCAGCCGCCCGGCCCGCGCCCGAACCCAATCGCCGGTTACGAAGACTGGACGCCTGTACTGCGATCGGCCGAGCCTTATGTCGGTGCGGATTCCGACGGCACGGCATTGGGGAGCGTGCTGGGCTTGCGACGGCTTCCTGACCGTCCGACTGTGATCGACGAGGGCAGCAAGCGCATGGATGGCGTCCTGATCCGTTGCCTGCGCTGGTCGGTTGGGTACGGGCCGGACACAATTGCCTGGCTGCTACGTCCGGCAGGCGTACGGGGCAACCTGCCGGGCGTACTCGGCATGCACTGCCATGGCGGCGTGCGATCGGTCGGGGCTGAGCAGCTGGTCGACCTTGGGGCGGACTCCAGCCCACGCGCGATCTGGCTGCGCAACGCGTACTACTCGGGCCGCGCCCCAGCGAACGAGCTGGCTCGTCAGGGTTACGCAGTCCTGGTGCACGACACATTCTCCTGGGGTAGCCGGCGGTTTGATCTTTCTCATCCCACCCCTCGCCTCGCCGATTTGCTGGACGCCCAGGACGCGCTCTGGCGGGAGCAAGGTGTCAGCCCCACGGAGGAGGATAGGTTCGATTTCGCGTCCGGGCTGCATGAGAACACGCTGGCCAAAGCCGCCGGCGTGCTCGGCCAGACGTTTGCCGGCGTGGTGCTGACCGACGACCTGGTGGCGTCGCGGGTGCTGGCCGGCGAAGATAGGGTTGATCCCGCGCGCCTGGGGACCTTCGGTTTCTCTGGTGGCGGTGGCCGCAGCCTGCTGCTCGCGGCGTTGGACCATCAGGTCGCCGCGTGCGTGGTGAGTTGCATGATGGCCACATTCGCCTCATTGGTGCCGGATGAGCTGGACACGCATTCCTGGTTGCTCCACATACCCGGCCTATGGTCGTTGATGGACTGGCCTGAGCTGACCTCGTTGGGGCGGGCTCGGTTCCTGGTCCAGTACCGGACCGATGATGAGCTCTTTCCGCGCGCCGGGATGGCGGATGCTCATGATCAGCTACTCCGCCTCCATGCGGGGACCACGCGCCACCGCGGCTCCTTTATCCCAGGCGGACACGCCTTCGACGCCGCAATGCAGGAGCAGGCGTGGCTCTTCCTGGCCGAAGTCCTCTGAAGAACCGAGAGGTTTCCCTCAAAATCTGACGCCAGTTCATCCAACACGCCGTCCAGACCACCCTGACGAGGAACGAGTGTCAGTTTTTGAGGGAAGCCGCAGTGAGGGGTGTCGAAGATACGATAAAGGTATGAGCAAACGCCGGGTGACCCTGATGCTAGATGAGGACCTCATCGAGGCCCTCAAGCAACAGCACGCACGTAGTCTTTCGGCGGCTGCCAACGCCTCACTTCGTCAGGCCATCGAGTCGGATAATCACCGCAAGGCTGCTGCCGACTGGCTGGCGGAGCTCGACGCCAAATACGGTAAAGCCACCCGCGAGGAACAGGCGGAAAATGAGGCGTTTCTGGATGAGATCGGCTTCGGCAGTCCTAGTGATAAGGCTGCAGGAGCGGCGTGAACCGAGTCGTCCTCGACGCCGGCGCATTTGACGCACTCAACACTAAAGCTGGAGCAAAGCTCCGGGACCTCTTGGCACGGGCAATCACTCGTGGAGGAGAGGTCTGGTGTGCGGCCGTCACATTGGCGGAGGTTGCAAGAGGAACCGCCCGGACCCGGGAGGTCGAGACCGCTCTGAGCCGGAAGTACGGCGGTGAGCAGATTCGCGTACTCATCACCGACGAGGAACTTGCCAAGCAGGTAGGTGGAATCCTTTACGCCGCTAGGGTTCCGACTCGATCGCTGATGCCCATGTCATTGCCGCGTGCGTTCCAGCCGAAGTCGCAGTCGTGGTTACGACCGATCCGGACGACATCGCTGAGCTTTCGGCGGTGGTTCCAGGTGTCAAGATCATGCCGCGTAGGCCCTGATGGAGGCCTCCGATTTTGCAGGAGGCGGGATGGTTGAGAAAGCGTTTTCCAGTACGCTACGGTAGTCGGGTCGAGAGCCGAGGTCGACTGAGTCTTTAGCGTGTGGCCACACACCAGAGAAGGGTGACAGCATGACCGCCCGACCCGATGAGTTAGGCCCCTCCGCCACCGCGCTGCTTGGAGATGGCGCCTACCCGGAGTCACAGGTCTCCTACGAGCGCACAACCTACTGGCTGGAACGGTCGGTCGACGGTGTGAAACGGCTCGTGGCCGTTGCCGATGACGAGTCCGCGTTCCGCGGCTTCGCTGGCGCAGCGGAGCGGGTCGACGGCAAGGTTCGTTTCGTCGCGGAGACCACGCCGGAGAATGCCGTGGCGCTGCGGTCTGCGCTGCCCTGGCTGAAGCCTTCCCGCTTCGGGTTGCATACCTCGGCCGGCTTCGGCGATCGACTTGGGCTGGCCACACCGGGCCACGTGCGAGCGCTGAACGCGGTTGGCGCGGCAATCAACCCGGTCTTCGCACAGCAGTCCATCCGGGAGATGGGCCGCTGCCATCGAACGCCGCGCAACGTGCTGGATGACGCGACTTGGGGGGCCTTCCAGGCCGGCTGGACGAAGCCAGTCGGCGGCGACGCGGATCATCTGGAGCAGCTCGACGACATCGACGACACCGTGGCCGCGGGCTTCGTCTTCTACACCCTGGATCCCAAGGCTGAAGTCGACCCCGAGGCGGAGCACGCCGATGCTGCGACGATCCAGCAGAAGGCGGCAGCGCTGGACTGGGCGGGCCTTGAGTGTGACCTCGCAACGTTCACGAAGAGCTACGTCGGGCGCCGCGTTCACCTTGAGCAGGAGGCGATCGAGCTAGACGAGCAGTCGGTGCTTCGCGCCATGGCTAAGTACGGTCCGTCACTTGCCCACGCTATGGCCATGTATCGGCGCCTTATGGAGAAGGGCATCGACTGCGAGGTGGAGTTCGCCGTCGACGAGACCGACTATCCGACCACCCCCGCCGAGCACGTCGTCGTAGTCAGTGAATTGCAGCGCCTCGGGATGGACTTCATCTCGTTCGCACCCCGCTTCGTCGGCGCCTTCGAGAAGGGTGTGGAGTACATCGGCGACATCAACGAGTTGCAGCGTGACTTCGAGATTCATGCTCAGATTTCCCGGGCGCTGGGTCCGTACAAGCTGTCGCTGCACTCCGGCTCCGACAAGTTCTCCACCTATCCCCTAATTGCAGAAGCAACCAAAGGTTTGGTGCATCTCAAGACCGCGGGCACCAGTTGGGCGGAGGCGTTGCGCGTGATCGCGAACAACGATGCCGATCTGATGCGAGAGGTTCTTGCGCTGGCTCTCGACAGCTTCGAGGTGAACCGCAAGAGCTACCACCTCTCCTGCGATCCGACGAGAATCCCCACCGATCCGACCGATGACGAGGTCGCCCAGCTGATGGACCGCGTCGACTCACGGCAGGTCTTGCATGTTGGTTACGGGGCAATCCTCGACGAGTTCGGGAGGCGCATGTACCAGGTGTGGAACGACAACGAAGAGGAGCACTACCGGATCATCGCGGACCACTTCGAGAAGCATCTGAGGCCGTTCGCACCGTACGCGCATTAACGTGCCCTGAGCGAGCACAATGTGCCCTGAGCGAGCACAATGCGCCCTGAGCCTGTCGAAGGGCACGACAGCATCGAGCACAATGTGCCCTGAGCGAGAAAATGTGCCCTGAGCCCGTCGAAGGGCACGCTTCGACAGGCTCAGCGCGCATACAGCGCGTCGTTATGTGCCCTGAGCTTGTCGAAGGGCTCAGGGCACATCTCGGCGGGGGTAGGACTCCTTCGGCAGGTTGTACGTCAAGTCGATGGCCGTCTCAACCGCCTCGTCCATGCTGAGCCGGTGCTCGAGGACCAAGCGCGCCAGGAAGCCCGCATCGATGCGACGGAATAGGTCGTGGCGAGCGGGTATCGAGGCGTACGCCCGCGTGTCGTCCACAAAGCCGGAGGTGTTGTAGAAGCCGGCGGTCTCGACAGCTGACTCCCTGAACCGGCGCATGCCCTCCGGGGAGTCCAGGAACCACCACGGTGCGCCCAGCCGGACCGAGGGGTACGTCCCGGCGATCGGAGCCAGTTCCCGGCTGTACACAGTCTCATCGACAGTGAAAAGGATGACGCGAAACTGCGGGTCGGTGCCGAATCGGTCCAGCATCGGTCGCAGAGCACGGGTGAACTCGGTCTGAATGGGGATGTCGTAGCCCTTGTCGGCACCGTAGGTCTTCCAGATCGCGGTGTTGTGGTCGCGCAATACGCCGGGGTGGATCTGCATCACGAGGCCGTCCTCACAAGACATCTCAGCCATCTGGTAGAGCATGTTCGCTGCGAAGGCGGTCACCTCCGCCGGGCTGGCTTCGGCCCCACCAAGAACTCGCGCGTACAGCTCACGTGCTGCGTTCACCTCCATTGGGGTGGTGTCGGCGAGGAGGTGGCCATGGTCAGTGGCACGGGCACCAGCTTCGATGAAGGCCGCACGACGGGTACGCAGTGCGTCGAGGAAGCCGTCGTACGTAGCCGTGTCAACCCCCGACAGCTTCGCCAGCTCAGCGATCTCGTCCCGCCAGGTCGGTCGATCCAGATACGCTAGCCTGTCGGGCCGGAAGGTGGGAAGAACGCGCTCGCCGAGACCGTCGGCGGCAAGCTTCGCATGGTGCCGCAGGTCCGAAGTAGCTGAGTCTGTCGTGGAGATGATCTCGATGTTGAAGCGGTCGAGCAACGCGCGTGGCCGGAACTCAGGATCGGCCACGGAAGCTGCGATCCGGTCATAAATTGCGTCGGCCGTCTCCGCACTCGGGACCAGATTGACTCCGAATACCTCCACGAGCTCGTGTTCCAGCCAGTAGCGCGACGGCGTACCGCGGAAGAGCTTCCAGTTCTCGCAGAAGGTACGCCAGATCTTCCGAGAATCGGTCTCGACTGGACCGCCATCGAGCCGCCGCACACCAAGGCGAGCGGGCTCAATGCCCTGGGAGGCCAACATGCGGAATACGTAGTGATCAGGAACGATCAACAGCTGCGCAGGATTGGCGAACGGGAGGTCGTCGGCAAACACCTCCGGCTCCACGTGCCCGTGCATACAGATAAGCGGCAAATCCTTAGTCTCGCCGTAGATTTCCCTGGCGATACTCCGCTGCTCTACCGGAAACGGGAGAGCACGGTCAGGATCAAGCTGGAGGGACGACATCGACAACTCCTTTCGTTAGATGTTGGCGCTCACGACGACCGTCGGCACGTTGAGCAAGCCGGAACGCACCGACTCCATCGCGCGGTCTAGGTCCTGCATCCGGAATCTGCGCCCGTAGCGAGCTTCACTTTGCGCAGCGACCTCGAGGATGTGCTGGTCTGCTGCCAGCGCGTTGGCCGCTGTATTGCGGACCGTGATCTTGATCTCGTTCCGACCGCTGCGTACTGCCTCGGTGATGTCGACTTGGTACGGCGCGTGCCAAGCGACACCACAGTCCACCCCATTCACTGCGACCTCGGCGATCTCACCGACCGGCCCGGTCACGACGACTCGATACGACGGGCCGACCAGGCCGGCGTTGTCTTGATCAGCGGCATCGCGAGCCGAGCAGTCACCGAAGTCGATCACCACGCAGGCCTCCCGTGACAGGTCACCTAGTTCGCAGCTGGTGGTGTACGTGGCGGAGCCCGAGTAGTGCCGCCGTCCGGGCTGGTCCTCCCACACATGGGGTAGCTGGACAGGCTGCGGCGGTTCATCGGCGAATGCGACTTGCCAGCTGGTGTCCAGCCGTATCCGTCTATCCGGCAACGCCGCGGTCGGATCGGCCGACGTCGGTTCCGGCTGGCTGCCCGGTTGGTCGTTGATCATGATGATCACTGTGGCTTGGTAGGGGTCCAGGGCGATCTCGATCCCCTCAGCAGGAGCGGTTCCGGCACGCACCACCTCGCCGGAAGTGGCATCCCATTCCTCATAACTTCCTGATCTGCCACGTGCCGTGATCCGGAACGTCTGGCTCTGTGGACCGGTGTTGGCGACGAAGTAGATGTCGGCGTCCTCGTACCGGCGATGTACGAAGCCGATATCCGCCATCCTGGGCGTTATCTCAAGATCGGGATCGACGGCAGCGGCGAGCCCATCGGCCAGCTCGCCAGTCGCAATGGTGATCGCACCGGGCAGGTCAACTGTCGAGTCGATCATGATCACCGAGCCACCGGTTGCGGTAACCTTCCCCAGCCAGGTCGCGGTTGCGTCCAAGATCATCGTCGTGGCCGGGATGATCACCACCCGATACCGGTCCGGCGGAATGATCGCGAGCGCCTCGTCGTCGATCAAGTCGTAGTCAAGTCCGGACGTCCGGATAGTCGCCGGGAGGGCGGAATCGATCCGCCGGTTTGCTTCCCTCCATGGGTCTAGTGAGCCGCCGACCGCCCGACCCATGACCGCGAACAGGTCTTCATTTGGCACATAGATAGCGACGTCAGCGATCGGCTCACCTTGCCGCAGCAGCCAGCAGAGCCGGGTGAGATAGGTGTTGAGCGGCGGCATCGCCGGCCACCACGGGTTCCGGTCGTCGATCGCCCCGGCGGCGTAGAAGAACCAGCCCAGCCCCGGCGCCTCGGCTGGTGAGTACGGCCAGCCATGCCCGACGAACTGGTTGATGCCAAGCAAAAGATGCTCATGCGCCTCGCCCTTCAGGTCGAGCGGGGTGGCCCGGAAGGAGGGCGAATGCACCCAGGTCCAGATCTCGGCCGATACGACGTCCTTGCCGTAGAGGTGTCCGGCGGAGGATGCCCACCGCGTCTGGGTGATCTCCTTCCACCGCCAACCTTCGCCCTCGAACATGTCGGCGAACCGGTAGCTGCTGATCGTCGCAGGTGGTGTCCCGTAACTCTGGATCCGAAACGGCACTCCCCGGCTGGCCGCCCAGCGCTGCACGACCGCTACGAAGTTCTCCTGGTACAGCTCAGCGAGGGTGCGATGGTAGTCTGCCCGCACCTGCGCGGTGTCCGGACGGTCGACTGCGAGCCGGTGCAGCACTGGGATGAGCGGGTATCCCCGCCGCCGGGCGAACTCGTCCGGCAACGCCGGGGTCCAGTCAGCGTCGTACACCTCCAGACTGTCGCAGAACACCGAACCCAGCAGTTCGGCCGGAATGGCGTCAAGCATCCGATCACCGGCCCACCGGAGGTGGGCCTCCACGGCGGCCGCGTTGTAGTGGTCGAGTACGGGGCCCTCCGATCCAACGGCGGCTCGCTTGACGTTCTGCCCGGTGCGCCGCGCGTACGCCAGCAGCACCTGCCGGGTGCCCTGCCCGTGGGGGATCTTGATCATCCCGTTCGTGATTGACAACATCCGATAGGACTCAGGCTGCTCCTGAATCGAGCCCGCCCCGAGGTAGGCGGCCAACAATTGGTCGCCCGGCCAAGGCGACGCCACGGGAATCTCGAGTGCCCCCGGGGTGATCTCGCGCCGCTCCCAGTGCAACCGATGCGCGGCCAGCTCGCCAGTGATATGCGGCCCACCGAAGGACCAGCCGCTTCCCAACGTCAGGTCGAAGCGCAGACCCAATTCGTGTGCTCGGTCAGCCGCAAACCGTAGATCGGCGAGAAAAGTCTCCGACATGAACTCGGTGATCGCCGGCCCAAGCGGGTAAACGTAGGCCACCTCGACCCCACCGAATCCAGCTTGGGCCATCGCAGTCAGCTCGCGGGACAGCTCGTCCCGCTCCACCGACGGGCCGAACCACCACCACCGCAGCATCGGCGCGGCGCTCACGGGAGGGTCGGCGAAATCCGAGCGTAGAGCATCGATCGTTTGCGGCTGAGGCATGGCCATAGCGGGCGATGACACTCAGCGGGATAGGTCTACACCGAGATTCAGGTCGGCGATCTTGACCGGCAGACCCGTACGCAGCGATTCGTTGCCTGCCATGCCGATCGCGATGGAACGGACCCCGTCTACCCAGTCCGATGCTCGTTCCAGCCAGTCATCACCGGCGCCGCGGAAGACATCGGCTAGCAGCAGCGCGTCGCCTCCGCCATGTCCACCAGTACCTTCTTCGATCTTGACGTCTTGGGCCGCCTCCCAGTGGCGCTGCAGGGTGAGCCGCTCTCCGCCGGTACGCGATGCGGATTCCGGCACCGCACTCGGGTCGATCACCACCTTGCCGTCCGCGTCGACGAGCACGGCCGCCCGTTCCACCACCTCCAGCTCGGCCCGCCCCTCGTCGCCGTTGACGCCGATCCGGTAACCCTCCCAGGGCGCGTGGGCATTAAGTGAGTAGCTGAGCGTTGCGCCGCGTGCGTAGTCCACGATGACCGCCAGGTTGTCCTCAGTAGTGATGCCCGGGCCGAAAACGTTCTGGTCGCGCTGGTAGCCGTCGTAAGACTCGTTGTCGAAGTAGAGCGCCTTCAGCCGGGGGTCCCTTCGCAAGTCGAGTTCCCACGGGCTGTGCGTGCCGTCGTGAGTGCCTCTCTCAGGACCGGCCTCCATCCCGCGTGCAGCCGCATTCTCCGCCCCGTAGAACTTCACTCCGCCGCGGGCATAAACCACGGTTGGGGTATCGGCGAGCAGCCAATTGACCAAGTCGAAGTGATGTGACGCCTTGTGAATCAGCAGCCCGCCGGAGTTGGCCTTGTCCCGGTGCCAACGGCGAAAGTAATCGGCGCCATGCGAGGTGTCGAGCACCCATTCGAACGTGACCGACAGCGGGGTGCCGATCGAGCCGTCCTTGATCAACTTCTTGAGACCGGAGTTCCTTGGGGAGTAGCGATAGTTGTGGGTGACGACAATCTGCCGCCCTGAGCGGTCGGCAGCTTCGGCGATCCGCCGAGTGCTCTCCGGGTTGATGGTCAGCGGCTTCTCGACAACTACGTCGACACCGGCATCCAGCGAGCGCACGATCAGTTCGGCATGGGTGTAGTCCGGCGAGGTGATGATCACCCGATTGGCTTGGGTCTCGCTGAGTATCCGCTCGAGCGCGTCGGGGTGGCCGGTTAACACCCCGTTGACGTCGAGGCCTGCTTGAGAGAGCCACTCCAGATGGACCTGCAACCGGCCCGGATTCGGCTCGACCAGCCCGACTAACTCCGCATCATCTTTGTGATCGCCGGCCATGGCATCGAGGTACATCTGCACACGATGGCCGGTTCCGACTACTACATAACGTCGTTTGGAAGTCACAGCAGAGCCTTTCGGGAAGTAGGAAACGGGAACCCCGTCGAACGAGGTTCCCGTCGTTGTTGGTTACCGCTGGTCGTGGCGATACGCTCACGGCTCAGACCTGAAGGTTGCCTTTGAGCTCGTCCACGAACTTCTGCGCACCATCGGCTGGGCTCACCCGCTCAAACAGGACGTCAATCCCATGACGGGACATGACATCGGCTATCGTGCCGCCGCCAGGGGGTGGGGCGATCGGGGTATTGGCCACCTCGGGCTTGATATCGGTGATGTACTTGGCGACTGCCTTCTGCGCCGGAGACAGGTTGGGCGTCACCGCGGCCAGCAGCTCGGCGTTCGGCGGGATGCCTCGCTCAGCCTTTTCGATGTTGCCGGCTTCCGGGGAATTCGCATACCAGTTGATCCAGGCGACTACTGCCTCGGGGTTCTGGGTCTTGGCAGACCCCGACCACAGCATGCTTGCCTTATACCAGGTTTTCCGCTCGGTTGCCTTGCCGGCCAGACTCGGGCCCCGCAGCATCTCCATCAGGTAGTCACCACCGGCCGCGTTGCTGACCGCCTCCAGCTGATTGGAGTTGTAGAACTGCAGGGCAGCTCTCTCGACCACGATCGCACTCTGGTCCAACGGCTTCGGTATCTCCTCGCTGATCTGCTCAGGCGTACCAAAGGCCTTGGCTTTCACGCCCTTGAGCAAGAATTCGTACCAGCCTTGAGCTTCAGCTACGTCAAAGCCAAGCCCGTCTGGAGTGAAGAGTTCCTTGCCCTGCTGGCGCACGAACGTGCCGAACATGGCGTCTGCATTGATCAGCGCCGCCACCCCGAAGGGCACTCCCGCTTTGGAGGCAGCCTCGGCACCAACCTCAATCATCTGATCCCAGGTCCAAGTCATGTCGTCGGGCATGTCCATCTTGGCCTTTTCTAAGACCTTGGGGTTGGCGAAGATGAGCGCGCTGTTGATGCCGGCATTAACGCCCACGAGCTTGTCGTTGATCCTGCCCGACTCGACGGTGCCCTCGACAAACTTGGACACATCGGCGTCCTTCAGGTCCAACAGTGCGCCCCGCGTGCCGTATTCGGCGATGAAGTTCATGTCCATCTGAATGATGTCGGGGGCTTGGCCGCCGGCTGTCTGGGTGGCCAACTTGTCCCAATAAGCTGCGC
The DNA here is from genome assembly GCA_046726195.1 of Actinomycetota bacterium. Classification (GTDB taxonomy): domain Bacteria; phylum Actinomycetota; class Actinomycetes; order Propionibacteriales; family Propionibacteriaceae; genus Microlunatus. The sequence goes on from JBKPAB010000120.1 coordinate 16,134, forward strand.
CGTCGGTCGGCTGGCCCGAGAGCTTCACATTGGGGTTGGCCGCCATATACGCAGCGATCAGCGCTTCGGTGTTCTTGTGGCGCGTCGGATTGCCCCACCAGGTGAGAGCCAGGTTGACCGTACCGCCCTCACCGCCGGCACCCTGCTGAGCACCACCGCCTCGAGACCCAGGTGCGCAGGCACCCAGCCCCATAGTGGTGGCGGCTGCAGCAAGCCCTCCGGCTCCAATCAGAAACTGCCTTCGATTAATGGCCATGCTTCGCCTCCGCCGCGTGAAAGCGTTTTCTCAATATCCTTCGAACACTATTGCGGTCCGCTTCGTGGTGTCAACGCCCGTGCGGGCGACGAAACCAAACTGAGACGGCTCAGCGCGCGGCTTGATTGATCATGAACGGGAGGGCCAGACCCGGTCGGAGGCGTACGTCTTTCACCAAAAGTGCGAAAACGTGCGCCCAAACCCGGTCTCAGGCGTACGTCTTCCACCAAAACCGCGAAAACGACCCGCCGGATCACTTGTGCGCGCTGAGCCTGTCGAAGCGCGTGCCCTTCGACAGGCTCAGGGCACATTACCTATGGGCTACTTACATTCAGCCACGTCAAGGGCCACGCGTGGAAGTTTGTTGCCATCAGTTGCTAGCGTGCCAAGAGAAGTGCCCATGATCACTCTGTCCGCGTCGACGCTGGGCGCACCCGGGGAGAGCCTGCCGCAGGTGCTCGCGTACCTCCGCCAGACGGGGGTGCCCGGCCTAGAACTACGGCTGAGCGCCGGGGAAATTGCTGATCCCACTCTGACCCAGGCGCAGCGGCACGCCGTCCGGGCCGAAATCGAGGCTGCGGGCATCGTGGTCACGGGCATCGCCAGCTATGTCAAGGTGGCCGCCAGCACAGAGGAAGACATCGTACTTGGGGCGCTGGTGGCCGCCCTGGACTTCGCGGCCGACCTTGGCGCCCCTACGGTCCGGGTGTTTCCGGGCGCCCCAGCCGAACGCGGGCCGTACGACCGCGTACCGCAGCTGCTGGAACCTCGCGAAGAGGCGGATGCCCGAGCCGCCCGTCGTCTGAACGCCGTCGCCGAATACGCCAGCGAGTGTGAGGTCGTGGTCGCGCTGGAGGCGCACGACTCGCATCCCACCGGGCAGCAGATCGCCGCGATACTAGCTCAGGTGGACGGACCCGTCGGGGCGATCTGGGACCTGATGCACCCCTGGCGGGTCGGAGAGCGGCTTGAGGACTCCTGGACGGCTCTTGCCCCGTGGTTATCCGCCGGGCTTGGCAGCGTGCAGATCAAGGACGCTGACCTACCCGAAAGCACTACGCCGCTGCTGGTGGGTGAGGGCACACTGCCGACGGCCGAGTTCGCCGAGCTCCTGGTCCGCCGACGGTATGCCGGTACGGTCACGTTGGAGTGGGAGCGAGCCTGGCATCCCGAGGCCAAACCGCTGGACGCCGCATGTGCGTCGGCTCGGCGCTGGGCCGACTTGTACTGGCCGGATGCAGAGGCAGGTATCCGGTGAGCGGCAACTGCGAGCCCTTTGACGCACTCTGCATCACTTGGTTGGACTCCGCACCATCTGCAGCTAGTGCCACGTCCACGTAAGCGGTGCCAAGTGGCGTCATGACGCGCGTGCGAAGAAGGCGGGACCCCGCTGACGGGGTCCCGCACTGAGATCACTTTCCGCCGGTGGTGGCGATGCCCTTGACCAGGAACCGCTGGCCGAACAAGAACACCAGGAAGAGCGGGATCAAGGTGACCACTGACATGGCGAACATGGCACCCCAGTTGCTCCCAGCCGTTGCATCCAGGAACGAGCGCAGCGCCACTGGGACCGTGTAGGCGATCGGATCAGTCAGGTAGATCAGCGGAGTGAAGAAATCGCTCCAGGTCCAGATGAAGGTGAAGATCGCGGTTGTGGCTATCGCTGGGCCCATCAGCGGCAGCATGACGCTGCTGAAAATCTTCCAGTGGCCGCAACCGTCGATCCGAGCAGCCTCGTCCAGCTCTTTGGGAATGCCTCGGATGAACTGGACCATCAAGAACACGAAGAACGCATCGGTCGCCAGGAACTTAGGCAGGATCAGTGGGACGAACGTGTTCACCCAGCCCAGCGTGTTGAAGAGGATGTACTGCGGCACCACGACCACGTGGAAGGGCAGCATGAGCGTCAGCAGCATGATGGCGAACCACAGCCCCCTCAGCCGGAACTTCAGCCGGGCGAACGCGTACGCGGCCAGCGTGCACGCAAACAGATTGCCGGCGATGGCCCCGATCACCACGATGGCGGAGTTGATGATGTACTGGCCGAAGGGGTAGGACAGCGAATACCAACCCTGGGTGTAGTTCTCCACGTACAGGTCGTTCAGCCAGAGGCCTGGAGTACGGAAAATGACCTCGGTCGGCCGAAGGGAGCTCGCCACCAGCCACAGCAGCGGATAAATCATGATCAGGCTGGCAGCGATCAGCAGTATGTGCTTGATCACCGAACGTGTTCGGTCCCGCCACGTGGGGCGGTGATGGATCGCCTCCTGCGGAGCCGGTCCGGTCAGTTTCGTTGTGTCAACGGGGCCGACTTCGCCCTGGATTTGAAGATCAGTCACCGTAGAACACCCAACGCTTGGAGAAGTAGAAGTTGATAGCGGTGAAAGCCGCGATGATCACCACCAGTAGCCAGGCCATGGCGGCGGCATAACCCATCTGGAACTGGACGAACCCGCGCTGGTAAAGATAGAGCGTGTAAAACAGTGTCTCGTCCGCGGGACCGCCGGTCCCGTTCGAAACCACGTAGGCCTGCGTGAATGACTGGAACGCATTGATGACCTGCAGCACCAGGTTGAAGAAGATGATCGGAGACAGCAGCGGCAGGGTGATTTTCCTGAATTGGGCCCATCGGCTTGCGCCGTCGACACTCGCCGCCTCGTAATACATTCCGGGGATCTGCCGCAGACCGGCCAAGAAGATCACCATCGGTGAGCCGAACGTCCACACGTGCAACAAGATGATGGTCCACAACGCCCATTGCGGATCGGCGATCCAGCTAGTAGTGGCTGGGATACCGAACAGCCTGAGGACTTGGTTGACCAGGCCGTCCACTTCAAACATCTGCCGCCAGAGCACAGCAATGGCAACGGAGGCGCCCAGCATCGACGGCAGGTAGAAGATCGACCGGTAGAAGGCCAGCCCCTTCATCCCCTCGTTCAGCAGCATTGCGATCGCCAGGGCCACAATCAGTTGCGCCGGAACGCCGACGATAACGTAGATGAACGTGACCGAGATCGACTTGTGCAGACGCGGGTCGCTGAGCATCCGCACGTAGTTATCCAGACCGACCCACTCGGGTGCCTGGATCAGGCTGTAGTTGGTAAACGACAGGTACAACGAGGCGAGCATCGGCCCGGCGACGATCACCACCAGGCCGATCAGCCACGGCAGCAGGAACAGATACCCCGCCTTGTTGTCCCGGCCCGCCTCCCTTTTCTGGAGCCGCTTCTCCTCTGGCGTCTTCGCCTTGACGCGACGGATCGTCGAGAGCTCAGAGATGGCACTCATGGCTCAGGCCTGCAGGTTCGACTTCATCTCGTCCACGAACTTCTGCGCGGCGTCAGCCGTGCTCGTCCGCCCGAAGAGGGCATCTGTCCCGTGACGGCCAATGACTTCCTGTATCGTCCCGCCGCCAGGGGGTGGGGCGATGGGGGTGTTGGCCACCTCGGGCTTGATGTCGGTGATGTATTGCAGGACTTTCTGCTGCGCAGGAGACAGCTTGGGCTTGACGGCATCCTGGATTTCCTGGTTCGGGGGAATGCCCCGTTCAGCCTTATCGATGTCGGCGGCCGCCTGGTCGTTGGCAAACCAGTTGATCCACGCGACTGCGGCCTCCGGGTGCTTGGTCTTGGCCGACGCCGACCACAACATGCTGGCCTTGTACCAGGTTTTGCGTTCGGTTGCCTTGCCGGTCAGGCTTGGCCCCCGCAGCATCTCCATCAGGTTGTCACCGCCGGCCGCAGCACTGACCGCTTCCAGCTGATTAGAGTTGTAGTACTGCATGGCGGCGTTCCCGACCACGAGCGCAGCCTGATCCAACGGCTTGGCAACCTCCTCGCTGATCTGCTCGGGTGTGCCAAAGGCCTTGGCTTTCACGCCCTTGACCAGGAAGTCGTACCAGGCCTGAGCCTCGGCTACGTCGAACCCAAGCCCGTCCGGAGTGAAGAGTTCCTTGCCGTTTTGGCGCACGAACGTGCCGAACAATGCGTCTGATTGTATGAGGCCCGCCACGCCGAACGGCACTCCTGCCTTGGAGGCGACCTCGGCACCAACCTCGATCATCTGGTCCCAGGTCCAAGTGGTGTCGTCGGGCAGGTCCATCTTGGCCTTCTCAAAGACGGTGGGGTTGGCGAAGATGAGTGCGCTGTTGATGCCGGCATTAACTCCCACCAGCGTGTCGTTGATCCTGCCCGACTCGACGGTGCCCTCGACGAACTTGGACGTGTCGACTTTGCCCAGGTCGAGCAGTGCGCCGCGTGTGCCGTACTCGGCTATATAGAGCATATCCATTTGGATGATGTCGGGAGCCGTGCCGCCTGCTGTCTGGGTGGCCAGCTTGTCCCAGTAGCTGGAGAACTCACCCGGCTGACCCGAGATCTTCACATTGGGGTTGGCTGCCATGTACGCAGCGATCATCGCCTCGGTGTTCTTGTTGCGCGTCGGGTTGCCCCACCAAGCGAGAGCCAGGTCGACTGTGCCGCCCTCACCACCGCCTTGTTGACCACCACCGCCCTGAGAACCAGGGGCGCAGGCCCCCAGGCCCATGGTGGTGGCCGCAGCAGCTAACCCTCCGGCTCCAATCAGAAACTGCCTACGGTTAATGGCCATCGTTCTTCCCTTCGCGCCATTGCTTTGAAAGTGATGTTGTGAAACGAATGTGAAAGCGTTTTCTCACACACTACGGTCGGAACACTACGGTGGTTTCCTTAACGGTGTCAACGCCCCTACGGACGACGAAACCAAACTGAGAAACTTGTGGTGCTTGCCAACCGTGTGCTCGTTTCCTAGTTAACAGCCATGACGCCGGATGCGCATTGCGCTGGTCAAGGTTTCGACGCTATATTCCCGAGAAAGGGGCGCGAAAGCGTTTTCTGGCTGATGCAGACGCCCTGACCGGTTTGGAGGTGCGGATGGCCCAGCGGACGGTTCGAGTGATCATGAACGGGGTAACCGGCCGGATGGGCTACCGCCAGCATTTGGTGCGATCCATCCTGCCCATTAGAGCCGATGGCGGGGTCCCGCTTCCCAGCGGCGACCATGTCACCGTTGAGCCGATCTTGGTGGGTCGCAACGCCGAAAAGCTCGCTGCGCTCGCCGCCCAGCACGGCGTGTCCGATTACACGACCAATCTGGACGAGGCGCTGAGTGATGACTCAGCGTCGATCTACTTTGACGCCCAAGTCACCTCCGAGCGCAAGAAGTCGATCTTGAAGGCGATCGGTGCCGGCAAGCACATCTATACCGAGAAGCCAATTGCTGAGTCGGTCTCGGAGGGTGTGGAGTTGGTCACCGCAGCTCGGGACGCGGGCGTGATCAACGGCGTAGTCCACGACAAGCTCTACCTGCCTGGCCTGCTCAAGTTGAAGAGGCTGATCGATGCAGGCTTCTTCGGCCGCATTTTCGCGGTACGCGGGGAGTTCGGGTATTGGGTCTTCGAGGGTGATTTGCTGCCCGCCCAGCGGCCCAGTTGGAACTACCGGGCCGAGGACGGCGGCGGCATGGTGCTGGACATGTTCCCCCACTGGAACTATGTCCTGGAGAACCTGTTCGGCCGAGTCGTGGCGGTAACGGCCAAAGCGGTCACACACATCCCGGAGCGCTGGGACGAACAAGGTCGCAAGTACGCCGCCACCGCTGATGACGCCGCGTACGCGATCTTCGAACTCGAGGGGGACATCATCGCCCAGGTCAACTCGTCGTGGGCGGTTCGGGTCGACCGGCCTGAGCTGGTCGAGTTCCAGGTGGACGGCACCCACGGCTCGGCGGTGGCCGGGTTGTTTGGTTGCCGGATTCAGCCGGGGGTCCGTACGCCTATGCCGGTTTGGAACCCAGATCTGCCCGAGACCGAGGACTACCGCAGTCAGTGGGAGCAGATCCCGGACAATGCCGAGTTCATCAACGGGTTCCGGGCCCAGTGGGAGCAGTTCTTGACCGACATCGATGCCGGCCGGCCCCACGCGTACGATCTCGCCGCCGGCGTACGAGGTTTGCAGCTGGTCGATGCGGGCCTGAAATCCTCTACCGAAGGTCGCCGGGTCAGCATGGAGCAGCTTGCATCATGACCTCAATCACCACGACTGTTGCCATTCCAGAAGCCGGCGGCGGCTGGCACGAGATCGAACTCTCCGAGCCTCGGGACTGGGCAGAACATCCCGAGGCTTTCCAGAGCCGGGTCGCGTTCGCGGCGGCGCACGTCGTGGCCGACCCACGCGGTGAGAATGTGCCAGGCGCGCCGGCCGCCATCGACTGGGATGCGACTTTGGCGTTCCGGCGTCACCTGTTCCGTTACGGCATGGGGGTCGCCGAGGCGATGGACACCGCGCAACGCAATATGGGTCTGGACTGGCCAGCAGCCCAGGAGTTGATCACCCGCAGCGCCGCCCTTGCGAAGGAGCATGGCGCCCTGATCGCCTCAGGTGCGGGAACCGATCAACTTCCCGGCCCGGCCCGTAGCCTCAGCGAGGTTGTCGATGCCTATGTGGAGCAGGTTGAGTTCGTCGAGGCGGCAGGCTCCCAGGCGATCGTGATGGCATCCCGGCAACTGGCCGAGGTTGCGCGCAACGCCGAGGATTACCTCCAGGTCTATTCGAACGTGCTGGCTCGCGCGACTCGGCCGGTGATCTTGCACTGGCTGGGCGAGATGTTCGATCCGCAGCTGAGCGGTTACTGGGGGTCAACCGATGTCGCGACCGCGACCAGTACGTTCCTTGATCTGATCAGCGAGCACACTGCCAAGGTCGACGGGGTAAAGGTTTCGCTGCTTTCGGCTGATCATGAACAGCAGCTGCGTGCCGCTTTGCCGCCGGGTGTGCGGCTCTACACCGGTGACGACTTCAACTATCCAGAGCTCATTGAGGGTGATGGCATCCATCACTCCGACGCGTTGCTCGGCGCGTTCGCCGCGATCGCCCCGGCTGCCTCGGCGGCGCTGAGCGCACTGGATGCCGGCGACGTTGACGGCTATCGGCGGGAGATGGGCCCGACGCTTCCGCTGTCCCGCCACATCTTCGCGACGCCTACCTATTACTACAAGACAGGTATCACTTTCCTCGCGTGGTTGAACGGCCACCAGGACGGCTTTCTCATGGTGGGTGGCCTGCAGTCGGCTCGCTCGACTATCCACTTGGCCCGCGTTTTCGAGCTTGCCAACGAGGTCCAGTTGCTGACAGACCCCGATCTGGCGGCTCACCGGTTTAGTCAGCTGCTCGCGACCGCCGGCTTAGTCCGGTGACCGACCGAGCGCCGCTGAGCCGGCTCTCGCTCAATCAGCGCACAACGGCATCTTGGTCGCTGCCAGAGGCGGTCCAAGGTTGTGTCGATGCCGGCCTTGGGGCTATCGGGATCTGGCGAGAGCAGCTCGCCGAGGTTGGACTCGACGAGGCCTGCCGGCTGGTCGCCGAGTCAGGGCTGCGTGTCTCGTCACTGTGCCGGGGCGGGTTCTTCACCAATCCCGCCGAGGCCGAGTCGGCAGAGGCCAGTAACCGGCAGGCGATCGAGGAGGCGGCGGCACTGAATGCGGCGACGCTGGTGCTCGTCCCCGGTGGACTGCCGCCGGGTGACCGAGATCTGGAGGCTGCCCGAGATCGCGCCGCCCGCGCCATCGGGAAGCTGGTCCCGTACGCCCACGAGCTCGGGGTGAACCTCGGCATCGAGCCGATGAACCCGATCTACGCCGCGGATCGCGGGGTCATCTCCACACTGGCGCAGGCGCTGGATATCGCTGAGCGGTACGACGCCGCTGACGTCGGCGTAGTAGTCGACGCATTCCACGTGTGGTGGGAACCAGGCCTTTCCGATCAGCTGCAACGCGCTGGACAACGCATTGTCAGCTACCAGATCTGCGACTGGATCACCCCGCTGCCGGCAGACACCCTGCTAGCGCGGGGGATGATGGGCGACGGCCACGTCGACTTCACTGCATTCACCCGATCCGTCGCGGCGGCGGGCTATCGCGGCGATATCGAGGTGGAGATCTTCAATGCTGATCTGTGGGCGGCCCCGCCAGCAGAGGTCGTGAACACGATGTCGAAGCGCTATCTCGAGCTCGTAGAGCCCTATCTGAATGAGTGAGGAGAATGCGCGCTGAGCCAAACGGATGTGCCCTGAGCTTGACGAAGGGCTCAGGCTCAGGGCACATAAAGGAGAGGAAGAGATCCCGTACGCATGAACGCCGTTTCTCCCGATGTGAACGATCGAGCCCGGATTGCCCTGGTGGGCGCAGGTGTCATTGCTGCCGTACACGGTGAAGTGATCAGCCAGCTTGCTGATCGCCTCGAACTGGTCGCGGTGGTCGACGTCCACCCAGACCGGGCCGAGCGCCTCGCCGCTGAACGCGGCGGAAAGGTCTTCACCTCCCTCACCGATGCGCTCGCCGCGGTCGGTATTGACATTGTCGCGGTCTGCACGCCCACCGGCCGACACGGCGAAGTGGCCATTGAGGCGTTACAGGCCGGCAAGCACGTGATCATCGAGAAACCTGCCGAGACCACTGTGGGGAAAACTGATCTGATCATCGACGCGCAGCGCAAGGCCGGCAAGCTGGTCGCGGTGATCTCGCAACATCGATTCGACCGGTCGACTGAAATCGCGCTGGCCGCCATCGAGAACGGTGAGCTAGGTCGCCTTACCACCGGCATTGCATCGATCGACTGGTGGCGCGGCCAGACCTACTACGATTCCGGCGACTGGCGCGGCACCTGGGAACTCGACGGTGGTGGCGCCTTGATGAACCAGGGCGTACACACCGTGGATCTGCTCGTGGCGACGATGGGACGTCCAGTCGAGGTGTTCGCGTTCACCGGCACACTCGCCCACCAACGGATCGAGGTCGAGGACGCGGCCGTGGCCGTGGTGCGATTCGAGAACGGCGCACTTGGAGTGCTGCACGCCACGACCGCCGCGTACCCCGGGCTCAGCGCTCGCCTGCAGGTGCACGGCGATCAAGGCTCGATCGTGATCGACAATGATCTGCTGACCTTCATCCACACCACACCGCGGGGGAGCGAGCCAGACGAAAGGTCATATGGCTCCGCATCGGACTCGATTAATCAGCTCGACAGATACGACCTGAGTGAGCAGACCGGTCCCACCGCCGGCGGCACTGCGGGTGGTCTCTCCCCGGTGGCGCATCGCCGCCAATATGAGAACTTCCTGGCCGCACTGGCTGGCAAGGAGCCCGTCCGGGTCGATCTGGAAACCAACCGCCGCTCGATCGGAGTCATCACCGGCGTCTACGAATCGGCACGAACCGGGAAGCCAGTTACCTTGTGAGCAATGGCCACCCGGCTGATTGTGAAGGGAGTTCTCCCAGATGCTCGTCGAAACGCCGACCACTACGGTCGACCGAATCCGCTACGCCAAGCTGTCCACCCTCACCCTGCCCCTGGACACCCCAATCAGCGATGCGAAGGTGCTGACTGGTCGGCAGAAGCCGATGACCGAGATCGTCTTCCTGTTCGCCGAGATCAGCACAGAGAACGATCATCACGGCATCGGGTTCAGCTATTCGAAGCGGGCCGGCGGTCCCGCCCAGTACGCGCACGCCAGGGAGATCGCCGACAACCTAATCGGCGAAGATCCGAACGACATCGGCAAGATCTACTCCAAGCTGCTGTGGGCCGGCGCGTCCGTCGGGCGCAGCGGCGTTGCCACCCAAGCCATCGCCGCTATCGACATCGCCCTGTACGACCTCAAGGCCAAGCGCGCCGGCCTGCCGCTCGCCAAGCTCCTCGGCGCGTACCGGGATTCGGTGCAGACCTACAACACCTCAGGCGGCTTCCTGCACGCACCGATCGAGGAGGTCAAGGACCGCGCGACCCAGTCGCTGGCCGAGGGCATCGGCGGGATCAAGATCAAGGTCGGGCACCCGGACTCTACGGTCGACCTGGCCCGGGTGACCGCCGTACGCGAGCACCTCGGCGACAGCGTCCCCCTGATGGTCGACGCCAACCAGCAGTGGGACCGGACAACCGCGCTGCGATTCGGCCGGGTGCTGGAGCAGTTCGGTCTGGTTTGGATCGAGGAGCCACTCGACGCGTACGACGCCGAGGGCCACGGTCAGCTAGCAGCCGCCCTGGACACCCCGATCGCTACCGGCGAGATGTTGTCCAGCGTGGCTGAGCACATCGCTCTGATCGAGCACCGCTCGGTCGATATCATCCAGCCCGACGCACCGCGGATCGGCGGGATCACGCCGTTCCTGCGGCTCGCGGCGCTGGCCGACCAGGCAAACCTCCAGCTGGCACCGCACTTCGCGATGGAGATCCACCTGCACCTCGCT
>JBKPAB010000121.1:0-4448 GCA_046726195.1 Actinomycetota bacterium
CATCCACACCGGCGAGTGGGCGAGGAAAGCCATCAACGCCGCCAAGGGACTGGCCGATGTCAACGTGGCAGCCAGCGCTGAGGACCGGTCATTCACCTACGTGCCGGCACAGTCCCAATGGCAGCTCAGCGAGAACGCGGCGTACCTGCACTACACCGCCAACGAGACGATCGGTGGCGTTGAGTTCGGCTGGATACCCGAGGTGGTGGACGTTCCGCTGGTCAGCGACATGTCTTCGAACCTGCTGTCCCGCCCTCTGGACGTCAGACGCTTCGGCTTGATCTACGCCGGTGCGCAAAAGAACATCGGTCCTGCCGGGCTTGCTCTGGTGATCGTACGCGACGACCTCGTCGGCATCGGTGAGCCGGCGCCACCCGCGATGCTCGACTACGCAACCCATGCCAAGGCGCGGTCACGGTACAACACGCCGCCAACGTTCGCGGTTTATGTTGCTGGCCTGGTGTTCCAGTGGCTGCTGGACACCGGGGGGCTCGCCGCTGCCGAGGAACGCAATATCGCCAAGGCCAGGCTGCTTTATGACTTCATCGACAGCTCCGACTTCTACGTCAACCCGGTTGAGAAGGCGGATCGGTCACGGATGAACGTCCCGTTCCGGCTGGCCGACCCCGGGTTGGAAGACGACTTTCTAGCCGGGGCCGCGAAACATGATCTGGTTGAGCTGAGGGGGCACCGCTCGGTCGGCGGCATGCGGGCCTCGCTTTACAACGCAATGCCGATCGAAGGGGTGCAGGCATTGGTGGACTACATGGCCGATTTTGCTACGACGAGAGGCTGAGAGCGCGCGGTGACGGACAAATATCGGGTAAAGGTCGTCAATCACATTTCGGCCCGGGGCCTCAAGCGGCTGCCCTGGGATCGGTTTGCGGTGTCGGCGGAGGTCGATGATCCGCACGCCATCCTGGTGCGTTCCGCCAACCTGCATGGCATGGAGATTCCGGAGTCGTTGCTGGCGGTCGGCCGCGCCGGGTCTGGCACCAACAACATCCCAATACCGCGCATGTCGGAGCGCGGCATCCCGGTGTTCAACGCGCCAGGGGCGAACGCCAATGCCGTCAAGGAGCTCGTCGTGGCGGGCATGTTGCTCGCGGCCCGCAACATCGACCACGCGCTCAAGTACCTCGACTCCCTGGACCCCGAGGATCCGGAGCTGGAGAGCAAGATCGAGGCCGGCAAGAAGGCGTTCAACGGATATGAGCTAGCGAATCATACGCTCGGCATTATCGGCCTCGGCAAGGTCGGTTGCCTGGTTGCCGATGCGGCGATCAAGCTCGGTATGCATGTGATCGGCTACGACCCCGATATCACGGTGGACTCGGCATGGAGTCTGCCGGCGTCGGTCAAGAAGGCGCACAGTCTGGGTGAGGTTCTCAAGCACAGCAACTTCCTCACGCTGCACGTACCGCTCGTCGATGCGACCCGCGGCATGATCGATGCCGGTGGCATCGCACAGATGAAACCTGGTGCGGTCGTGCTCAATTTCTCCCGTGGCGGTGTGGTCGACGACGCCGCGATCTTGGAGGCACTGGAGTCTGGGCAGCTGTCGAAGTACGTCTGCGACTTTCCTGCTGCACATCTCAGCCAGCAGGCCGGGGTGATCTTGCTGCCACATCTGGGCGCCTCAACGCGCGAGGCCGAGGAGAACTGCGCTGTGATGGTTGCTGATCAAGTACGCGACTACCTGCTTGATGGCACTATCCGGAACTCGGTGAACTTCCCCGACGTGATCTTGCCGAGGGAGTCGCGGTTCCGGGTGGCGATCGCGAACGCCAACGTGCCGAACATGGTCGGCGGAATATCTCATGAGATGGCGATGGCCGGGCTCAACATCGCGACGATGACCAACAAGTCGAGAAAGGAGCTGGCGTACACGCTGGTGGACGTGGACAGCGAGGTGCCTGATTCGGTGATCAAGGCGATCGGAGCAATCGACGGCGTACTCATGGTGCGCTACCTGCCGCTGCCGAACTGAGTCATGCCGGCTGCGACGACAACCTAGCGGCGGTTTCGATCCCGGCGGAGATGGCTATGGGATGGGCGACAAGGAGTGACCATGAGTGAAATGTCCAGGGCACACGGACCGGCCAGCGGAGACGCCGACCTCAACCCAACCGACGATATGGTGCCGCCCGGTGCTGAGTCACCGCGCGACCCCGACGCTCCACAGGACCGTTCTGAGTACGACGGCTCCGAAGATGTCGGCCCCCAAGACTATGGCGCTGAGGATGTGACGTCTCAGGACTACGGCTCCGCGGACAAGCCCCCGCCGGGGACGGGCGAGAGTGTCGGCGAGGAGAGTTCACCTCCAACGCAATCCTCCTCAGATCCGATGCCAGACATCGCGGGGCCAGGGCGAGTCTGACTCATAGAGGGGCAGGATCAACCGGCGGCAAGCGGATGTGTCGACAAAGTCTCGTACCTGGAGCGTCGTTCCGCGCCTGCGCCCAGGTGGGAACGCACCAGCGAGATGGCGTCCACGGTCCATGACCGACTCCGATAAGCATTGAGGACAGTGACGTACGGCCGTAAGTCCACCGGCCGTCGGGTACGGGCCAGTGTGACGTGAGCGCGGAATCGAAACGCGTCGTCAGCCGAGGCAGCGCCAACCCGTCGCCCGGCCGCCACAGCGGATCGAGCGATGTCGCGCAAGGTCGCGACATCGCCGCTGCAGCCCACCCACAAGGTCCGTTCGTCGAAACGGCCGGCACCGTCTAGGGCCAAAGACAGAACCGGATATCGCTTGGCTGCCCGGGTGAGTCGGGCCTTCAGGCTGGGTACTCGCTCGTCCTCCACCTGTCCGTAGAAGGCGAGGGTGATGTGCCACTGTTCGGGGAGCGTCCACGCCAGGACGTCGTCGCGATGACGGGCTACGGCGGCGTCAAGATCAGTAACTACGTCGTCCGGCAGTACGACGGCGGCGAAAAGCCTCACTGAGTAGCCGTTACCAGCCGAGCGCGGAGATGGTCCACCGCGGCGGCGAGCCTCATGGCCCGCCAGTCTTCCACCCCGGCGAGACCGTGTTTCCGAGGGTCAGCGGGCGGGTGCGTTGGTGGCCCGGGCCGCGGGGGCCCAGAATGGCTTCCCTCAAAATCTGACGCCAGTTCCTCCGACACGCCGTCCAGACCAGCCGAACGGACAACGAGTGTCAGTTTCTGAGGGAATTAGCAAGCAACAAGCCTCCACCAGTTCGGGCTCGATCTCGCGGCGGTCTCGGCCCGGTCAGCCTTAGGCGCGGCCGCGCTCCGCGGCCACCTGAGCTCGTACCGCTGGCACCACTTCCTCGGCGAAGCGAGGAAGCTGGTCCTCACCTTCTCCCCAGAAGATGAACGTATCGAAGCCATATCCGACTGTTAAGTCGGTGAGTTCGTCGACCCATTGGTCGAGCGGACCGCGCAGTAGCCCGAGCCGCTCGCCGTCGGTGATCTGGCCGTTGACGTTGATTACGCGGCGGATCTCCGCCGGATGCCGACCAGCCTCGGCCGCAGCCTCATCGAGCCGGGCCGAGGCCTCACTCAAGACAGCAACCTCGCCGCGCAGGGACGGCACCCACCCGTCCGCGAGTCGGGCGGCCAGCCGCAGCGCCCGGGGGCCATACACGCCGAGCCAGATACTGATCGGATGCACCGGAACCGGCCCGGAATGCGCGCCGACGAGGCGGTAATGCTGGCCGGTGAAGCGGAGGTTGCGTTCGCCGCTCCAGACCAGGCGAATAACCTGGATCGCCTCCTCGAGTGCGGCAAGCGCATCGCGCGGTGCGCGCCGCGGCCCGCCGTACGCCACGATGGCATCCCAGAAGCCGCCAGCACCCAGCCCCAGCTCAAAGCGACCGCTGCTCAGCACGTCGAGGCTGGCAGCCGCTTTGGCCATCACCGCCGGCGGCCGGAGTGGCAGGTTGGCGACATCGGGGAAGAGACCCACCCGGCTGGTGACGGCCGCGATCGCGCCGAGCAATGCCCAGGTGTCGACAAAACGCCGCTGATACGGATGATCTTGGATGCCGATCCAGTCCAGGCCGCGCGCCTCGATCTCCCGAGCTGTGTCGAGCAGTGGGTCGGCGGCGTTGGGGATCAGGAAGTATCCGAACGTCAGGTCACGACCGTAGTCAGGCACCGTCACACGTTATCCGGCACATCCTGAGCATCGGGCACAGCGTGCGATTCGGCTGGGGTACCACTGCTCGTACGGCTAGCGCGGCTCAGGATCAGGATCCACCCGCACCCGGCTAGCACAACGGCAGTGGCAAGGCCGAAGGCAAACGGAATGCCGCCGGCCTGCGCAGCCAGGCCGAGCAGCATGGGCCCGAGCGCTATCCCGAGATCTAGGAACACGCTGGCGGTGCCCGACGCGGCACCCCGTTCGCTTGGCTTTGCTGTCGCGAAGATCGCGGAGAAGAATGCCGGCGTGCTTAGCGTCACGCCAAGAGCGAAGAT
>JBKPAB010000122.1:0-3216 GCA_046726195.1 Actinomycetota bacterium
CGCTGGCCAATGATGAACGCTTCGGGATCTGGGGCGGGTTGAGCGAACGGGAACGTCGCAAGCTTAAGAAGCGGGCCGTGTAGCGAACACACTGCCGAGCACTCAGCCGATCGCGTAAAGTAAGGGGCCGCCCAACCGGGCAGCCCCTTTGCGCTTTTGTGGGGCCCGATTGGTAGTCGGGGGTTGCACAGGATCCATGGATAGCCATCACTCCCTGACCGGTGCTTACGAGGCCCGATCAGGAGGCTCTGGCGCCTGGCGTGGGCTGACGCCGGTCAACGTCGAGGACTTGGCTTTCGACGAGAACCCATGGGCCTGGGCAGATTACGACGCCGAAACGACCGAACGGGTCGACGTTTCGGCAGCACACGTCACCGCCGTCCTCGTCACCCTCGATGCGGCACGTTGGCTACCGGCGACCCTCAACGCACTGGCCAGGCTGGACACTCGGCCTGCCCGGTTGATTGCGATCGATAACGGGAGCACCGACGCAACGCAGGCGATGCTGGACCGCGCGCACGAGCAGGGGGTGCTCGATGCCGTTTATCAGGGGAACCGGGAGTTCGGATTCGGCGCCGCAGTCAACGCGGCTCTGGAGATGGATGCCGCCACACTCCAGAATCACGCAGACACCATCGGACTTCGCGCAGTATCGGTGCACGATACGCACTGGCTGTGGCTGCTGCACGACGATGCCATGCCCGCTCCCGATGCGCTGTATCAACTGCTCGCCCATGTCACCAGCGACCAGAGCATTGATCTCACCGGCCCGAAGCTGCTGCTGCCCAGACGTCGTCACGGCGGCCAGCCGATCAGCGAGATTGGCGTCAGCATTTCCGGTACGGGCCGCCGCGAGCTCGATCTCGATCTTGGCGAGATCGATCAGGGGCAGCGGGATCAAGCTCAAGAACGGCTTGGGGTTTCGACCTGCGGGATGCTCGTGCGGGCTGGCGTCTGGGAGCATCTTGGTGGCCTTGACCCCTCCTTGCCCGTCTTCCGGGACGGTGTTGAGTTCGGCTGGCGTGCTCACCTGAACGGTTACAGCGTTGTCACCACGCCGAGTGCCCAAGTGACACATCGCCAAGTGGGTCGCGCCGGTCTGCGTCCTCGGGGAATCACCGGTCGCAGACCTGGGAAGGTTGACCGGCTGCTCGGCATGCTGGTGGTGGCCGCTCATGCCCAGCGCAAGATGCTCCCGCTGGTATGGCTCCGCCTGGTGTGGAGCTGCCTTGTGCGAGCAGTTGGTTACCTGATCGGCAAGGTGCCGGGCCGGGCGCTTGACGAGATGCTGGCCCTCGGGGCATTCGTCGCGCATCCGCGTCGGCTCGCTGACATGCGCAGAAGGACGGCCGCGATCGACCCCGTACCCGGGACTCGCGAAGTCGTCGAGTCGCTCCGCCCCAGGTGGTGGAGCGGCCTGCGGGTAGGGATCGATGCTCTAACGGGTGCGGCATCGGAGCGGTACAGATCCCTGGCGGGCGAGTCCGATGTCGCAACGCTCGATGAGCTGACCGGCGACGACTTCAGCTCAGCGACTGAGGAGCGGTCCAAGAACATCTGGCTCAACCCGGTCGCGCTGACGATGGCCATCGCGATTGTTGCCAGTGTGATCGCTGCGCGCAGTCTTTTCGGCAGCGGGTCTCTAGTTGCCCCAGCCTTGCTTCCCGCGCACGAGAGTCTGATTGCTTTATGGCGTACGGTGATCGCCGCGATCCCGGGTGCGCCGGTACAGGCGACTCCACCTTGGGAGGCTCTCATCGCGCTGGGCTCGACAGTCACCTTAGGCCAGCCCGAGTGGTTCACCACTGTCTTGTTGTGCGGTGTGGTGCCGCTGTCGCTGCTCGCGTCGTACCCGCTGGTCCGCCGACTCATCAACGACCGCCGGCTGCGGCTGTGGGTCTGCGGCACGTACGCGCTGCTGCCCGTGCTGCTCGGCGGTACGAATCAAGGCCGGCTCGCCCTCAGCGTCGTGGCTATCGCTCTGCCGCTGCTGGTCATGGCGGCGCGGGCGCTCGTGCTGCGCAGGACGCGAACCCCCGAGGCCTGGCGCGGCGGATGGGGCGCGGCAGTGGTGCTGGTCGCACTCCTAGCCTTCGAGCCATCCATGATCATCTTTGCGGTGCTGGTCGGGATAGCTGGGGCCGTCATGTTACGGCGCACCCCCCGCAAGATCGGGCGGGTGGGGATCGCCATTGGGGTGCCGCTGATCGTGTTCCTGCCGTGGTGGCCGAGTTTGATCTCCGCGCCGGGGCGGCTGTTCGTAGGGCCGGACTCGGTGCTGGATGGAGCGGGCGCGGCTCCGCAGGTATGGCAACTGCTGCTAGGCCATGCATTCGGCCCCGGCCTGCCGCCGCTGTGGATTGGCGCTGTCATTTTCGGTGTGATCTGGATTGTCGCCATCCTCGGACTGGCGCGGCGACCCGCTCGGCGCACGGTGCTAGCGGCGTGGGCGGTTGCACTGCTGGCGCTGGGCATGGCCGTCGTCTTATCCAGAATGGTGGTCTCAGTTCCTCCGGCTGGGACCGAGGTGCGGCCCTGGGCTGGCAGCTATTTGTTACTGGCGTTCGGAGCCCTCATCCTCGCCGCCGGCCTGGGCCTTGACGGTTTCTCCGCCGACATGAAGGAGCGCAGCTTCAGCTGGCTACAACCCGGCACTGTCCTGGCAGGCATCGCGGTGTGCCTGGTGAGCTTGGGCGGCGCAGTCTGGTGGGTGCTGGCCGGTGCGCATGGCCCCATTGATCGGGTGCGGCTTGACGCGATTCCGCCGTACGTCATGAACGCCCTAAAGTCCGACGCACGCCCGCGGCTGCTTGCCATCGACCTTTCTGACGGTTTCTCGGCACGTTATGCGGTGCTGGCCGATGATCACCTCAGACTGGGCGATGCCGACCGCGGCTTCACCTTCGGTGGATCGGTCTTGGCGCGGCAACAGATTGATGATCTTGTGGTGCGCCTCGTGGCCGGCACCGCGGATTCCGACATCTACCCCCAGCTGGCGAATCTGGGGATTGGCTATATCTGGGTCACCGGGGCGAGCCAAGACGCCAAGGCCAGGATCGACAACACACCAGGGCTCGGCACGGCCAGCGGCAACGAGCGTGGAACTGTCTGGAAGCTCGAACCTGCAGTGGCGCGTACCGTGCTGGTGGACGGGTCGGCGCAATTGCCGCTGGGCCGTTCGCCAGTGTCGGTGCCCGTAGGAGCCGAACAGCGGCA
>JBKPAB010000123.1:0-7030 GCA_046726195.1 Actinomycetota bacterium
CAACGATCAGCTCCACCATCCCCGGCGGCGTCTCAGCAGGGCAGGTCAACGGACGCCGCGACCGCGGCCGTAACCCCTCCAACCCCTCACTGGCGAACCTCGCCAGATACTTGTAATAGCTCTTCCGGCTGATCCCCAGCCGAGCACACAACTCGGTGACCGACTCCTCACCAGCCTGCACCGAGGCGAACATCGCCGCGTACTTGACCCCCATCGTGACTCCCTTTGTGCCCATCGAAAAACACTCCCCGATAGGCGGCTCGGTGTCACCGATGTCCTGTCAGCCACCTGTTACCGATGTCCTGTCATAAGGCACCATCTGCAGCTAGCGCCACGTCCACGTAACTGATGCCAAGTGGCGGAGAAGGCCAGATGAAGGTGCCGTCCTGAGCTCGTCGAAGTCCATGTGCACTGAGCTTGTCGAAGTGCACCAGTCGCCCTTCGACAGGTGCCGACCTGAGCTCGTCGAAGGGCTCAGGGCACACACCGGGTCCACCTCCACCATCGCCGACACAGTACAAGCGTGGAAACATGATCCCTGGAAGAGGAACCGCAGGGAGGCGTGTGCTGAGGCGCAGCGCCGGAGGTGAAATGACACAGCATGAGGCACGGCAGCCGGCCGCGTCCGGTGCGCCCGCTGCTGCACTCGCGGTCGAGCCGTCCCCGTGGGCGCCGCTGCGGCACCGAGCCTTCCGCTGGCTGTGGCTGGGAATGTTGATCAGCTGGATCGGCACCTGGATGCAGACCGTCGGCGCCCAGTGGTTGCTGGTGGATTCTCCCAACGCAGCGGCGTTGGTTTCGTTGGTCCAGGCGGCAGTTACAGCACCCATGATGCTGCTCGCGCTGCCCAGCGGTGTGCTGGCCGACTCATTTGATCGACGTTGGTTGTTGATCACGGTGCAGGGCTACTTCTTGGTAGTCGGCATCCTGCTCACAGTGCTCACGGCAGCTGGGCGGATGCCGCCAGCCCTACTGTTGGCCTTCACCTTCGCCCTCGGCGTCGGCGGAGCCCTGCAGCTCCCCGCATGGCAGGCCACACTCCCCGAGCTCATACCCAGGACACAGCTCCGAGCGGCCACCCGGCTCGACCTCGCCAGCGTGAACGGGGCCCGTGCACTCGGGCCAGCGCTAGCCGGGTTAGTGATCGCCTACCTGGGCGGAGTCCCGGTCGTCTTCGCCCTCTACACGGTGTCAGTGCTCTTTTTTGCGGCTGCGCTGCTCTTCTGGCGCCGAACGCCGGCGGAATCGCAGAGCCGTCGAGAGCGTTTCGTGCCAGCATTGCGCGCCGGCGGCCGCTACGTCTGGCACGAACCCATCGTCCGGCGCATCCTGCTCCGAACGGTCCTATACGTCGCGCCCGCAATGGCGCTGTGGGCGCTGCTCCCGCTGGTCGCAAGTCAGCGTCTGGGCCTGGAGGCGGACGGCTATGGCGCTCTGTTCGCCGCAATGGGCGTCGGCGCTGTCACCGGCGCCCTGGTGTTAGGACGGGTCAGGGACCACCTCTCCACCAACGGGTTGCTAACCGTATCTGGCGTCCTTTACGCGGCGGCTTCGGCACTGATCGTCCTGACCTCCAGCTTTGCGGCGGCCCTGGTAACCCTGGTTTTCGCTGGGTTGGCCTGGATGGCGGTTACTTCCACGCTGGCTGCCGAGCTGCAGCTGTTCTTACCGGTCTGGGTTCGCGCCCGAGGCCTCGCCATCTACATGATCACCTTTACCGGTTCGATGACGGTCGGAGCGCTGCTCTGGGGGCTCGTCGCCGAGGGTCTCGGCTTGCAGCCGGCATTCCTTGCGGCTGCCGTCCTGGTGCTGGCCGGAGTCGTCGCAGGAGTGTTCTTGCGGCTTCCCGAAACCGGTCACTTGGACCGCGAGCCGGCCGTCTACTGGCCCGAGGCGAGACTGGCAATCGACCCCGAGCCGGACGCCGGTCCGATCTTGGTGACGGTCGAGTACATCGTTAGGCCGGAGCAGCAAGCGGCCTTCCTGGAGGCAATGGACCACCTTCGCCAGTCTCGACGCCGAACCGGAGCGTCGCGCTGGGAACTCTATCGGGACGGAGATCGGCCGAACCGCTTCATCGAAATCTTCAGTGTCCCTTCCTGGGAGGAGCATGTGCGCCAGCACGAAGGGCGCTTAACCGCAGCGGATCGAGAGGTCGAGGAAGCTGCGCTCGCCTTTTCGGATCCCCCGGCGCGGGGGGAACACCTGCTTCCGCCGTAGGGGTGACAGGCTGATATCCCCCCGGAAGGGTGATGCCAGCATCGCCGGCGCGGTGTTTCATCAACCCATGTGTAGATGGATGGCCTACTCAGGAGACCCGATCCTCGCCGAAGAGCTGCTGTTCCGTCCCAAGCACTCGATCATCGACCAGAGCCTGCACTCCCGCATGGGCGCCACCACGACCAACGGCGACGGCTTCGGGATCGGCTGGTACGGCGACGGCGTCGAGCCGGCGGTGTTCAAAAGCATTGAACCAGCATGGAACGACAGGAACCTGCGGGAAATGGCCCATGAGATTCGCACACCGCTGATGTTCGCCCACATTCGCGCCTCCACCGGGACACCAGTGCAGCGATCCAACTGCCATCCCTTCCGCCATGACCGCTGGTTGTGGATGCACAATGGGGCAGTCCGTGACTTTCACAACACCAAACGAGATCTGCTGTTGGCGGTAGATCCATCACTGTTTTCTGACATCGAAGGCTCGACCGACTCCGAGACCTTGTTCTTCTTGGCCTTGACCTACGGCCTGACCGAAGATCCGTTCGGCGCGGTTGCCCGCGCGATCGGTTTCGTGGAGAAAGTCGGCCACGAGCACGGCGTCGAGTATCCGTTCCAGGGGACCATTGCCACCAGCAACGGCGAGTCCATCTGGGCCTTCCGCTATTCCAGCGAGGGCAAAAGCCGTTCGCTTTTCTACTCCACCAACGTCGCGACGCTGCGTCAGCTGCATCCTGAGGTGGAGGTCCTCCACGGCTTGAGTGAGGAGACTCGGTTGGTAGTTTCCGAACCGCTCGGCGACCTCCCCGGTGCCTGGAACGAAGTGCCCGAGTCTGCCGCCGGAGTCGTTCGCCCCGGCACCGATGAGATGCGCTCCTTCCAGCCCATTGCCCCCTGAGACGAGTGCCGGCAAGACTGGATTTGCACTCTGACAGATAGCTACGCGTCCTGAGCACGTCGAAGTGCGCGCTTCGGGATCGATAGCCTGGATATGCAGTCCCCGGGGAGAGAAGCGCATCGCCGCCGGGCATGAGTCACGCGACCGCTAGATGTCCGCATTCTGACAGAGAGCTGGAGGTGCGATGGGCCACCGACCGAGGGTCCTGATCTCCGGCGCAAGTGTGGCCGGACCTGTCCTGGCATATTGGCTGTATAGGTTTGGGTTTGAGCCGACCGTGGTCGAGCGCACACCCGAGCTGCGTATGGGCGGCGGCGGACATGCAGTGGACTTGTTCGGGCCAGCCGTCGACCTGATGGAGTGGATGGGTGTGCTCAACGAGGTGGAACTCGCCCGAACACAGACCCGCGTCATCACCTTGATACGTCCGGGCCGCCGCCCCGTCGATGCCCCCGTGGAGGCCCTCTCGGAAGGTGTCTCCGAGCGCCACGTCGAGATCATGCGGGGGGACCTGGCCGGCATCGTCTACGCGCGTAGCCGCGAGCACGTGGAGTACCTCTTCGACGACTCGATCGCTTCGCTCCATGACACTGGCGCAGAGATTGAGGTCAGCTTCGAGCGAGGTTCCTCGCGCACGTACGACCTCGTGGTAGGCGCCGACGGCCTGCACTCTGTGACTCGGCGTCTTGTCTTCGGGCCTGAGGAGGACTTCCTGCGGTTTCTGGGCGGCTACCTCGCGGTGTTCAGTGTGCCCAATTACCTGTCCCTCACTGACCGGATGTTGGCGTTCAGCGCTCCGGGGCGCACAGCGGCGGTCTATCCAGTCGGTGGAGGTGCGCAGCTTCGGGTGCTCCTGTTATGGCGCACCCCTGCGCTACACGACTACGACCGCCATGACCTCCACGCTCAGCGGCAGTTGGTTCGCAAACTGTACGGCGATCTCGGCTGGGAACTGCCGCGACTGCTCGCCGACTTGGAGACAGCCGACGACCTTTATCTGGACTCGATCAGCCAGATCGTGATGGATCACTGGTGCCGAGGCCGGGTCGCTCTGGTCGGCGACGCCGGCTACTCACCGGCACCAGCCGTCGGAGGCGGCACTAGCCTCGCCGTAGTCGGCGCCTACCAGCTGGCCAGTGAGCTGGCGGCAGCGGGCGGCGACCACGCTGCGGGCTTCAGCGCCTATGAGCAGGCTCTGCGGCCTGTCGTTCAGCGCAGCCGGACCATTGGACCAGGCGTGATCAACGCCATCATCCCCAAATCGTTGGCGCAGATATGGCTCACTGCGCAGGCCATGCGGCTGCTTCCCCGGCTGCCCGTCGTGCTGAGGCGGAAGCTGACGTCATTCGGAGGCGGCCCCGCGGCGATGCTACGGGAGGCCCGGCTGCGCTCGCCGGGCGATGTACCGCACATGCGAGGCGTTTGACCGGGGGCGTAGTAGTCGGGCGGCTCAGGCTGCCAACACGCGGGCCAATCCGGGTCGTCTCCGTCGAATACGAACTCTGCGCGTGGGCTCACGGCGAGCGGCGGCGCGTGGGTAGCGTGGCGTGCATGCGGGTGCGTCTGGCGCAGACAGTCATTGTCGTGCTGGTCGCCGTCTTGGCCGTCGGCTGCAGCGGACAGGTGAGGGCGTCGGCGCCGTCGTCCTCGGCCCTGAGCTGCCCGACATCAGGGGATGCTCCGCCGGAGGGCTGCTGGCAAGCGATCTTGCCGTTGGGAAGCGGAAGATACCCAGCAGACCCTGGTTCTCAGAACACACCTTTGTGGGAGCCGGGGCGGTTTCCCCTCACGCTGACTCCGCACATCGCGTACGACGACACGCTCTGGATGACATCCCAGACTCGCGCCTACTCGTCCCGCGATGGCCTGACGTGGACCGAGCACCCCAAGACCGATTGGGGTGAGCGGATCTATGAGTCAATCGTCTACTTCAAGGGGCGCTTGTGGATGTATGGCGGCCTGGACTATCAGGCTCGTAGCTTCCTGAACGATATCTGGTCCTCCTCGGATGGCGTCATCTGGTCCAAGATCGGCACCGCCAGCTGGTCCCCGCGCGGTAGCCACACCGTGATCGCTTACCAAGATCGGCTTTGGCTGTTCGGGGGAGCTAGCCGCATCACCGGTGACCGCTCGACCGACGGCTTCTTGAACGACGTATGGGTTTCTGATGACGGAGTCGCTTGGACTCTGGTGACCCACGCCGCTGGATGGTCGCCTCGCGACAAAGCCGGCGTCGTCGTCTTCAATGACGAGCTTTATCTCCTCGGCGGCCAGGGCACCGCTGACGTCTGGCGCAGCCCCGACGGCCGGGACTGGATCCGACTGCTGGCCGAGGCGGAGTGGCGGGCGCGCCATGACTTCGCCCGGGTCGCATACGACGGCCGGCTTTGGGTCTTCGGTGGCTGGAAGGATCGCTCCACCAATGCGCTCAATGACGTGTGGTATTCCGATGACGGGATCAGTTGGACTCGCCAAACTGATCATGCTCCATGGGGACCAAGATCACCGATCAGCGTGGTCTTCCAGGACAAGATCTGGATCTACAGCGGCAAACACACCGGCGCCGACGACAACTGGGGCGGCGACCTGTGGCAGATGACATCAGGCGCTAACATCCCACGCTGACAGCCCAATGGCGATGCGCTGCCGCTGTCAGAAACGCACGTGCACGTCCGTTGCTGGCACCCTGCACACGTTGCAACGTGTGTATCGCGTCAGGAGCGAACGTGTACCTGCGTTTCTGACAAGGTCCCCACGAACCTAGACGACCAGAGTTCGCGTCTCCCAGGTCCCGTCCCCAACCAACGTGAGCTCGTTTGTGTGGAGCCTGTCGAGAGTGTTCCCATGACCAACGCTGACAATCGCGCAGTCCGGCAGCTCCTCGCGCACCCGCTCGTACAGAGCGTGCTCCATGCCTTCGTCGAGCGCAGACGTGGTCTCGTCGAGGAAGACCAGGGACGGCCGAGAGATTAGGATGCGGCCGAATGCGAGCCGCTGCTGTTCTCCAGGTGAGAGTGTCTTTGACCAATCGGCCTCCAGGTTCAGCCGCTCGGCGAGTTGCCCGAGCTGAACCGCACGCAATGTCTCGGCAGCCACGTCATCGCTCAGGCTCTCGGCCGGAGCAGGGTATGCCAGGGCAGTGCGCATGGTCCCGAGCGGGAGATAGGGCTGCTGCGCACAGAACAAGACATGTCCAAGATCGGGCCGCGAGATTGTTCCTTCCACGTACGGCCACAAGCCCGCCAGGCTACGCAGCAGCGTGGTCTTGCCGCTACCTGATGGACCTTTGACCACTAGGGCCTCTCCGCTGCCGAGCTCGAGATCAAGATCTGTCAGCAACCCACGGCCATCCGGCAGGCGTACGTCGAGATCGCGAATGCCAAGTCCAGCCTCTCGTTCCTCGATGACCGGCGCGGGCAGAGCGCGCGCCTCTTCGTTGGCATCGAGCAGGCCGCTGAGCCGTTGCAGCGATGCCCGGTAGCTCGCGAAGTCGTCGTAGGCAAGCCGGAAGAACGACAGCGCGCCCTGAACCTGCCCGAAGGCGGTGGCGGTCTGGGTGACATCACCAAGAGTGATCTGTTGGCTGAAGTACCGCGGAGCCTGAATGACAACAGGGAACACCACAGCAATCTGGCTGATGACCAGGTTGAACCCTTGGAATTTCAGGCTCCGGTACACGATCTGCCAGGTATTGGCGATCACTGCCGCGAAGCGTGACATCAACCCGGTGTTCTCCACCTGCTCGCCGCGATAGAACGCGATGTTCTCGGAATTGTCGCGGACCCGCACTAAGGCGTAACGGTAGGACGCCGTGAGCAGCTCGTTCAGAAAGTTCAGCCGGATCAGCGGCCGGCCGATCCGTATCGCAAAGACCGTTGCGATGATCACGTAGACATAGGCGAGGAAGACCAT
>JBKPAB010000124.1:0-58581 GCA_046726195.1 Actinomycetota bacterium
TGTCCCCTGCGCCCTTCGACAAGCTCAGGACGGCGCCCTTCGACAAGCTCAGGACGGCGCCCTTCGACAAGCTCAGGACAGCGCCCTTCGAAGGGCAGGACCGCCTGCACCTCGCCGGTGTGGTGCTTCCCGAGGGGGAGCTTCGCGACCTTTGGGTGGTCGACGGCGTGATCCGTACCGAACCGATCCGTGACGCTCAGACCCTTGCCACGGGAGTATGGATGTTGCCTGGGCTGGTTGATGCCCATTGCCACGTCGGGCTGGAGAGGCAGGGTGCCGTCTCCGATGAGCGGGCCGAAGAGCATGCAGTCGCCGACCGTAACGCGGGGGGATTGCTGCTCCGAGACGCGGGCAGTCCGGCAGACACCCGGTGGATGGACAGCCGCGCTGATCTTCCCAGGATCATCCGCGCTGGCCGTCACATCGCTCGCCCCAAGCGATATCTCCGCAACTATGGGGAGGAGGTGGAGCCTGAGGAGCTGATCGCCGAGGTGGAGCGACAGGCTACCCGCGGTGACGGCTGGGTGAAACTCGTGGGGGACTGGATCGACCGAGATGTCGGCGACCTGACACCGTTGTGGCCAGTTGATGTGGCGCAAGCCGCCATCGCTCGGGCCCATGAATTGGGGTGCCGGGTGACCGCGCACGTATTCGGCGAGCAGGCGGTGACCGAACTGGTCGGTGCCGGGATTGACGGCATCGAGCACGGTACGGGGATCGATGAAGCCACCATCGAGTTGATGGCCGCGCGGCAGGTCGCGCTGGTCCCAACGATGATCCAACTCGACAATTTCGAGATGTACGCGCGCGCGGGCGAGGAGAAGTACCCTGCGTACGCCAGTCATATCCGTGCCTTGTATGCCAGCCGTCTTGAGCGGTTCGCGACGGCTCTTGACGCGGGCGTTCCGATCTACGCGGGCACTGACGCCGGTGGTTTCCTTCCCCACGGCTTGGTCGGCGATGAGATCGCCGCGCTCACTCGGTTCTGCCCTACTGAGTACGCCTTAGGCGCCGGGTCGTGGCGGGCTCGGGAGTGGCTAGGCCATCCCGCCACGCTCAGCGATGGCGTGCCCGCCGACTTGGTGGTCTTCGACGCCGATCCCCTCCTCAATCCTGCAGTTCTGCGGGCACCCCGCCACGTGATCTTGCGTGGCGCCGTAGTCGCCTGACCTAGCGAGCAAAGCGCACGGAGAGAGCGGGTTTTCCTCTGCAGTAACGCACGTACACGTTCGCTCCTTGCGCCTTACATACGTTGCAACGTGTGCATCGCATCAGGAACGAATGTATACCTGAGTTCCTGCAGAGGTGAGCGGAGGCGTGTCTCCGCGATCGACGACGAACGAGGCGGGCTTCCACGCGCGATTGCGCGAGCAGCTCTAGCGAAACAGTCGCCTAAATTGGGCGCATGCGCGGCAGCCGATCAGCGGTGTTACTGCTGATCGCTGTGCTGATGTGCGGCGTGCCGATCCCGGCGTACGCCGAAGAGCAAGTGATCGAGACCGAGTTAATGGTGACGGGTACGCCCGAGGCCGACGGCAAGCCGGTGCAGCTGGATGCGACGATTCTGACCACGGACCCGGTGACGCCCCGTCCGGCGATCGTGCTGGCGCACGGATTCGGCGGCACCAAGAACGACAGCAAGCCGACGGCGCACACACTCGCTTTGGCCGGATACACCGTGATCATTTTCACGGCGCGCGGCTTTGGGGCCTCCGGCGGCCGGATCCACCTAAACAACCCCGCGTACGAGGGAGCGGATGCGCGCAAGCTGGTAGACCTGGCCGCCAGTCGACCCGAGGTTGCCAAGGACAGTGACGATCCGGTGATCGGCTTTGCCGGTGCGTCGTACGGGGGAGCGCTGTCGTTTCTGGCCGCCGGTTTGGATCAACGTGTCGATGCCATCGTCCCTGCGTTCACCTGGCACAGCCTGCGGCAAGCGCTCTTCCCACAGCACCAGGTGGTGGGTTCAGCCAAGTCGCCGGCCGACGTCAGTCCCGCAAACCGGCAGGGTGTTTTCAAACAGCGTTGGGCGTCGTTGCTGTTCTCCAACGGGGCCGGACGACCCGGTCCGACCGATGAGCAATCGCAGAACGCCGATGGCTTGTGCGGTCGATTCGACCCGGCACTGTGTCAGGGCTATCTCCAGGCAGCTCAGACCGGTGTGTCGGACGAGGACCTGAACGCCCTGCTGGACGAGTCTGGCCTAGCGGAGATCTTGCCGATGATCAAGGCGCCGACATTGATCATCCAGGGCGAGGATGACACGCTTTTTACCCTCGACCAGGCGGACGCCAACTTTCGGGGCCTGCCGTCAACCACGCCAGCCAAGATGAAGTGGGTGGCCGGCGGCCACGACTCACAGGTCTCTGTCGACCCGCTGATCGATGATCTCAACCAGTGGTTTGGTCGCTACCTGAAGCGGGATGGCAGCGCTTCCGACGCCCCATTTTCGGTGCTGGTACCGGAGACATCGCTGCTTGGCGAGAATCGCGGCACACGCGACCCGGCAACCCTGGTCGCCCAGTCCTATCCCGGGCGCGGATCCAGTCTCGCGGTGCGGCGGATAACGCTAACTGGGCAGCAGCAGGAGGTTGTGGCACCACCCGGCGGTGCCCCAGCGGCACTGACCAACCTTCCCGGAACCGGTGCCGCTTTCGGCCGTGCCTCAAACGTCGCCGGCTACGCACTTGGTGTGCTACCTGGTCAGTCGGCTCGATTCACCAGCGAACCGCTCACCGCGCCGCTGACTCTCATTGGGAGTAGCCGGATCGACCTGGAGGTCACCGGGACGACCTCGCAGGCCAGTCTCTTTGCCTCGCTGTGGGATCTCGGACCCGACGTGGAACGCACCGAGGACGGTCGTACCAACGTCAGTCCGAGCTCAGCAGTACTCCCGCAGCTAACCATCGCACCGCTGAAACTGAGCGGACTGGATGCCAACACGCCGCAGCGAGTGACGGTGGCGCTACCCACGGTGTCCCACAAGGTCCCCGTTGGCCACCGCCTCCAGCTAGTCGTCTCCACCACCGACCAGGCGTACGCGAATGCGGTGCAGGCCGCAGGCTACCGGGTGACTCTGGCTGGCGACGCGGCCATGGCGATCCCGGTGTTTGCCACGACAGCATTAAGTGCCAACACCCTGGACGTGCCGATTCCGCTGGTCATTGTCGTGGCTGCCCTGGCGGTTGCTTCGATGATCGGCGCGCTGTTCCTGTGGCGCCGTCGCCGGGAGATTCAGAACGTCGCAGAGCTAGCGGGAGTCCCGCTGGTCGTGAACGATGTCGTCAAGACCTATGGCGACGGGTTCCGCGCGGTGGACGGGGTGTCCTTCCGTGCGGAGGCCGGGCAGGTGGTTGGCCTGCTGGGGCCTAACGGCGCCGGCAAGACCACCGTGATTCGCATGCTGGTTGGTCTGATTCGACCAGACTCGGGCTCGATCTACATCCACGGCCAGCCGGTGCACGCCGGCGCGGATGTGCTCAGCTTGGTGGGTGCCTTCATCGAGGGACCTGGTTTTCTGCCCCATCTGAGTGGCAAGGCGAACCTCCTGGCGTATTGGCATGCGACAGGCCGGCCCCTCGAGGAGGCACATCTGGACGAAGCGCTGAAGATTGCCGGACTCGGAACGGCCATAGACCGCAAGGTGCGCGGGTACAGCCACGGGATGCGGCAGCGGCTCGGGATCGCGCAGGCGATGCTCGGTTTGCCGCCCCTGCTGGTGCTCGACGAGCCAACCAATGGCCTCGACCCACCGCAGATCAAGGCGATGCGTGCGGTACTGGCTGACTACACGGCCGCCGGACGCACGATCGTTCTTTCCTCCCACCAGCTGTCGGAGGTCGAGCACACCTGCAGCCACGTGGTGGTGATGGACGAGGGCAAGGTGGTACTCACCGGCGCAGTCGAGGAGCTGACCGCCAGCGACACCGTGACGTTGATTGGACTCAGCACTGACGCTGATGTCAGCGCGGCAGGCATGGCGTTGCGGGCTCGAGGGCTGCGGGCTGAACCTGAGGGCAAGCTGCTCCGTGTCACAGGCGACCTCCCGCGCCAGGCGATCGTGGCGGAGCTGGTCGCGGCCGGCTACGGCATTGAGTCGGTCGATGGGCATCGTCAGCTTGAGGAAGTGTTCATGAGCTTGGTCGGCACCGACAGCGAAGGACCCGAAGACAGCGACGAAGGTGCGACATGAGTGCCACAACTGTTGCGAGCCGGCCGCTGCCGCTGTCGGCAGAGATCGGACGCCAAGTACGCCGCCGACGCACGATCGGCATCTTCACACTGCTTGCCGTGCTGCCGTTGGTGTTGCTACTGGCGTTCTGGCTCGGCGACGAGGGCAGCAGCTCAGGGGAGCGTAGCTTCGTCGATCTGGCCCAGGAGAGCGGGGCCAACCTGGTGGTGTTCACACTCTTCGCCTCGACGAGCTTTCTCCTGATCGTGATCGTTGCGTTGTTCGCCGGCGACACGGTCCCATCGGAGGCCAGCTGGGCCAGCCTGCGATACCTGCTGGCCGCTCCCGTACGCCGCGAGCGCCTGTTACGGCAGAAGCTGGTGGTAGCCACGCTTTCTTCGGTGGTCGCCTTCCTTTTCCTGCCCGCCTGGACGCTGGTGGTGGGTGGGATCGCGTACGGCTGGGGGCCTTATGTCGGCCCGACCGGGAGCCAGATCGGTTGGCCCGAATTCGCCGGCAGGCTACTGATCATCATCGGCTACCTGCTGCTCGCGCTGTCCGTAGTAGGCGGCTTCGCCTTCATGCTCGGAGTCCTGACCGATGCGCCCCTCGCCGCAGTGGGTGGCGCGGTGCTCTTGATGATCTTGAGCGCGATCCTCGACTCGATACCAGCACTGGGCAACATCCGGGAGGGCCTGCCCGGTCACTACGCGTACGCCTGGCGCGATGCGCTGGCGCCGATGATCAACTATTCGGAAATGATCACTGGCGCCCTCTGGTCAGTCGGGTACGCGATCATCGCCGTCTGGTTTGCCTTCTGGTATTTCCTGCGCAAAGACATCACCAGCTGACTTAGCTCACCTAATAATTCCGACTTGTCAGCGTCTCAGCGGGTTATAGCACGCTGAGACGCTGACAAGTCTGCATGAAAGGCTCGCCCAATGGATGTCTTGCAGATCGCGCAGCACGCCGACGACCTCCCTCGGGCGAGGGCCTTCTACGAGCGCTTGCTGAACACACCACCCGCCGGCTTCTTTGATCCACCTGGCCTGTTGTTCTTCCAGGCCGGCCGAGTACGCCTACTTCTCGAACAGGGTGCGACGAGCGCGCTGATCTACTTCAAGGTCGATGACGTACGCGCGACCCTTGAATCACTGCGCGCTGATGGCGCGGAGATCGTCGCCGAGCCGCAAGTCATATTCAGCCACAAGGACGACAGCCTGGGCCCGGCCGGCACGGACGAATGGATGGCGTTCGTGAAAGATTCTGAGGGCAATACGGTTGGTCTGGTGAGTCACCACAAACCGGAGCATTCTTGAAGCGACCCGCCTCACGGGGGACCGGCGGGGCGTACGCGCTTCTCGGGTTCGCATCTTGGCGGAGGCTTCTGGCAGAATGCATGCCGCATCTGTTGTCGTCCGGTGCCCTCTCACCCCGTACGACTCGGATCCATTGAGATCATCGCGTGCGCACCCACCGCGTGGGATGGGATCACCCGGAATGTGGCCGGCCACTGGTCCGGTCGCGACACCATTACAGGAGTAACCACATACGTGGCTGTCAAGATTCGTCTGAAGCGATTCGGCAAGATCCGGTCGCCCCATTACCGCATCATCGTCGCCGACTCCCGCACCAAGCGGGATGGCCGAGCCATCGAAGAAATCGGCAAGTACCACCCCAAGAACGACCCGTCACTCATTGAAGTCAACTCCGAGCGGGCACAGTACTGGCTCTCGGTTGGCGCACAGCCGACGGAGGCTGTCATCGCGTTGCTCAAGCGCACCGGCGACTGGCAGAAGTTCTCAGGTGACACGTCCCCATCCGGGGTCCTGCCACAACCTGAGAAGCGCAACAAGACCGAAGCGTTCAACGCCGCGCTCGCGGATGCGGGCCAAGAACCCAAGACCGCTGCAACAACGGCCAAGAAGACGGCATCGAAGTCGACACGCGCCAAGACCGAGGAGACCTCAGTCGAGGGCACTCCGGAGGAGGCCCAGCAGGCCGCCGATTCCGGTGTCGCTGACGCAGACACCAGCGAGTCCTAAATGCTCGCCGACGCGCTCGAGCACCTGATCCGCGGGATCGTCTCGCACCCTGACGATGTGACCGTCAAGGACAAGGAACTCCGACGCGGGCGGATGCTTGAGGTTCGAGTCAACCCGGACGACGTTGGCAAGGTCATCGGGCGGGCCGGCCGTACCGCCACTGCATTGCGCACCGTGATCGGGGCGCTCGCGGCAAGCCAGGACGTACGGATCGACTTCGTTGACGTCGACAAGGCCTCCCGCCGCGGCGCGGGTGGCCGCCGCCGCTGAACAGCCGCCGGGCAGCGACGCAACGGAGAAGGCGAATGACGGTGGAGACCATCGTCGGCGTCATTGGACGACCGCACGGCGTACGGGGCGAGGTCGTGATCGAACTTCGGACCGATGAGCCCGAACGCCGTTTCGCCCCGGGTCACGTGCTCACCGAAGAGGGGGGCGGCCGCCGTTTCACGGTGAGTTCAGTTCGTGATCAATCCAGCCACCTGCTGGTCAAGTTCGCGGAGCTGGACGATCTGGCTGCGGCTGATGCTGTGCGCGGCACGGTCTTGACTTCCACTATTGAGCTTGACGAGCGGCCGGTCGAACCGGATGCGTTCTATGACAGGCAGTTGATCGGCTTGCGAGTGACCACACTGGCTGGTGTCCAGGTCGGTGAAGTTAGGTCGGTTTTGCACCTACCAGCCCAAGACGTGTTGGAGGTCGAGACGGCCAGCGGCCCTCGGCTGGTGCCGTTCGTGGCAGCACTAGTGCCTGAGGTTGATCTTGAGGCTGGTTGCCTCACTGTCGTCGACATCGCCGGGTTGCTCGATGACCGGAACGACGCTGATGAAGATTGACGTCGTCTCGATCTTCGTCGAGTACTTTCAACCACTGCGCCTATCACTTGTCGGCAAGGCGATCGAGAGTGGGATCGTTGATCTTCGAATTCATGATCTTCGCAGCTGGACTTCCGATCGGCATCGGACCGTTGACGACACGCCGTATGGGGGAGGCGCAGGCATGGTGATGCGTCCGGAGCCGTGGGGATTGGCTGTGGACGCATTGACGTCTGGCCAGCGCGACCCGCGACTGCTGGTTCTCTCCCCGTCCGGACGAACCTTCAACCAGGCCCTAGCCCAGGAGCTGGCCACTGAGCAACATTTGATCTTGGCCTGCGGCCGCTATGAGGGGATCGACGCCCGCGTCGTGGCAGATGCGGCGCGGCGCATGAGAGTCGACGAGCTGAGCATCGGCGACTATGTGCTGAGCGGCGGAGAGGTCGCGGCCCTCGTCGTCATCGAAGCTGTGGTTCGCCTCTTGCCGGGAGTGATCGGCAATCCGGAGTCTTTGATCGAGGAGTCGCACGGTGCCGAGAATGAAGGCCTACTCGAGGGACCGGTTTACACCAAACCGCCTAGCTGGCGCGGGCTGGACGTTCCGGACGTGCTCTTGAGCGGGCATCACGAGAAGATCGCCACCTGGCGTCGCGAACAGGCGCTGGCAAGGACGCGACAGCGGCGGCCAGACCTGCTGCCGAAGTCTGAGCTCGAGGAAAGGCCTTAGCCGCGCTGCGAGCGTCGGCCGCGCGAGCAGCGCCAATAGGCTGGAAGTCGTACGACTCGACCTGGTGGCGCTCTGGTCGGATGCGCTGCTCCAGCAAGCGCAGATAGGAACATGTGTCTAAAAACACCAGTGATCACACTGGCCTCATATCGCTGTTAGGGCGGCCAGAGTTCTAATGTGGCTGCGTGGCGACAATTTCCTTGACCCCGGCCCAGCAGGCGACCAGGTCAACTGTTGCGCTCAAGGCCCTGATGGCCATCACCGGCCTGATCTTGATCGGTTACTTGCTGGCCCACATGTACGGCAACTTCAAAGTCTTCGCCGGGCCGGAGGCATTCAACGAATATGCCCATCACTTGAGGACCCTGGGTCAGCCGATCCTTCCCTACAGCGGCGCACTCTGGGTCATCCGTATTGTTCTGATCGCCAGCGTTCTGGCCCACATGTACGCCGCCTTCAGCCTGTGGTCGCGAGCCCATAAGGCGCGCGGCGGTACCAGGCGGTACTACAGCAACAAGTCCCGAACTGGGGTGCAGCGGACGTATGCCTCGTTCACGCTGCGCTGGGGAGGTGTTGTGATCTTGCTCTTCGTGATCTACCACCTGCTGCACTTGACCTGGAACACGATCCACCCCGGCGGCGCTGCCGCCGAACCATACGACCGTGTCGTGAACGGTTTCCAGATCTGGTCGGTGGTTCTGGCGTACACGATCGCGATGATCGCGGTCGGCCTCCATATCCGGCATGGCACGTGGAGCGCCTTGACAACGCTCGGCGCCAACACCTCCAGCCTCGCGCGACAACGCCTGAACATCCTCGCGTACGCGATGGCCGGAGTGATCACGATTGGCTTCCTGATCCCTCCATTCGCCATCTTGTTCGGGTTCGTGAGCTGATGGGCGATTGCACTCGGAAGATCGTGAGGTCCAGGTGACCAACTCCGAGCTGCTCGACTCGCTCGATGCCAACTCGTTCTATATAGAGGGCGCTGACATCGCTGATACCAAAGCGCCGAAGGTCCCCATCGATAGGCGCTGGGAGGAACACCGCTTCCGCGCCAGACTCGTCAGTCCCGCCAACCGCCGGAAGCTGAGTGTGATCATCGTTGGCACCGGACTGGCCGGATCTTCAGCGGCAGCAACTCTTGGCGAGGCAGGGTACAACGTGACCTGCTTCTGCTACCAGGACTCACCGCGGCGCGCACATTCCATCGCCGCGCAGGGCGGCATCAACGCCGCCAAGAACTACCGCAACGACGGGGATTCGGTTTATCGGCTCTTCTACGACACCGTCAAGGGCGGAGACTTTCGCGCTCGGGAATCCAATGTCTACCGGTTGGCTGAGGTGAGCGTCGAAATTATCGACCAGTGCGTCGCCCAAGGAGTGCCGTTCGCCCGCGAATATGGCGGCCTGCTTGACAACCGGTCATTTGGGGGCGTGCAAGTCTCCCGGACCTTCTACGCTCGCGGCCAAACGGGCCAGCAGCTGCTGATCGGCGCGTACCAGGCCTTGGAACGCCAGATCGCCGCCGGCACGGTCGAGATGCACACTCGGCACGAGATGCTCGAGCTGATCGTGGTCGATGGCAAGGCCCGCGGCGTAGTCATCCGCGACATGGTGACCGGGACCATTGAGACCTACTTTGCCGATGCGGTCGTGCTCGCCACTGGCGGCTATTCCAACGTGTTCTTCCTGTCCACCAACGCCAAGGGGTGCAACGTCACCGCCACCTGGCGGGCCTATCGCAAGGGTGCGTACTTCGCGAATCCCTGCTTTACCCAGATCCACCCCACCTGCATTCCGGTCAGCGGCGATTACCAGTCCAAGCTGACGTTGATGAGCGAGTCATTGCGCAACGACGGCCGGATCTGGGTACCCAAGAGCGGCGAGGACAAGCGCGACCCTCGGGAGATCCCCGAGGCGGAGCGTGACTACTACCTGGAGCGCCTCTACCCCGCCTTCGGCAACCTGGTACCACGTGACATCGCCTCCCGTGCTGCCAAGAACGTCTGCGACGAAGGCCGCGGCGTCGGGCCCGGAGGGCTCGGGGTCTATTTGGACTTCGCTGACGCAATAACGCGGCTCGGCCGCCAGACTGTCGAAGCCAAGTACGGCAACCTCTTCCA
This sequence comes from Actinomycetota bacterium, assembly GCA_046726195.1. Lineage (GTDB taxonomy): Bacteria > Actinomycetota > Actinomycetes > Propionibacteriales > Propionibacteriaceae > Microlunatus. The sequence continues at coordinate 9,885 of JBKPAB010000124.1, forward strand.
CATGTACGCGCAGATCACAGGCGAGGACCCCTACCAAACACCAATGCGGATCTACCCGGCCGTGCACTACACGATGGGCGGGTTATGGGTCGACTACGACCTGGAAGCCACCATTCCTGGGCTCTATGTCACCGGTGAAGCCAATTTCTCCGATCATGGGGCGAACCGGCTGGGCGCCAGCGCTTTGATGCAGGGCCTCGCCGATGGCTACTTCGTGCTTCCGAACACGATCAACGACTACCTCGCAGACGGGCCGTTCCCGAAGGTTGATCCGGCCCATCCAGCCGTGATCGACGCTGTCGCGACGGTGCGTGCACGGATCAACAAGCTGCTGTCGGTGGACGGCAGCCGGACCGTTGATTCCTTCCACAAGGAGTTGGGGCGCCTCATGTGGGACTACTGCGGGATGGAGCGGAGCGAAGAGGGGCTGCGCAAGGCGCTTACCCGGATTCGAGAGCTGAAGAAGGAGTTCTGGTCCGACGTCAAGGTGCTGGGCACCAATGAGGAGCTCAACCAGGCACTCGAGCGGGCCGGTCGGGTCGCGGACTTCTTCGAGCTCGGTGAATTGATGTGTATCGATGCGCTGGTCAGACGCGAGTCATGCGGCGGCCACTTCCGGGTGGAGAGCCAAACCCCAGACGGCGAGGCATTGCGGGATGATGAGGAGTTCGCGTACGTGTCAGCCTGGGAATTCGGCGGTGAGGACAAGCGGCCGATCCTGCACAAGGAGCGGCTGATTTATGAATACGTCGAGATGAAACAGCGAAGTTACAAATGAATGTGACTCTTCGTGTCTGGCGGCAGGCGAACCCACGCGCCAAAGGGAAGATGGCCGTCTACAGGGTCAGCGACGTTTCCGAGCACATGTCGTTTCTGGAAATGCTGGATGTGCTGAATGAACGCTTGACGCTCCAGGGCGACGATCCCATTGCCTTCGACAGCGACTGCCGTGAAGGCATCTGCGGCATGTGCGGTCTGGTCATCAACGGCGTCGCGCACGGCCCGGGGCAAACCACGACATGTCAGCTACACATGCGCTCGTTCTCCGACGGCGACGTAATCGACGTCGAACCCTGGCGAGCCGATCCGTTTCCGGTGATCAAAGACCTTGTGGTGGATCGCAGCGCGTTCGATCGGATCATCCAGGCCGGCGGCTACATCTCGGCGCCTACCGGCACCGCTCCGGATGCGCACGCCAACCCGGTACCCAAACGTGATGCCGACCGGGCATTCGACGCCGCGACTTGCATAGGCTGTGGGGCCTGCGTCGCTGCCTGCCCCAACGGCTCGGCGATGCTGTTCACCGCCGCAAAGATCACTCACCTTGGCCTGCTGCCCCAAGGCCAGCCCGAGCGCTACTCGCGGGTGGTGGGCATGGTGGCCCAGCACGATGCGGAAGGATTCGGTGGCTGCACCAATATCGGTGAGTGCACCGCTGTCTGTCCCAAAGCGATTCCGCTTGAGACGATCTCCAGGCTCAACCGGGACCTGATTAGTGCCCTCTCCCATGGCGGCTCCCACTGGCCGAAGGCAGCACCCCGCAGGGAAGAGGTCGAGGAAGAGGACTGAGCTCTCGGGCTCAGGGCTTTACGCCGTTGCTGTCCGCAAGTGGATGGACGGTCCCGCCGTCGGTGCGCACAACCGTCGCAAGCGCGTGGTCTGATGTCGCAAGTGGTAATTGCTCGCTTAACGCGGTGGCTGCCGCACTGCAATCAGCGAGGCTGACCGCGCACCGTTCCCGGTGGTAGTGCCTGGCCCGCAGTCGGCCTGCCAGCAGCCCTTGGTCGGCACTCACAGGCATGACCTGCATGCCGGCGTTCGTGAGGAGTGCGATGTCGGCGTGCACGTCATCGGCGTCAGAGTGATAGACGCGGACGAGTTGGTCGAGGACCTCGGCGGCGTTGGCCGCTGTCAGAATGCTCGGGGCGCGCAGCAGCCTCGCAACGTCGTCTGCGCATGGTTCGCCCCGCAGGTATGCCAGCACCGCGTAGGCGTCGAGAACTGTCAACGCTGGCTTCTCTCGCGTCCCGTGCGATTATCGGTTTCGGATTCCCGTTCAGCCTTTCGCGCCAGCTCGGACACTGGCCCGGGACCGGCGTACGCCCCGCGCAACGCGGCGATCGTGTCCAAAGGGATGGGCCGCACGATCGCGTAGTCTCCCCGGTCGATGACCAATACCGCGGTGGCTCCCCAGCGATGCCGCAATTCGGCTGGCAACGAGACTTGCCCATTACGCGTGATCTTGGCCTTTGCTGATTCCACGGCCTCATACTACGTGGTCCGCTGACGTTGTATAGCGCCCCCGGATTGTCATACGCCTGCTTGTGCAATGTGTTGGTGACCGGGTAGTTCGCGCCTTCGCACGCACGTCATTGACGCCACCTGGCACCTTTTACGTGGACGTGGCGCTAGCTGCAGATGGTGCGGAGTCCAACCAAGTGATGCGGAGTGCGTCAAAGGTGTTGCAGGTGCCCTCGTCGCGTCGAGGCGATCAGAAAGTCCAAACGATTATTAATGCGGCGATCGATCCGACCAGCGCGCCGCCGTAACAGAGCACCGCAATCGGCGTCGCCAACGCCCTCAGCTGGAGTCCGTCGTGCAGGGTGTACCTGAACCGGTGTGCCCAGTGAAAGAGCATGAGGACAAGCATGCCCAGTAGGACCAGGCGAGTGAGCCAATGACTGACGACGGCGTACAGCTGGTTGAAGTCAGGGTGCACCCACCCTAGGGGTATCGCCAGCCCGAACAGCACGACCAGGATGGGCAGGAACACCGCCGCCACTACGCCGCCCCCGCTAAAGAGCAGCCACAGAATTGGCTCGATGTGCCGCTTGGTCATCGGAGCACCAGCCAGGTGATGAATGCGGACACCACAATGAGTCCCGCGTACTGGGAGGCGATCACGAGACCTGCCGGTATCCGGCCCCCCACGCGAACCACCGTCGCTGCTGGCACCAGCCGGCCAGCGACGCGAACCTCCTTGATGCGTGTCACCTGACGGCCGCCAGGCCCCCGAACCACCATGGCCTGCGGAGTGAGCGCGAACCACGTCACCGTGTGCAGTATGAGGAAGGCCAGGGCAACAACATTGATCACAACCACGACGGGTGTGGCGGCCCAGTCCACGAACCGCTGGTACGAACCCTCGCCCCGTCCGATCGCAACGATCATGATCATCAGAAACACCGCGAACCACGCCACGAAGATGCTGCTGAGCTCCCGCATCACGAACAGGAAGTAGTTCCGCTTCTTCAACCACCACAGCCTGGACACGGGCTGGCGGTAGGTGACCGGCGCAGTCATCGAGCAGCCCGGGGGAGCAGGAATGCCATGAGGTTTTCTTGCGCGGCCTTGAGCTTGTATCGCTGGATGGCACCTGCCGGGTCGACGTGCTTCGGGCAGACCTTGGTACATTCACCGACGAATGTGCAGCCCCACACGCCTTCCTTCTCAATGAGGACATCAAGCCGTTCTCGCTGTCCGCGGTCACGCGAGTCCAGGTCGTAGCGCTCAGCAAGGGCGATCGCAGCGGGCCCGATGAAGTCCGGCTCGAGGCCGTAGATCGGGCAGGCGGCGTAACACAACATGCAGTTGATGCAGTTGCTGAACTGCTTGTATTCCTCAAGCTCCTCTGGGGTCTGGAGGTACTCGCCGTCGATCACGGTTACGTCGTCGTCGCGGATGATCCACGGTTTGACCCGCGGCAGCTTCTCCATGAAGTCCTCGATGTCGACCACCAGGTCACGAACGATCGGGAAGTTGCTCAGCGGCTCGACTCGGACCGGCCCAGGCGCGTAGTCGGTGAGGAACGTGGCACAGGTCAACTTCGGCTCACCCTCGACGTTCATCCCGCAGCTCCCGCAGATGCCCATCCGGCAGGACCAGCGATACGAAAGGCTCCCGTCGACGTGGTCCTTGATGTAATTCAGCCCGTCGAGAATCGCCCAGTCGTTTCTCGCCGGCACCTCGTACGCGGCGACAGTGGGCGCGGGATCGCCGGGCGAGTACCGCGTGACGTGCATCTGGATGCTGTCGGCCATATGGCTACCTCCCGTACACCCGCTCGCCGGGTGGCCATCGTGTAATTGTCACTGGCAACCGCTCAATCCTCGGTGTTCCGTCGGACTCGCGGTAGACCAGCGCGTGATCAAGGAAACGCGAGTCGTCGCGCGAGGTGAAGTCAGTCCGCTGGTGGGCGCCGCGCGACTCCTCACGTTGCAACGCGGAGTGCAGGATGCACTCGGCAATGTCGAGCATGTTCGTTAACTCCAGAGCGGCTACAAGCTCGGTGTTGAATGCACGGGTCCCGTCAATGAGCGCGACGCGCTGCACTCGCTGCTGAAGCTCAGCTAGTTGGTCGACGCCTTTGGCTAGCGAGTCGCCGGAGCGGAAGATCCCTGCACTCTCCTCCATGGTTGACTGCATCGCTTCGCGGATGTCGGCGGTTCGCTCAGTTCCCTCTTGGGGCGAGATCAACTGATTCAGCTGCCGTGTCTCGTCCTCGGCCTGGCGCATTACGACCGCGGGCGGGCCTGTGGCGCTGGAGGCGTACTCCGCAGCGGCATTGCCTGCTCGGGCGCCGAAGACCAGACACTCCGGCAGCGAGTTGGATCCAAGCCGGTTTGCACCGTTGATGGTCACGCATGCGGTCTCCCCAGCCGCGAAGAGCCCTTCGATGGGAGTCGCGCCATTGATGTCGGTGTGTACCCCGCCCATCATGTAGTGCACTACCGGCCGGACGGGGATCAGATCCTTGACAGGGTCGATGCGCTCATACTTCAAACACAGCTCACGCACCATGGGAAGCCTGGTGTCGATCAGCTTCGCGCCCAGGTGGCGCAGATCGAGATGAACGATCGGCCCGTATGGCGACTCGATGGTGCGGCCCTTATCGGCTTCATGGACAAAGGCTTGTGACAGCCGGTCTCGTGGTCCGAGCTCCATGCTGCGTAGCACCGGCGTGGGCTCAGGCTTGCCGAGGTCGTAGTCCTGAAGGTAGCGGTAGCCGTCCTTATTGAGCAGCCAGCCACCTTCGGCGCGCGCCGCTTCGGTTATCAGGATGCCTGTAAATGGCAGCCCGGTTGGGTGGTACTGGACAAACTCCATGTCCTTGAGCGGCGCACCTGCCCGGTAGGCCAGCGCCATGCCGTCACCTGTGCAGATTGCGGCGTTGGTGGTGTACGGGAAGACCTTGCCGGAACCGCCATTGCACAGTACGACCGACTTTGCGGTGATCACCTCGATCCGGCCGGTCATGAGATCGATCGCCACGACTCCGTACACCCGTCCGTCGTCGACAAGAAGCCGTGTGACGAACCATTCGTCGTATCGCTTGATGTCTCCATACTTCAGCGATGTTTGAAACAGCGTGTGCAGCATGTGGAAACCGGTCTTGTCCGCCGCGAACCAGGTGCGCATGTTCTTCATGCCGCCGAAGGCGCGTACGGCGATCCGCCCGTCCGGTTGGCGGCTCCAAGGACACCCCCAGTGTTCGAGCTGCAGCAGTTCGCGGGGCGCCTCTTGTACGAACGCCTCCACGGCGTCTTGGTCACACAGCCAGTCGCTACCGGAGACGGTGTCGTAGGCATGCTCATCCAGAGTGTCGTCCTCGGCGATCGCGCCGGCTGCTCCGCCTTCGGCCGACACGGTATGGCTGCGCATGGGATAAACCTTGGAGACCACGGCCACGCTCAGACTGGGATTGGTCTCTGCGATGGCAATCGCCGCCCGCAGTCCCGCGCCGCCGCCGCCCACCAGCAGGACGTCGTGGGCTGCAGCCGCGCCTTCACTCACCACCAAACTCCTCGTCCACCATGATCCTCTCCGGCATGCATCTGAGGTTCCGGTGCACGCCATCGTCGTGGAACTCTATACCCCGCGAGACAAGGTGGCAGGGTGGAGTTCGCCTCGGTGACACCGTCTCTGCAGACAACTCTCTGGCGGGCTGCCGCGACCATTCTGAGCTGAAGAGAGGCCAAACCTGCTTCATCCTTGGCGATTTCGTCGCATCTATCGGATGTGGCAGACTTGACCGCTGCCGTCCTGCTTTTACGACACCTGCCACAGGGGGAACGTTCGCTGCAGGGAGGCGCTTCAACTAGATGCACGATCTTAGTGACCTGTGGCACTGGCGAGGAACGTCTCATGAGCAAGCTCATTCACGAGCTCGACCAAGCGTCGATGCGCAGCGATCTTCCCGCCTTCCGGCCGGGCGATACCGTCAAGGTGCACGTCAAGGTCGTCGAGGGCACTCGCTCGAGAATCCAAGTCTTCACCGGTGTGGTGATCTCCCGAGCTGGCGATGGAATCCGGGAATCCTTCACGGTTCGTAAGGTGAGTTTCGGAGTCGGCGTGGAGCGTACGTTCCCACTGCACAGCCCGATCATCGACAAGATCGAGGTGGAACGCCGCGGCGACGTACGCCGCGCGAAGCTCTACTACCTGCGAGGGCTGCGCGGCAAAGCGGCCAAGATCAAAGAAAAGCGCGACGCCAGCTGATCGCTGGCAGGCCACTGTGCACCGGCGGGCGAAAGCGGTACCGCGGCGCGCCTTGCAGCCGGTCGGAGATCTGGAGCCTGCGCAAACTGGATCCAACGCTCCGGAGGCGGAGAATCTAAGTTTCGGCCAGCACGTGGTGGCCTTCTTCAAGGAACTGATAACCGTCATCGTTGGTGCGGTCATTGTCGCCTCGCTGCTGCGCGGATTTGTGGGCCAGATGTTCCTGATCCCGTCGACCTCGATGCAGAACACGCTCCAGGTCGACGACCGCGTTGTCGTAGAGAAGCTCAGCGCGACCAAACGCGGACAGGTCATCGTGTTCAAGAATCCCGGCAACTGGCTCATCGGCAATGCCTCCGCGCGCGAGCGCGGACCGATCGGGAAAGCGTTGCAGTTCGTCGGCGTACTTCCCGACACCAGCACCGAGCACTTGATCAAAAGGGTTATTGGCCTGCCTGGGGATCGCGTGATGTGCTGCGATGCGGCCGATCGGGTGATGGTCAACGGCCAACCCCTCGATGAGAGCCCATACCTGATCACCGATCCCGACGGCACACCCACCCGGCCATCGGCCATTGAGTTCGATGTTGTTGTCCCCAAGGCCCATCTGTTTGTGATGGGAGACAACCGTGATCACAGCCGCGACTCGCGGTGCCACCTCAATAACGTGCAAGCCGGGGGCCCCACGGGTCAGAATGCATTCGTGTCGCAAGATCTGGTCGTCGGCCGCGCGATTGCTGTCGTTTGGCCTTTGGACCGTCGGCACCGCTTGCCCATTCCGGATACGTTTGACACCGTCCCGTCCGGCAAGCAGCCGGCGCCAGACGTAGCAACGATTACCGCCGGAGCTGAGGCCAGCTGTTGACCACGCACCAGAGTCCCCCCGCAGCTCCGACGATGGCCAGCGACAAAGTGAACCAGATCCAGAACCAGCCAAAGACAATCGGGTGGCGTGCTTGGGCCTTCCTCCGGGAACTGCTTATCGTGGTTGTCGGTGCAGTAGTGGTGTCGTCATTGCTCCGCGCCTTCGTCGGGCAGATGTTCATCATCCCCTCCCAGTCGATGGAGAACACGCTCTTGGTAGGTGACCGGGTGGTTGTGCAGAAGCTCACCGACTTCCAGCGGGGCGACGTCGTCGTCTTCTCCGATCCAGGTGGCTGGCTGGATGGCGGGCCAGCTGATCCAGCTCCGTGGGACAAAGCCCTCGAATTCATCGGGCTGCCCACCAAGAGCACGCCCGGCCATCTGATCAAGCGGGTCATTGGAATGCCGGGGGACAAGGTCGTCTGTTGCACCAGCAGAGGCCGCATCAGCGTCAACGGCCACTCCCTCAACGAAAGCGGCTATCTCTACGCCGATCCCGACGATGTCCAGGTCAACCCCTCCGATGTGCGCTTTGAAGTGGTGGTACCAAAGGACCGGATCTTCGTCATGGGTGATCACCGCGACCTGAGCGCCGACTCCCGCTGCCATCTCTCCGATATTTCGACGAGGCAGCGGACCGGGCAGGCGGCATTCGTCTCGATCTCTGATGTAGTTGGGCCGGCCTTCGCCATCGTGGCGCCCTTCGACCGAGCTAGCCGGCTGCAGCGGCCCGCCACATTCGCCAAAGTCCCCGATCCCAAGAAACCTGCGCCCGAAAGAGCGGTGATCAAACCTGCTGGGGTGAACTGCTGATGCCCGTGACCAACACCGCAACGCCGTTGCTTGTGAAGCGCAACAGCGGTATCTATGGATATGAGCGCGCATTGCAGAAGATGGGCCTCTACCCCGTCGCCGGTGCTGACGAGGCGGGTCGTGGAGCTTGCGCGGGACCCCTCGTGGCGGCCGCGACGATCCTGAGCGACGCCAAGTCACGACAAATCGCCGGACTGAAAGACTCCAAGCTGCTCACGGCCTTGCAGCGGGAGCGTTTGTATGCCGAAATCACGCAAAAGGCCGTCTGTTGGGCGGTGGCGTGCATCGAGCCTGGCGAGTGCGACGCACTAGGCATGCATGTGGCGAATGTGATGGCTTTGCGGATGGCGTTGTCGCGGCTCGATGTGACGCCGACGTACGTGTTGACCGACGGTTTCGGCGTGGATGGGCTCGGCGTCCCTGGCCTCGGCGTGTGGAAGGGCGATCAGGTCGTGGCATGTGTTGCGGCTGCATCGATCATTGCCAAGGTGACCCGGGACAGGATCATGTGCGAACTCGACCAGCTGTATCCCGAGTATGAGTTCAGTGAGCATAAGGGCTACTGCACGCCGCTTCACCAGGAGAAGCTTGACGCGTACGGGCCCTCGGCCGCCCATCGGATGCGCTTCGTCAACGTCTCCCGAACGGCTAGAGTCGAAGTTCAATGAAAACAGCAGGAGCGAAGCGAGTTCCGGCCCTCGCGGCGAGCGACGTCAATGAGTGCTGAAGATCTTGAACAGTACGAAAGCGAGCTGGAGCTTCAGCTCTACCGCGAGTACAAGGATGTCGTCGGCATCTTCACCTACGCGGTCGAGACCGAGCGCCGGTTTTACCTGTGCAACGCGGTCGACCTCAAGGTGCGCACCGAGGGTGGTGACGTGTACTACGAGGTCTCGATGGGCGATGCATGGGTCTGGGACATGTACCGTCCGGCTCGCTTCGTGAAGAGCGCCAAGGTGCTGACCTTCCGCGACGTGTCAATCGAAGAGATCGCCCACAGTGACCTAGAGGTCCCCAAAACGAGCTGATTATTTTCCGCGCTCGCGCTTTGACTCGAAAATCCCCAACCGCAGTCTGATGCGAACGTGTCAATAACCCACGCTGCGTGGGGTGTTGATGCTGTACATGGCGTGCATGCCATGTACAGCGTGAGGAAGCTAGGTACAGCATGTGCCGACGGCACGCCCGACCACTATTTTCACGGTCCCCTTGGCCGTCCCCTCGGATCGCTCGTGGTTGTTTGGAAAGGCGCCGGAAGCCTGTGCCGGTGTGATCACGCGCCAGGCGCGGTAGATTGCGCTCGGGAGGGCGGGCCTTCCGACGGTCGGCTCCAGGGTCGCTGTCAAGTCCACCCCCCTTGCCGCCTCCCAACCCTGGCCGAGGAGAACGGATGCATCCCCGAGCCGGTCACACTCCTAGCAGGCTGGCCCCGGTTCCCAAGGGGCTCGCCGATGGCAACTGAGTCAGCCTGTCTCCTGCTTACCGACATTTCGGGATACACGGGCTACCTCGCTGGCGTCGAGCTCGATCACGCGCAGGACATCCTCGCGGATCTGATGAGCACGATCGTCAGCGCGCTACGACCCGCCTTTCGGCTCGCCAAGCTCGAGGGCGATGCGGCGTTCATGTTCGCGATCACGGAGAAGTTGGATGGGTCGCTGCTCCTCGACACGATCGAGCGCTGCTACTTCGGCTTCCGGCGGCGACGCCGTGACGTTCGCCAGGCGACGTCGTGCGAGTGCAATGCGTGCGTACGCATCCCCGTACTCAACTTGAAGTTCGTCGTCCACCACGGCACGATTCTGCGCCAGCGCGTCGCCGGCCGGGAGGAGCTGCTGGGACCCGATGTCATCCTCGTCCATCGGCTGCTCAAGAACGACGTGATCGCCTCGATGGGCATCAAGGCATACGCGTTGTTCAGCCAGCAGTGCGTCGACGCTATGGATATCGATGTGTCCGCGCTCGGTATGCGCGCCTCTAGCGAGATGTACCAGCAGATCGGCACCGTATCCGTGTGGGTCCACGACCTTGGCAGACGCTGGCAGGAGGAGGAGTCGCGCACCCGGGTCATCGTGGACAAGCGCCAGGCGGTCTACCAGGTCGACACGTCGACATCGGCCCCGCCCCAGGTCGCCTGGGAGTTCGTGACGACGCCCGGGCGACGGATCAATTGGCAGCTTGGGGTGACCGGGATGGAGGTGATCGCGCCGGGCAACCGCCGAGGGGTTGGGGCCACCAACCACTGCATGCACGGCAAGAGCGCGCCGACGATCGAGGAGATCCTCGACTGGCGTCCCTACGACTATTTCACCAACCGGTACACCGTCCCGACACCGATGGGCCCTCTCCGTTTCGTCGCGACGACGGAGTTCGAGCCCGTGCCGGGCGGGACAATCCTCCACCAGCGATTCGCGGCGCCCAAGACCCACAAGGAGCGGGCCATGATGGACCAGTTTGGCCCCGGGATGGCGGAGACAGTGCGGACCAGCACAATCCATCTTGTCGAGCAGCTCGATGAGGAGCTCGAGCGACGCGGGCGGGACACCATCGAGGAGCCTCCGCTGCCACGAGCCCGACCGGATGGGCCGCTCGCAGGCCTGCCGTCGGTCTCGCAACGCACCGGTCAAACCAGCCAGCTTTGAGGGCGAACCTCAGGCGGTTGCGTCTAGACCATCCGAAAAGCGCATGCATGTAGCCAAAAGACGCAACAGAGTATTTAATAGCCGCAGGTGATGTCGTACTCGCGCAGCGTCGTTGTGCGGGGAGGCTTGTGGCAGGTTGCTTTAGCATCAGAATCTGAGACGGCAGGCCCAATGAGAGCCATCGGGATTAGCGGGGTTAAAGGCTTCGCTCGTGCGGCGAGAGAGCTGTCTGCCGCCCGGAATGAAACAGAGATGCTTCGGCTCGCTGTTGATCTTGCCGTGACGATCATTGATGGTTGTGATCATGCCGGCATCTCAGTCGTGCAGGGTGGCGAGCTTTCCACACCCGTAGCCTTCGATGACGTGGTGCGGCGCGGCGATGCCCTCCAATACCAGCTTCACGAGGGCCCGTGCCTGGACGCCGTGCGCGGGCGAGAGACCGTGATAAGCCGGAATCTGAGCGAGGAGTCTCGGTGGCCAGAGTGGACCCCACGCGCGGTGTCCGTCTTAGGCATCAAAGCGATCATGTCGCTCTCGCTCTATACGAGCCCTGACTCTGACGGTGCCGACTCATACGGGGCGCTCAATCTGTATTCGGATTCGCGTGACCCCTTCGGGCCAAATGAGTACGCAATCGCTCAGGCCTTGGCCGCGCAGATCTCAGTTGCGTTTGCCGCCCAGCGGGAGATTCATGGCCGTGGCGTCGCCATGACGAGCCGCACCATCATCGGACAGGCAGAGGGAATCTTGATGGAGAGGCTGGGCATCGATGCCGATCAAGCATTCGCGTACCTGCGACGGGTCTCTCAGAGCGAGAATCGCAAGTTGATCACGATCTGCAGCGAGATCGTCGAGACGCGACAGCTCCCTCGGTGATCATCTGTTGATTGCCGGGTGGTCCCCGCCGTGGCGATACGCCGAGTAGGCCCGTAAACGACACTGTGGCGGACTGATCCCTTACCGTCGATCTACTTTTCAAGAGCGCTCTGACCACGACGGGAGGGCAAAAAGTGGCGCAACCTTGCAGTTGTTGTGATGACGCGGCGACCCATCACTTTACGGTGTCGCATCGAGGGCAAGTCCTGAGGGGCGCCATCTGCGAGCAGCACGCTAACGCTGTCGCGCGTGAGCGCTTAGGTCTTCAAGACCATCGCTGGAACCTCACTGCGACCAAGATCGGTCGCGCTCTGACTGATCCGAACACAAAACCGCGCTTCCAGCGCATTGCGGAACTCGAGGATCAGGAGGTAGCCGGCAACACCGGACAATCCAGCTCCGCCGTCTCCCTTGCGAACGGGTTCTCGGCCAGTCGGCGTCGTTCGATGAGCCGCTCGAGGCGCTCCGGCTATCTAGCGGAGAGGGCACGGTCAATCGCCGGAGGGCACTGACTCCGGAGCTCTCGGGCAGGCGGGCGGCTAGGGCTTGATCAGGTACGAGGGCACTTCAACACCTTCGCCCCACTCTGCATCACTTGGTTGGACTCCGCACCATCTGCAGCTAGTGCCACGTCCACGTAAGCGGTGCCAAGTGCGTCAGGAGGCGCGTGCCAAGGCGCGCACTACCCATCGGCGATCGCGCGGCCCACTGAGGACCGACACCGCGGTGGTTTCCACAACTCAGAATCGGCCGGTTTCCACAGATTTCGGTGCCACCGCACGTTTCGGCTCGGCGTCCACATGCTTCCGTTCGGAGGTGTGCGATGCCGAGCGAGTCCAAGCAGCAGATTGGCGTACGCGGAGAGGAGCTGGCGTGCGCCGAGTTGGAGCGGCAAGGTATGCGGGTGCTGGAGCGGAACTGGCGCTGCCGGCTCGGAGAGATCGACATTGTCGCCGCGGATGCTGGTCCGACCGGGTTAACGCTGGTCTTCTGCGAGGTGAAATGCCGAAGCGGACGTGGATTCGGTCATCCCCTTGAGGCGATCACATTTGCCAAGATGCGGACGCTGCGGCAGCTGGCGGCCATTTGGATGCGCGAGCATCACATTAAGACTTCGACCATCCGGCTGGACGCAATCGGCGTGGCGTTGGCGCCAGGTCAGGAGCCCTCCCTGACCCACGTGCGGGCGGTGGGTTAGTGGCCTCGGCCTGCGCCTGGTCGGTGGCGCTGGTTGGCCTGGAGGGTCGGATTGTTGAGGTGGAGGCCGACATTGGTGCCGGGCTGCCACGCACCGTGTTGGTGGGATTGCCTGACTCGGCTCTCTATCAGGCGCGCGACCGCTGCAAGGCTGCGGTCAGCAACTCCGGTCAGGAGTGGCCGATCTCGCTGCTGACCATCAATCTCAGCCCGGCCACGCTGCCCAAGGCGGGCAGTCATTACGACGCCGCGATCGTCGCGGCGGTGCTCGCCGCGCAAGGGGTCTTCCGGGCCGAGGAGCTACGCCGCACCGTCTTGTTGGGTGAGCTGGGCCTCGACGGTCGCCTCCGGCCGGTACGCGGGATTCTGCCCGCCACCCTGGCTGCTCAGCAGACTGGCTTCACGAGGGTGATCGTGCCCCTGCGCCAGGCCGGAGAGGCGAAACTGGTTTCAGGTATCGAGGTCTTCGGTATTGCCTCGATCACTCAACTGGTCGCCTTCTTGCAAGGTGTCCCGATGCCGCCGGTGGAGCCGATCGAGGTGATAGCTGAGCGTGCGGGCAGACACGCCAATCGTCATCTCGACCTGGCCGATGTCGTCGGTCAGGTGGAGGCCAAGTGGGCTTGCGAAGTAGCCGCAGCCGGCAGGCATCACATGCTCTTCCACGGTCCGCCCGGTGTCGGCAAGACCATGCTTGCCGAGCGTGTCCCAGGCCTGCTTCCCGACCTCGACGTGCCCGACGCCCTCGAAGTCTCAGCGGTGCATTCGCTTGCTGGCTTCAACCTCGCCGATGAGCTCATCACCCGACCGCCATACAGTGACCCACACCACTCGGCATCGGTTGCCAGCATCGTCGGCGGCGGCCAGCGAATGGCCAAGCCCGGCGCGATCTCGTGTGCACACAAGGGTGTGCTATTTCTCGATGAGGCGCCGGAGTTTCAGCCCGCGGTCCTCGAGGCGCTTCGTACGCCGCTGGAGTCGGGGATGATCACACTGGGCCGCAGCGAGCTGCATGCACGCTTCCCGGCACGTTTCCAGCTCATACTGGCCGCCAATCCCTGTCCGTGCGGACAGGCCGCGACTCCGGGTGGTCATTGTCAGTGCTCACCCATGGTGGTACGCCGGTATGCGGAGAAGATCTCTGGGCCGATACGCGATCGCATCGACATCAACCAGGCGTTCCTGCCCCTGCGCAAGGCCCACCTGAAGGTAGCACTGCAGCGGTCGGAGTCCTCGGCCGCAGTGGCCGAGCGGGTACGGGAAGCTCGTGACCGGCAGCATCGTCGCCTGGCCGGCAGTGGCTGGCAGACCAACGGGGAGATCTCCGGCACCTACTTGCGCCGACACCTGCCCCTTCCGGACGGCCTGCAGGCCATCGACGAGGCCGTGGACCGCGGTCGGTTGAGCGCTCGTGGCGTCGACAAGGTATTGCGCCTCGCCTGGACAATTGCTGATCTTGCGGGCCGCGATGTGCCCGGCCGAGACGAACTTGCGATCGCGTTGGCCATGCGGCGGGGCGAGCAGCCAGGTGCCGTGAGAAGGGAAGTGGGGTGAGTACATGATCAGCTCAGATCGGCGCGCGCGCATGATGCTCTCGTGCGCGATCGACGGCGGTGATCCCTCGGTCGCGGAGTTGGTGCAGAACCTGGGTGCCGAAGGCGCCTGGGCAAAGATCATCGAGGGTGTGCTGGGAGAGCCGACAGCTGAGCGGGCCGCTCGGATTTCCGTCGACGCCTTCGATGGGCTGGCGAAAGCAGCAGCGGCGCGCTTCATCATTCCCGGAGACGACGAGTGGCCCAGTGGTCTTGATGATCTGCGGCACGCCGAGAGCGTTCAGCGGCGTGGCGGCGAGCCCCTCGGACTGTGGTTGCGCGGTCCCGGACACCTGGCCCACCTGATGGAGCGATCAGTCGCAATTGTGGGTTCCCGGGCTGCGACAGCATACGGGAATGGCATTGCTGCGGACCTAGCCGCCGATCTTGTCGAGCAAGGCGTCACTGTCCTCTCTGGTGGCGCTTTCGGCATCGACGTTGCTGCACATCGGGCGGCACTCGCTGCGGGCGGACCGACCGTGTGTGTACTGGCCAATGGGGTCGACGTGGCCTATCCACCGGCCCATGCCTCGATCTTCGAGACTTTGGCCAAGGACCAGCTGCTGGTGTCGGAGTTACCGCCAGCAGCCCATCCCACGCGGGTGAGGTTCCTGGCTCGCAACCGGCTGATCGCCGCGATGTCTCGCGGCACTGTCGTAGTGGAGGCAGCGCTGCGCTCAGGCGCGCGTAATACGGCTAGCTGGGCGATCTCTTGCGGGCGACCGTTGATGGCGGTTCCTGGTTCGGTGTATTCCCGTGCTTCGACGGCGACGCACCTCATGATCCGAAACGGACAGGCGGTGCTGGTCACCTCCGCGGCGGAGGTGTTGGAGCTGATCTCCGACATGGGTCAGGCGATGCTGCCACTCGCCCAGGGAAGCAGCCGAGCGACCGATGCTCTTGACGAGACACAACTCGCGGTGTTCGAGGCCATTCCGGCTCGCCGCCGAACCTCCGTCGGGGACATCGCTCTTGCGGCCGGCGTCAGTGTTCCCACGTGCTTGGGAGCGCTGACCGCGCTTGAGTCCGCCGGGCTCGTCGAAGGTGATGGGCGAGGTTGGCTCGTCGCAGTCGGAGGCCGGCGAGCATGATTGCGCGGGCTCCGCCGTAAGCCCTAGCGGGCTTTCTCCAGGAATGTCCGCAGCAGGGGCCCAGCTGTGGCCGAGCCTGACTTGCCCTCGTTGACGAAGACGGCAACCGCAAGATCGTCTTGAGCCGCGATCATCCAGGCGTGGGTCTTCAGCGGCTTGGAGGTGCCGTACTCCGCGGTACCGGTCTTGGCCAGTACCGCAGGCCCGGCAAGATCGCCGAGTACGCGGCCGCTGCCGTCGGACACCACCGCGCGCATCATGTCCTGAAGCTGTCCGGCCTCTTGAGCGGTCAGCGGCTTTCCCTTCGGGGTGGCTTGTGTCCCCTCGATGAGGTGGGGTATCACGGTCTCGCCTGCCGCGACTGACGCCGTCACAGCGGCCATCGCCATGGGCGATGCCTCCACCTTCCCTTGGCCGATCATTGCTGCCGCGCGGCCCGTAGCGGTCGGATCATTCGGCACTGAGCCGAAGAACGACGGGAAGCCCACCTCATAGTCCGTCCCGAAGCCCAACGAAACTGCGGCATCGCGCAGCGCCGCCTTTTCGAGCTTGCCTCGCTGACCGATGAAGGCGGTGTTGCACGACTGGGCGAGCGCCGTCCGGAAGGTGATAGTGCCCAGATGGCTGCTCGGGTAGTCGTTGTAGTTGCTGAAGGTTCGCCCATTCACCGTGACTGTCGGTGAACACCTCACTGGCGATTCCGGCGTGAGTCCTGCCCGCAGCAGCGCAAGTGCGGAGACGACCTTGAACGTGGACCCGGGAGCTGCCCGGCCTACCGTTGCGAGAGACTGCCCACGATTGCCGCGACCGTTGGCCGCCGCCACGATTGACCCTGTCGATGGGCGGATGGCTACCAGAGCGCTCGCCGGTTTTGTTGCCGCCAAAGTCTTCTCGGCGAGCTGCTGCAGTCCGCCGTTCAGCGTTGTTGTCAGCGGTTTGCCGGGCACGGGCATCGCCTCGAACAGCATGACAGGGTCGGCTTCGGGAGCCGACGGAGTCGGAGACGGGCTTGTCGAGCTGCCGGCCGGCTTGGCGATTACCAATTGCACCCGCACGCCGGGCGTTCCCCGCATCTGGGCGTCATACCGTTTCTGCAGTCCCGACAGTCCGACCTGGTCTCCTCCCACCACTACTCCGCCTGACTGGTCGACGACCTCTTTGGTCGCCTCGCCAACGGCGCCGATGATAGGCCGGGCGAAATCGCGGGTCGGCGCGAGCATCTGCTCGGTCCGGATCGAGAGCGCTCCCGGGATGGCGCGGATCTCGGAGCCGAGTGGCAGATCGGGTGCGTTCATGCGGAGCACGATCGCCACAACAAAGGCCTCGTTACCTGCGGTAGCCACCTTCGCCGCGTACGCCTTGGGGTTGATATTGACGACTTTTGCCAGCCTGATCGCGGACGTTTTGGCTTCCTCGCCGCTCACCGCCGACCTGTCGATTCCGATCCGGAACACGGGCCGGTCCACCACGATCGGAACGCCATCCTCCCCCAGCAGCTCCCCGCGCTCGGGATGCAGCCGCCGCTGCGACAGCCGGTTCGTGCCATCAAGCTGCGGATGCACGATGCTCGGCTGCCAGCTTGTCTTCCACTGCCCTGACTCCTCGGCAAGCTTGACCTCGGTCGGGTACGTCCAGTGCTCCGGCACGCCGGGAAAAGTCCAGGTGAACAACAGGCTTGCGGTGGCTGAGGATCCGTCCCGAGAGACTGATGTAACGGTCACGCTCGGTTTCGACGGCTCCATGCTCGCGACGAGTGGCTGGTATCGACCGTTGACGGCTGTGCCGGATGCGCCGACGAACGGTACGGCCGAAAGATCCTTCGCACTGAGACCAGCCGCCAGCGCCCCAGCTACCCGGTCAAGCGTGTCGCCGTCGCGGTCTGGATTCGGCCATGGCAGTGGAATTCCGCACCCGGCCAGCGCAAGGACAACAATCAGCAGCAGACATCCGAATCGGGCAGCTCGAGCGTGAGGCTGTCGCGGCGTTGCACTCTGGGACACCGGGACATCCTGCCACCTGCTACCCGCATGGGTAGTGTCGCGGCCATGGGTATCTACGCGAACCGCCCAGCGAAGATGATCGGCCAGCTGTTCGGAGATGGCTTCGTTCTGCTCTGGACGATCGGCTGGGCCATCGTCGGAATCTTTGTGCACCGAGTGATCGAGGTGCTGGCAACGCCGGCCCGCGAAATAGCTCGGGCGGCTACCCGTTTGGCAGAGAACTTTCGTGAGGCCGCGGCCGAAGCAGCCAAGGTGCCAGTCGCTGGTGAGCAGCTGCGACGTCCGTTCGATGCTGCCTCGGTGACCCTCGGCAACCTCATCACTTCGGCCAACGATCAGGTGGCCAGCATCGAGCGGTTGGCATTGATCGTTGGTTGGCTGGTGTTTCTCATTCCCGTGACCGTTGTGGTTGCCTTCTGGCTGCCGCGACGAATCCGGTTCTACCGCCAGGCTCGAGCTTCCCAAGTCTTCCTGGATGCGCTCCCCGACCTCGACCTGTTCGCACTCCGGGCGATGGCGGCACAGCCGCTCTACGTGTTGGCCCAGATCAGCGATGATCCTGTGCGTGCCTGGCGATCCGGCGACCGAGAGGTGATCAACAAGTTGGCGGAGATCGAGCTGAAGCGCAGTGGGTTACGGCTGCCGGAAACCTTGCGGACGCTCTCGGAGGAGACCAGTATCAGGCGACAGGGGGGTGTCGGGCCGGCGGTTGAGCAACGATGAAGACGCGCCGGAAGGGCAGCACAGTGCCGTACGGGCGCGGCGGGTAAGCCTTGCGCAACAGCTCCTGGTACTCCGACACGAACTGCAGCCGATGATCTTCGGGTAACGCCTGAAGCACAGGCCGGGCTGCAGTGCCTGACATCCAACGGAAGACCGGATCTGGCCCGCGCAGCACGTGCAGGTAGGTGGTCTCCCAGGCATCAATCGAACATCCCAGACCAGCAAGATCATCCAGATACGTCGCGGCATCGGCCGCGGTGGGCCACTCGACCTCTCTCAGCCTGGGCGCATACCGCGGATCGTCAGACAGCTCGCGAAGGAGCCGATGGTTTGGCTCGTCAAAGTTTCCCGGTACTTGAAAGGCCAACCATCCGGCAGGGCTGAGCGATGAAACCAGGGACGGCAGTAGATCACGGTGTCCTGGAGTCCACTGCAGCGCGGCGTTGCTGATGATCACATCCACTTCTCGTTCCGGTCGCCAGTCACGCAGATCCTGCACCTGAAACCTCACTCGTGGGCCCGCGAACTCGGCGGCCTGCCGGATCATCTCTGGTGACGAATCCAGACCGAGAATCTCCGCGTCGAGCCAGCGATCGGCGAGTGAGGCGGTGAGCTGGCCAGGTCCACAGCCCAGGTCGACCACCAGCTGCGGATGGGTGGCTTTGACGCGGCCGAGAAGATCGACAAACGGACGCGAGCGCTCATCGGCGAACTGCAGGTATGTGGTCGGATCCCAGACAGTCATGACACCGGCGCGTCAGCCACTAGTGATCAACAGCAGATGATCTGCTGCTGATCAGCTCCGACGATGGTAGGCCTCACGCCAGGTCGGCGCGCCGGGCTTCCAGGCAAGAGTCATTCCGGCCTCGCTCGGCGTGCGATTGGCCTTGCGGTTGTTGCAGCGGGTGCAGGCTGCCACAGTGTTTTGCCAGCTGTTGGTTCCACCGCGGGATTGGGGCAGCAGATGATCAACTGTGTCGGCGACACCCTCGCAGTAGGCGCAGCGGTGATGATCACGGCGCAGCACGCCACGCTTGGACCAGGCGGGCGTTCGTGCGTACAGGAAGGTTGTCTTGACATAGCGGATCAGGCGTAGGACCAGTGGCCACGGGTAGGGCCCGATGTGATGCCCGTCGCGAGCTTCCTCGACGATCGCGACCTCACGGACCAACATCCGAATTGCGTGCTTGATCGAGACCGTGTGCAGGGCCGTGTTGTCGGTGTTGAGGACAACCACACCCGCGGACATTTGCCCACCTCCCTCCTTGGCCCAGGGTGCACAAACCTCGACGACGATGCTGTACAGGGATTATGGCGGGTTCAGTCAAGACAGAGCCATATCGCAGCCTGGGCGTGTCAGCCGTCTTGACTATGCTCGAATACATGTTCGATTATAGAAGGGTGTCACCGCAAGCCGTCTCACAAAAGACCCCTCAAAAGACATCGAGTCGTATCCACGAGCTGCAGCAGCGAGTGCAACGGATGCAGGGGCTTGCGGTTTCGCGCACCCTGGAGTCATTACCTGGCCTGTCTGGAGTCATCCAGCTCAGGACCGGTGAGGCGTACGCGGTAGACAGTCCGAGCCTGGCGACGGGCCTAGCCGCGGGTCCATCGCAGGCTGGTGAGTGGATCGCCTTCGTGGGGATTTCGGATCTCGGGTTGGAGGCCGCAGCACATTTCGGGATCGATCTCAAGCGGACCGTAGTAGTGCCGCGTCCCGGTGAGCTTTGGCTGAGCGTGACGGCCGGCCTGCTCGATGTGGCCACTGTCGTTGTTCTGAAGCCTCCCGTAACAGTTAGCACGCGGCAAGCCGAGCGGCTCAAGTCGCGGCTTCGGATGAAGGATGCGGCCTTAGTGTGCTGGGGGGATTGGCCACGATCCGACGCAACACTAACGATCACCGAGTCCTCTTGGCTCGGGTTAGGCCGCGGGCATGGTCGACTTAGAGCTCGTCGTGTTGTGGTCTCGGTTCGCGAGGGCGGGCCGGTACGCCATGTTCCACTCTGGCTGCCAGGGCCTGATCAACAAATAACTGAGCGCGATGACACCGTGGTGCCACTCGTCGCGGCTCAATCTCGCAGTGAGCGTTTCTCCGCACAAGGCCACAATGAACGCGATCTCCCGTGATTCGGCCGATCTTCGTGACCTTGTGCGGAGAAACGGCGAAACCGACCAAGCGGAACCGCGAGCGGAGCTCAGACAACCTCCGCGAGCGTCGGTAATCGCGCCCCGCCGTGCTGAGGAGGAGGGAGCAGACAATGCTTTTCGGTCTGCGAGTGACGACGAAGTAGGCGGGTTCCTGCGCGATGCGCGAGCGGAGCTCCGGCAAATGGTCGTCTGGTGTCCCGACTGGCCGGTGGTGGCAGCTGCTGCTCAGCTCGGCTTGAGTTTGCAGCTGCCACTCGCTGTCTTTGAACGCGGTGAAGTGTTCGCCTGCTCAGCAATGGCCAGGGTTGAAGGAGTCCGGCGCGGCATGCGACGTCGTGATGCGTCGGCGCGTTGTCCTGAGTTGATCGTTTTGGACCGGAACGCTGCAAGTGAGATCCGGACATTCGAGAGTGTGCTCTCGGCGATCGAGGAGATCTCGGCAGGTGTGGCACCAGTACGACCCGGACTTTGTGCGCTCAGGGTGCCCAGCCGCTTCTACGGTGGTGAAGAAAAGGCAGCAGCCGTTGTGGCTGAGCACTTGGTCGGTGCCGGGGTCTGGGATTTCCGGATTGGGATCGCCGACGGCATCTTCGCCGCCGAGCACGCAGCCCGCCGCGCAGCACCACAGGACTGCTGGATCATTCCACGCGGTGGCTCTGCTGCATTCCTCGCCGCTTTACCGATCGGCGTCTTGGAGAATGCCGAACTGGTCACATTGCTGCGACGTCTTGGCATCCGCAGTCTTGGAGACTTTGCCGCATTAGCCGCCCGTGATGTGCTCACCCGCTTCGGTCGGGATGGTGCATTGCTCCATCGTCTGACGCGCGGACTAGAGAACAACCCGGTTGTCTCCCGCCGGCCGCCCCTCGATATGGACCAGCGAGTGTCTTTTACGCCTGCACTGGAGACGGTTGAACCGATTGTGTTCAGCACTCGTCAGACCGCCGAAAAGCTGGTCGCGGAGCTTGCCTACCACGGTTTGGTCTGTACCGAGGTTCGTATCGAGGTGATAACCGAGGGGGGCTGGACCGGATCTAGGGTCTGGGCCCATTCGCGCTGGTTCGCTGCCAGCGACCTGATAGATCGGATCTATTGGCAGCTGCAAGGCGATCCAGCTCCGGAGCCGGTGTGTGAGTTGCGGTTACTTCCGGAATCTGTGGAATCGCTGGCTGATCATGGTGAGGGCCTGTGGGGCAGCGCGTTGAACGAGCATGTCGAACGAGGGATCGCTCGACTGCAGGGCATGCTCGGCCCGGAGGAGGTGTTGGCACCCTCGCTCCAAGGCGGACGCAGTCCACGAGACCGCCAACTGCTCAGCCCCTGGGGGGAGCGAATGCCTTCACAGCACAATCCCAAGCTGCCGTGGCCAGGCGCCATCCCACCGCCTGCCCCGACGCGGGTCTTCTCGACACCGGTGCCGTCGGTCGTACTGAATAATGATCACAGGCCCGTGAAGATCACCAGTCGCGGACTGGTGACCGCAGCACCGGCCTTTGTCAGCATTGGCGAGGGCGCCGAGCTAATGGCCGTAGATGCGTGGGCAGGGCCATGGCCTATTGACGAGCTGTGGTGGGACCTCGACCAGG
This sequence comes from Actinomycetota bacterium, assembly GCA_046726195.1. Lineage (GTDB taxonomy): Bacteria > Actinomycetota > Actinomycetes > Propionibacteriales > Propionibacteriaceae > Microlunatus. Next base: position 31,915 of record JBKPAB010000124.1, read on the forward strand.
CACGCCAGGTCGCGAGGTTTCAAGTCACCATCGTTGACGGCAGCGCCTGGTTGCTGGTCGTGGAAAACGATCAGTGGTGGACGGAAGCCCGCTATGACTGAGAATGCAGCGGCTCCACAGCGCGATCCTCGCGAGCGGAGCGAGCAATCAAACATTGCGCGAGCAGAAGGATCATAAATGGGCTGGGATAATCCACCGATTCCTTGGCGCGAGCTGGAGCGCCGGATGTCTGGGCGGCCTATGCCAGACAACTCCGCGGACAATCCGGAAGGCGACAGCGCCCCTGGGTACTCGCACAAGCGTCCCCCGTACGAGCCCGACGAACAGCGGGTCAGGCGTCCCACCGGTCCGGTGGTTCCGTACGCGGAACTGCATTGTCATAGCAACTTCAGCTTCCTGGACGGCGTGAGCGATCCGGAGGAACTGATCGAGGAAGCCGTTCGACTAGGACTGAATGCGCTGGCGATCACCGATCATGACGGTTTCTATGCTGCTTCTCGCATTGCCGAGGCAGCACTCGCGTACGATCTGCAAACCATCTATGGTGCCGAGTTGTCACTTGGACTCAGCACGCCACAGAACGGGATAGCCGACCCCGAAGGGCAGCATCTCCTCGTGCTCGCTCGAGGTGTCGAGGGATATCACCGACTCGCCGGGGCCATCACCGAAGCCCAGCTGAGAGGTGATGAAAAAGGACGCCCCAGCTATCAGGAAGAGGAGCTAGCCGCGCAGTCGGGTGACCACTGGATGATCTTGACTGGCTGCCGCAAAGGCACAGTGCGGCAGGCACTGATCACTTCCGGTAGGTCAGCGGCAGCGGCAGAGATACATCGCCTGACGACGCTGTTCGGTCATGATCATGTTGTGGTCGAGTTAATCGATCATGGTTTGCCAACCGACTCCGATCTCAACGACGCCCTGGTCAGCTTGGCTCATGATCACAAGTTGCCAGTGGTTGCCACTAACAACGTGCATTACGCAACGCCTGACGGTAGACGTCTGGGGGCCGCATTGGCCGCGGTCCGGGCACGCAGGAGCCTGTCCGATATGAACGGCTGGCTGCCTGGGCCTGGTGCCCATCTACGCTCAGGATCGGAGATGAAGCAGATCTTCGTGCGCTATCCCGGAGCCGTGGCGCGAACGGTCGAGATCGCCGACCAATGTGCCTTCAACCTGAGGCTGGCCAAGCCGCGGCTTCCCAAACTGGACGTGCCAGATGGGGAAACACCGATCAGCTGGTTACGCGAGCTGTGCCGCAGAGGCGCAGACGAGCGTTATGCACACATCCGCGACCTGGCAGAAGAACGGCTGCGCAAAGAGCTGGCGGTGATCGAGGAGAAAGATTTCCCCGGCTACTTCCTGATAGTGCACGACATGGTCGAGTTCGCCCGCGAGAAAGGAATTCTCTGCCAAGGCAGAGGATCAGCAGCCAACTCGGTTGTCTGCTACGTACTCGGCATTACCGCTGTGGACCCGATCACGTTCAAGCTGCCGTTCGAGCGCTTCCTTTCGGCAACTCGAGACGAAGAGCCCGACATCGACGTCGACTTCGACTCCGACCGGCGCGAAGAAGTGATCCAGGAGGTCTACCGCCGCTACGGGCGTCGCAACGCAGCCCAGGTAGCCAACGTGATCAGCTATCGGCCGCGGTCTGCGGTGCGTGACATGGCTAAGGCGCTCGGCTACTCCACTGGTCAACAAGACGCCTGGTCAAAACAGATCGATACCTGGGGAACGCTTCCGATCAGTGAGTTGGTCGAAGATCAACAGAGTGCTGCGGCAGCCGTCGCACTGGACCACAAGATTCCTGATCAGGTCGTGGATCTTGCCCAGGAGCTATTGAAGGCACCCCGCCACCTCGGCATTCATTCCGGCGGTATGGTGCTGACCGAGCGCCCTGTCGGGGAGGTCTGCCCAATCGAGCGAGGCCGCATGGACAACCGGACCGTGCTGCAGTGGGACAAGGACAGCTGCGCGTGGATGGGACTGGTGAAATTCGACTTCCTGGGTCTGGGCATCCTGGCCGCGATCCAATACACCTTCGACCTGGTGGCGACCAAGGTGGGGGAGCGCTGGACCCTCGACACCATGCCCAAAGAGGAGCCCGGCGTCTATGACATGTTGTGCCGTGCCGACTCAATCGGGGTCTTCCAAGTCGAGAGCCGGGCACAAGTTGGAACCCTGCCGCGGCTCCTACCCCGCCGGTTCTACGACCTGGTAATCGAGGTAGCACTGATTCGCCCTGGACCAATCCAGGGCGGCGCTGTGCACCCCTACATTCGTCGAGCGACTGGGCGGGAAGAGGTGACCTACCTGCATCCGGCGCTAGAGCCTGTTCTGGAGCGGACCAAGGGGGTGCCGCTGTTCCAGGAGCAACTGATGCAGATCGCTATGGCGGTGGGCGGCTGCACGGGCGATGACGCCGATCTGCTGCGTCGGGCGATGGGGTCGAAGCGGGGCGTGGAGAAGATCGAACGGCTCAAGGACAAGCTTTATGCGGGGATGGCATCCAACGGGATTACCGGTGCACTGGCTGATGACATCTACAGTCGGATCCAGGCCTTCGCCAACTTCGGCTTCGCTGAAAGCCACGCGATCAGCTTTGCTCTGCTGGTTTATGCCTCCTCATGGCTCAAACTGCACTACCCAGGAGCGTTTCTCGCCGGATTGCTGAGGGCTCAGCCGATGGGTTTTTATTCTCCGCAGTCGCTGGTCGCTGATGCGCGCCGGCACGGAGTTGCAGTGCTGCGGCCCGACATCATGCGCTCCGAGGTCGATGCCGATCTTGAGATCATCGACCCCGAGCGTGACGGCCCAACCGGCCTTGAGGGCTGCCTGCGGCGCGCCCAACCCGAAGTTGGTCCTTTTGTGCGGTCGGCTCCGGACCGAACGATCGAACATCGTCGGGACGGCAGGTTCGCGGTCAGATTGGGACTCACCGAGGTGCAAGGCATCGGGCGTGAGCTAGCCGAGCGGATTGTCCTGGAGCGTCAGAAAGAAAGATTCAGCGACATCAACGACGTGGTACGCCGGGGCGGGCTCACGGTGCCACAGGCTGAAGCCCTCGCTACGGCTGGTGCTTTCGACTGCTTCGGACTTTCTCGTCGCCAGGCTCTCTGGAACGCCGGATACGCCGACAACGACCAAACCCTGCCTGGCTCGGCTATTGACGCCACCCCGCCCGTCCTGCCGGGGATGAGCGAGGTGGAGCTGACCTTGGCCGACCTATGGGCAACGCGGATTTCCCCAGATGATCATCCGGTGCAGCATCTACGTCCGGTGCTCGATGATCACGACGTGGTGCCGATCGGGCGGCTCGGTGCGGCGTACGCGGAACGTCGGGTCCAGGTCGCCGGAATGGTGACCCACCGACAGCGGCCATCAACGGCAGGCGGGGTTACCTTCCTCAATCTTGAGGACGAGACAGGCATGCTCAACGTGGTCTGTTCCTCCGAGCTTTGGAGGCGTTTTGGCAGAATCGGCCGTAACGCCTCAGGCATGATCATTCGCGGTCGGGTTGAGCACAGCGACGGCGTAACCAACCTGATTGCGGAACGACTGCAGCCGTTGAGCTCGGTCTATCCCGAGGCCAGGGGCATTCTGCCGTCCCGGCACCGGTCACGTGACTTCCGCTGAGACCTCAAGAGATGTATGGGTTCTGCGGCGGATATGGGTGATACGGGCCCGCCGGGATCGGGTCGTACTTCGCACCTGCCGGTGAGCTCGGCATCAGCGCGAAGATCATGACGATCAAGCCCCCGAGATAAGGCACAAGCATGAGCAGTGCCAACAGCCCGCTGTATCCAGCGTCATGAAGCCGGCGTACGGTCAAGGCGAGTGTGGGCATGATGATCCCGAGGGCGAAGGCAGCCAACAAAATGATCAGCGGTATCGCTGCTGCTCCAGGAGTTTGACGTCCGTCTGGCGAAGTCGCGGTACCGACCACAAAAGTCACCAGGCCGAGCCCGAGATACACGAGGAAGGTGAAGAGAACCCACCACCAATACTCACTGCGGCTGGCACGACCCTTGAACGTTGCGTACTTCTTGAAGCCCCGCTTGCTCGCGTCCACGAAGCCGATGCCGTAGTGGGGCATGTCGAGGGGCGGCGACGATTGAGCCGTGCTAGGAGGGTAGGGCTGGTAGCTCACCACGGACGAGTCCCTTTCGAACGCTGTCTCTGATGCTGATATGAAGCGACTTGAACGATACACATCTTCGTCATCGCTGATCCGAGGTTCAGCAAGCGAGGTTCGTGGATCAGAGGTTCGTGGATCGCGGTATAGACCATCGAGCGTCGGCGATGATGGACAGATGCCTGATCGCCCCGAGGGACTCCACCTGGTATTCGAGGATGACTTCGACGCACCCGAGCTAGACCGGGAAGTATGGTTGCCGCATTATCTACCGGCCTGGAGCTCGCGCGCCGAGACGGTGGCGACATATACCATCCACAGCTCGTGCCTCCACCTGACTATCCCGCCCAGCCAGGGACTTTGGTGTGGCGACGACCATAAGCCCGCTCTTAGGGCGTCGGGAATTCAGTCCGGCAACTTCTCCGGACCGGTCGGCAGCACCATCGGTCAGCAGCCGTACCGTGACGGCCTCACGGTTCGTGAGGAGCAAGAGGCGTTCTGGGGTTGGACGCCGCAGCGGGGCTATATCGAGATGCGCGCTCGCGGTGTCGTGACCCAGCGGTCGATGGTCGGCTTCTGGCTGGTCGGCCCCGAGGACCAACCGCAACGCTCCGCGGAGATACTTGTTGCCGAGATATTCGGTGACGCAGTCGTCGCCGGAGAGTCGGCCGCCGTCGGGATGGGGCTCCGCGCGTTCCGCGATCCCGCAGTCTTGGGGGACATTGAGGCCGTACGCCTGCCGATCGATGTGGCCGACTTCCATACCTACGCGGTCGACTGGTCCGAGGACAAAGCCGACTTCTTCGTCGATGGCGTGCCAGTGCGTACCTGCCCGCGGCCTCCGGCGTACCCGATGCAATTCATGCTCGCCGTCTTCGATTTCCCGGAGAGGTCGAACGGCGCCGACGCGGATGCCGTTCCTGCGTTCGTCGTGGATCACGTTCGGGAGTACCAGCGCTGACAACATTGAGGCGCGTCAGGGTGCAGCTGATTGCCCTGCTGGGGTGACGACCAGCCAGAGGCCGCCGAATCCCTGGATGTTGTGGCACCTCACCTCGTTCTTGGCCTCGTGGGCGTAGTAGTACAGCGGATGGCCGCCGTACGTCACCTGGGTCGCGCCGTCGTTCCGTTTTGTGGTGCCGAGGAGGTCCTGCCTGGCTCCGCTCGCTGCGGTTGGCTCGCCCTTGGTGAGTACCGGCGGCCAAGCCTCAGCGCAGGCGCCGTAGCACTCGGGCTTGGTCGTCTGTTCTTTGTCGAAGAGGTATATCGCCTGGCCGGTGCCATCGAAGAGCATCGTGCCGAACTGGCTCTTTGCCGCTTTGATGACGGTCCCGGTGCGGACGGGTGTTGCGGCCGGCGACGTTGAGCTCTGTGTGGGAGGGCCGGTCGCTGGCTGCAACGGCGTCCCGCTCGGTGAAGTCGGCCCGGGCGCGCTCGGCGCTCCGCTGCTGCTCCCGGCGTCCCCGCAGCCGGTCATGACGATGACGCATGCAGCGAGTACGGCGATGAGGCGCATCCCGATCAGCTCCCTTCCGAGGTCGACCGTACAACCGGACGGCGCGAGCAGCCGGATATGTCACCTGTAGGTAAGCGGCTAGCGATCCAGCAGGGCCTCTCGGGCGAGCTCTGCTGCCGCGGCACTGAGCTTGTGCGGATTTGATTGCTCCGCTCGCCACGCTCGCTCCGCGCGGATCGCGCGTGGCAAGTCTCGTTCGTCCAGGACAGCGGCGCGCGCGATACCGTCGCTCCATCGGCGGGAGCGAGGGTCTGTCCTGATGTTGTCCAGAACACGGAACGTGTCCTCGATCGCCCAGCGGATGTCATTCGCATCCACAGGAGACCGGTCGGAATGTCGCCATCCCAACCCGTTCAGAGCCTCTGCGATGTGACCTAGGGGAGGATTGTCAGTCGGACTCGAGGCCGCGGAGGCGAGAGCGAGCAGACCAGCGGGCAGATCCATGGAGCCAGCCTTGCCAAGGGGTAACTTGCTCGCGATGTAGCGCCAGAGCGCCTCGGCATCGCCCTGGACGGATGCACCTGCCTTCGTCAGCAGGAGCTTTGCCCGGTACTTGCGAACTAGACCCAGCTTCTGAACTGACTCGCGGAACCACAGGACTGGAAACGTCTGCGACTCGCGGTTGGCCGCTCCGATCCAGTCCGCCATCGTTGGAATCACGACGGCCAACGCCTTCACATCATCAGGCTTGAGGTAGCCCGCTGAGGTGAGCGGGAGCCCGCCGGCACCCACGTGATCGAGGAACCACAGGAACGGATGAAGCGCCTCCGCCTTCTCCGCTGCCGAGATGTCCAATTGGCGTTGCGCGAGCGACATCACGCGCTGCACAAGGCCATCACCGATCGAGGTGTACCGCAGCCTGTTGAGGAGTTCGACCAACCGCGGATCGACACCACTGACGCCTAGCTGCGCGTATGGCTCGTTTAACGCTTGGTTGATCTCGTTCAGGTCGAAGTGCGTGGGGTCTTTGAGGACCTCCGCAAGTTGTGCCGCTTCGCGTAGACCGCCACAGTCTTCGGGAGGTGCCGCGCGACGGCCGTCGATGCACACGGCGACAGCGGCGGACTCCTCGAGAGGAATGACAGACTCCAGCGCGATGATCAAGTCCCAGGAGTCGCCGTAGTCGTAGCAGTACTCCAGCACATCCCCGGGCTCGGACAATGTCTCATCGAGTGTCACATCCTTGGCAGGCGTCCCGCCCTCCTCGCCCTCTTCGACGTCGTACGGACACAAGAACATCTCGGCGTTCCTGTCAAAAGGGTTACCTCCAAGAGCGAAGCGATGGAGATGTGAATCCGTCCAGCCGAACGCGCTCTGCAGCACTTGGTGGAATACGTCAAGCCCGATGTCGGAGCGCACATCGAGCCGTCGCCAGATGGGCGGCTTAGCGCCCTCCAGATCAACTCGTACGCGGAAGATCGCGGGCTCAGTCCGGCGCGGTTTCTTCAGAGATGGACGTCGCTGGGGCCTTGTGGGGATGCGGCTGGGGAGCGAAAGGAGCTGAGCGTAAAGCTCTTTGAGGTCATCGAGATCCATACCGGCGATGAGCTCATCGAATTGGCGGTGAAGTTCGGCAGGGTCATGGTCGCGACCTGTCACGGTCAGAACGGTAACTGCACACGGAGAGCGTGCCGCCATATACGCCGAAGTCACGAATGTCAGCGGTAGGTAAGGTGCAACTGTGCTGGATCGGCCTCAGTCTTGAGCCATGCTGACCGTTTTCACGTCGCCCAAGCCGGCTTGGTGGCCGCACTTCAGCAGCACCTTGCGTTCAACGGCGGTTACGTCGCGGCTCGGCCTCGTCCTCGGCATTGCGGTTCTTACCTGCTTCCTCACCGGGTTGCTCAGCTATTTCCAATATCAAGCCTGGGAGTGGTTGCCGCCGCCGGCCAGTCCGGTCTGGGGATATCGCGTCACGCAGGGCATACACGTGGCCACCGGTACTGCGACCATTCCATTGGTCCTGGTGAAGTTGTGGAGCGTTTACCCGAACAATTTCCGCTGGCCGCCGTTCCCTTCGCTCAAGCGGGTCGTCGAGCGGATCACAATAGGGCTCTTGGTTTCTTCTACCTTGGTCCAGTTGTTCACTGGCTTCTTCAATGTCCTCGGCTGGTACCCGTTCCGGTGGGACTTCTTGTCGGTGCACTACCGCTTGGCCTGGGTCGTGATCGGTTCCGTGCTGCTGCACGTCGCTGTGAAGTTGCCCGACATCGTGTACGGGCTGCAGACCAAAGTTGCCGAGGGCGACGTCCTCACCGAGGTTCCGTGGTACGACAACCCTGAGTCCCACAGCATTGCGGGGCCGCTGCCGCCGCCGGTCACTCCGGGATTGTCCCGGCGTGGGCTCCTGACCGCGACCGGCGCCGGGATCGGCCTGGTCGTTGTGACGTCGGTCGGGCAGACGGTGACTCCGTTGGAGCCGCTTGGCTTGCTCGCGGTCCGGCAGCCGAGCAAAGGACCGCTGGGCGTTCCGGTCAACCGGACCGCCCAGGAAGCGAACGTCATTGCCCTCGCCACAGCACCAGACTGGACGCTCCAGATCATGGGGCCAAAGCCGTACGCCCTCACCATGGCTGAGATCGAGGAGATGGCCCTCCACGAGGCCCGATTCCCCGTGAGCTGTGTCGAAGGGTGGAGCGCCAACGCACACTGGCGCGGGCTGCGGCTGCTGGAGGTCGTGGAGCGGTGCGGCGGCACCGCCGATTCGATGGTCCGTGTCCGTTCCCTCGAGCCAGCGGGATTCTTCAACAAGTCGATGATCTTCGGCCCGCAGCTGTCCCGTGCCCTGTTGGCCACCCATCTCAACGGTGAAAGGCTGCCCGTCGACCACGGCTATCCGTTGCGGCTGATCGCCCCAAACCGCGCCGGCGTGTTCAACACCAAGTGGCTGGCCACTATCGAGGTGATCTAATGAAGGCCTGGCGCATCATCCTCGCCGTGGTGGGCATCGGCCTCGCGACGTACGGAATCGGCCAGCTGCTGACCCAGATCCCACGGCCCACGCTGGTGTTACTCGCGCTCTGGCTGATCGGCGCGTTGATCATCCATGACGGTCTGCTATCCCCAGCAGTCGTCGGTGTTGGCGCGGCTCTCCGCCGATACGTCCCCGACCGCGGCCGCCAATATCTCCAATTCGCCTTGATCATGGCGGCGATCGTGACTGTGATCGCCGTCCCGATGATCTATCGCGCCCACAGGCACCCCCCAGCTAAGGCTTTGCTACTTCAAGACTTTGGTATCAACCTCACCGTGCTGTTAGCCGCGATCGGCTGTGGGACGCTGATTGCATACGCAATTCGGGTTGCGCGAGATCGATCGGTGCCTGATCGATCTCTCCGAGAGGAAGCGCAGGAGTGACCCAGGGGGGAACCACCTGAGCGAGCGTTATCAAGGCAGGAGTTCGTTGACGAGAGATTCGACGCGCTGGCGAATCTGGTCGCGGATGGGCCGGACATGGTTGAGGTCCTGGCCTGCGGGGTCGTCGAGAACCCAGTCTTCGTAACGTTTTCCGGGGTAGTAAGGGCAAGCGTCGCCGCAGCCCATGGTGATCACGACATCGGAAGCCTTGACAGCCTCGTTAGTGAGGATTTTGGGCCGTTCCGCGGCAATGTCGATCCCCACTTCCGCCATGGCCTGGACGGCGACAGGATTGATCTTGTCCGCGGGCTCAGAGCCTGCCGAGCGGACTTCGATCCGACTACCGGATAGTTGGTTGAGGTAGCCGGCGGCCATCTGGGATCGGCCGGCGTTGTGGACGCAAACAAACAGGACAGACGGTTTGCCGGTCATCAGACGCCAGATGCACTGTGGACCGCCCCGGTGGTACTCCTCGCGCGTGAGTCCGCAGCGGGCTTTGTGGCTTGCACAATCGCGCTGTGCATTCCGTCAGCAGCCTGATGCGTGAACCGGACTGTGACATCGACGAACCCGGCCTCCGCCAACCCGTCGAGGTATTCGGTTCTGGACAGGGCACCTCCGATGCAGCCGACGTACGAGCCGCGGGTGGCGCGTTCCGAAGGGGTGAGACGATCCTCTGCGACGACGTCGCTGATCCCGATCCTGCCTCCTGGAGTGAGTACTCGGAACATTTCGGTCATGACTTTCGGCTTGTTGACTGACAAGTTGATCACGCAGTTGCTGATCACGACATTCACCGACTCGTCAGGCAGGGGGATGTCTTCGATGGTTCCCTTGAGGAATTCGACGTTGCTCACGTGTGCCTTAGCGGCGTTGGCACGGGCCAGGTCGAGCATCTCATCGGTCATGTCGACGCCGTACGCGAAACCGGACGGCCCGACCCGCGCGGCCGAGAGCAGTACGTCGATTCCACCGCCCGAGCCGAGATCGAGAACGGTCTCGCCCTCACGTAGCTGCGCCACCGCGGTTGGGTCCCCGCATCCGAGGCTGGCCGCGACGGCCGTTACCGGCAGGGAGTTCAGGTCACCAGCCGCGTAGAGGACTGACCCGAACGCCTTGTCAGTCTCTAAGAGTGGCGGCCCGCAGCAGCCACCGGAGTCATCGCAGCAGGAGGCGAGCGCGTCACCGGCCGTTACCGTGATCGCGGCGGCCGCGTAACGTTCCTGCACCTGCCTACGCAGCGTTTCCGCCGCCTTCGCCTCAGTCATGATCGCAATCCCTCACATTGACAGTTGTCGATGCAAATGAGTGTAATCGCCTCCCATCGACTTTTGTCAATGTATGCCATGATGACTTCATGTCGACCACAGCAGCTCCCACCCGGACGGAGCTGCCCTTACTCACCGACTGCTGCTCGCCGGTCGTCCGGGAGGTCATCCCGCCCGCGGAGGCTGAGATGTTGGCCGTCGGGTTCAAGGCGCTTGCTGATCCAACTCGGATCCGTCTCATCTCACTCGTCGCTGCACACGAGGGCGCGGAGGCATGCGTGTGCGAGCTGACCGATCCAGTCGGTCTGTCGCAGCCCACGGTCTCCCACCACCTCAAGATCCTGGTCGATGCGGGTATCTTGACTCGCGAGCAACGAGGCAAGTGGGCTTACTATCGGCTGGTCCCGGGAACCTTGAACACTCTCTCAGCGCTGATCGCCTCTCCGTCAGCCTGACCTTCTCACTTGGCCATCCGACTGTTGAGTCCTTCAAAATGTGACGCCAGATGCACGAGAAAGGCCGACACGCCGGGCGGAAGGGCAACTGGCGTCAGCTTTTGAGGGACATGCTGGGCGTATCTGACCAGATGTGGCGTAACTAGGGTTTCCCTGTGTGTCCGAGGGGGAAGTTGCACACTAACCACATGTCTCGCGCTCGCGGCCGGTTAGCCGGTCGGCAGCCGGAGACTTCCGCGGACGCCCGCTAGTCTCTGCTGCTGCGCTCGGGCAGCGTAGGCCGGGGCCCGCGCCCAGTGCAGCTCGGACAATGCCAGCCCCCACAAGCGGGACCGCGTAACCCAGCTCAAGCATGGAGAGCAAAGCACATCCATACGCGGGTGTCTGCGATCTTGAGGTCGATGTGGACTCGGTTGGTCAGGGCCTCCCGTTCAGCGACTGGTTGCGGTCCTCGGTCGGCACCTACAGGGTCCGACCCGTCTCCTGATGAGACGTTGACCACTTCACCTCGGCCTCCCCGCTGACCAGCCGAATCTTGGTCTCCGGTTCGGCTGTCCAGGATGAGCGAAGCGAATCGCGCAGCGACGGCGTAGCCGCCCTTGACCGCCGGACCAGAGACCAAACAATCAACGGGCGGGGAGGCCGAGTCTGCTCTGTTTCTGCCCCGGTGACCGCCGAACCATGATCAACAGCAGTGGACTACCGTCCGGGGGCGGCCGGCCCGCGGGCGACCGGCTCACGTCCGTAGCTCTGGCCGTGGGACGGGCGAGGGGTGTGGAGGCGGCGTCGCAGGTCGGCGGCGGTCTGTTCCTGCCGGCGGATGGTGGTCGCGGAGGCGGCGAGGCTGCTGCGGGACAGGACCCGGCCCAGCACGTCGGCGGCGGTGAGTTCACTAACGTCGGTCTGGAGGACGGTGTGGGGGTCCCCGTCGCCGCCCACCGACAGGTAGAGGTGATTGGCGGTCCGGCCGCGGCTGATCATGGTGTAGAGCTGTTCGCGGGTCATCAGCTCGTCGACCAGGCCGTGGGTGGTGTCGGCGGTGACCCCTTGGGCGGTGTGGATAGTGGTGGCATAACCGAGCTCGACGGCTTCCCGTACATAGCCCGCGGGCAGGGTCACCGACTTGCCGGTGCGGCGATGCGTGGCGTGGATGCCGCCGGCGGGGGTGAGGGCGGTGATGGTCCATCGGTCGCCGTTGCGGACCCAGTCACGGCCGGTGGTGAGTCGGCGGTCGTTGCGGCGGGTGATGATCAGGTCACCGACACTGGCCCGGTTCCCGTCCGCCAGGTCGACCTCCAACAGCGGCGAGTGGCCGGCGAGGCGTGCGGTGCGGGCCCGCTGGTTGAGGTCGGCGACCTGATAGCGGGCGGGGGCGAGCATGAGCGCGTCGAGACCTTGCTGTTGGTCGTGCTGCCAGGCGGCGAGCAGCTGGTCGGGCAGGCCGTCCGGGTCGCCAATTCTGATGCGGTCGTGGTGGATGTAGAAGTCGATGGCGTCGGGGTGTCCGTCGCGCACTTGGAGGGTGGCGGCGGCTTCGTCGGGGTCGGCGAAGCGGTGCAGCTGGGTGAGCCGGATCGCCCCGTAGGTGCGCTGGAGGTCGGTGAGGATGCCGCCGGCGCCGATGGCGCCGAGTTGCTGGTCGTCGCCGACCAGGCACACCCTCCCGCCGCGCTCGATGGTGTGGCCGATGGCGGTGTCGAGGGTGGGGGTGTCGGCCATCCCGGCCTCGTCGATCAACAACAGGGTGCGGGGCCCGATCCGGTCGGCCCAGTCCGGCAAAGGTTGGTGGTGATCGAGCGCCCAGGTGAGCCGGGCCAAGGTGTCGGCGGTGATCCCGGTGGCCTCGCCGAGCTGGGCTGCCGCGGCCGCAGAGGGAGCCAAGCCCAGGATGTGTCCGCCACCGGCGGTCCACATGTCCGCGAGCACTTTGAGGGCGGTGGTCTTGCCCGCCCCGGCCGGGGCGAGGACCAGCTGGACCCGGCGACGGTCGGTGGCCACGGTCAGTACCATCTGCTTCTGCCCGGCATCCAGGACGGTGCCCGTAGCTTCGGCCTTGGCCAGGGCGAGGTCTACGGCAGTGGGTTCCAGGGCCTGCCCGTCGGTTAGAGCAGCCGCGTCCATGACTCGCTGCTCGGCGGCGAGGATTCGGGTGGAGGTGTACTGGGTGCTGCCGGCCACTGTGAACACCGACGCACCATCTCTACGACGCTCTTCGGGCGGCAGGTCGGCCGGGTCGTCGGCCGGGGTGAGCCGGACCGACCGGGCAATCACGTCCTCCACCAAGGACGCGGCGACCTCCCGGAGATCGGGCGGGTGGATGTCAGCGCCGCGGAGCTGCCGCTGGGTTTCGGCCCACAGGTGCCAGAACTGCCAGGTCGCCCGATGCTCCTCGAGTGTGGCGAGCACCCGGTCCGCCGTCCGCGCCCGCCATACCGGCGTCGCGACGGGTGTCGGTGTGGCCGCAGGATTCAGCACCTGCCGCACCATCGCGTCGATCCGGTCGGATCCGCCGAGCGTGTCGATTGCTTCGGTGTGCCAGGCGGTGCGCTGCTCAGCCAGGGTGCGGGGTTCGTGTTTGGCGTCGCGGGTCTCGAGCGTGGCCTGCTGCGCCAGCTGCAGCATCTCCGCCCGGCCCGGCGGCCGACCATGATCACGTGTGAAGGCGGCGGCCAGCTCGGCCCGACGGACATCGATCATCTGCCGCCGCTGCGACCACCGCTGATTCAACGCCGGATCCACCCCCACGATCTCTCGAACCGGGCGTTTCGACCGATCCCGTCCGGGCCGTTCGGCGAACCGCACCCCCATCGACGCGGTGAGGTGCTGTTCGAGGGCCGTGTTGTAGGTCTCCGACGCGGCGACGGCGGCGGCGTGCAGGACCCGGCCGTCGATCGACAACCATCGCCCGGTCAGGGTTTGGACCTTGTTCGCTACCGCGACATGGGTGTGCAGGTCCGGGTCCCCGGCCCTACTGTCGCGGTGGGTGAACGAGCAGGCGACCAATCCGGTGACGTTGACCTGACGTACCCCGCCCGTACCCTCCCGAGTGAACAACGCGTGATCCTCCACAAACCGCAACGCCGCCGCGACCGCCGCGTGATGGGCCTGCTCGATCTTCGCCGCGACCGGCGGGTCGGCGATCGCCCACAAGGTGGATACCGACTTCACCGGGGAGAACGTCAGGTCGTACCCCCCGACCGCGGACGGGGCGGGCCGCGACCAGCGCGCCAGCGCGCTCACGAGTTCCAGATGGTCGCGTGGAGTGCGGCCGTGCTCCTGTTGGAACCAGTCCGCGGCCAGCTCGCTCCGGATCCGCGCCCGCGTCTCCGCCGGCACCGCCGCACGGGGATCGAGGCCCAGTGTGGTGTTGTGGGCGGCGAACCGATCCCGCAGCGCCGCCAGGAACGGCTGCTCCCTGCCACCCTGCCGATACGGAAGGCCGAGGGTCGCGCCCGGCTTATAGACCTCACCAGGTACCGCGTTGGCGAGCGGGTGACGGCCCTCGGCGAACAGTAGCCGCATCTGCTCGGCCGTCACCTCGTCCCCGACCTCGAGGCCATCGATCCCGTCGAGGCCGCGGCCCACCCAGCGACCCGGCGTTTCGCCCCGACCGTCGTAATAGCTGGCCAGATCCGTCCGGCCCCGATGCGTCGCGTCATGGGCGGCCACCTGACGGATCAGATAGTCATAGCCATAACCCGCCGACAGCTTGTGCAAACTCATCGTCACACCCACCTATGGCGCTCAGCTGCGGGCAGGCGGTCACGTACCCCCACCCCGTGCAACAGGTGTGTTCGACTCGGGGCTTTGACAGTTCGAGGGGGTACGTCAAACGGAATTGCGGCGGTCTGAGACATCATGGGATTTAGAGGCGGTGAGACAAGGCCGAGTAGGCGGTAGGTGAGGACTTAGCAGTCGATCTGGCGAGCGCGGCGTTAGAGATGAGTCTCTCAGCGGGAGGGGCAACAGGCGCGCCGACCGTAAGCCGATCGGCTTCTGACCCAGTCATCCCTCCGCTTGGCGTGAGACTGGCCTGGTGGCTCGCCCTGCATCAATTCGCTTGGTCGGGGTCGGCAAGGGCGTCGTACTCCGACCAAGGCGGCTCAGGCCGCGCCAGGCAACTCGAGTGCGCGCCCAGCTTTCGGCAAGCCAGCGCCCGTACGATCGCATACAGCACCTCGTCCAGGCTGCCGGGCACTCAGTGGCTCGGACCCACAGGGCGGCCGCGGCGTCAAAGCACTCGTTCTGGGCGGGGACGATGTACACGGAGCCGAGCTGCACGCGCTCGTCTCTCGGCGCACGACCGCATAGGCACCTGTGCCGCGATACGTGGCTCTGATTGCAACCCTTTTCGCCGACCGCCGCGATCATGTCGTGGACGTCGGCTCATGTCGGGCGACACCGCGAGAAGATGCGATAGGCGTCGATAGCACCCTTCTTGTCGGGGCGTGGTGCCGGAACACTTGATGTTCGACGAAGTCGTCGGCAAGCCAGTCGGCCGCGAACGTGAGGTTCTTGTTGCCGAACACGTCCTGGGCGAAGGTGCGTACGGACTGCATGTTCTCTTCCGGCGTGGGCATGCACATCCTTTCGGCTCCTGGGCCGGCTGTCGGCGCGGTCACGAAAGCCTTGTGGCGTCATTGCCGGAGATTATCCGGCCGAGATGAGCTCCAGCACCTGGTCGACGGTGAGGTTGCGTCCGCGGTCTGTGGCGGCTGTGTAGGCGGTGGCGCCGAGTTGGGTGCGGAGCTGAGCCGCGGTTTGGTCGTGGCTTGCTCGGTCGGTCATCCACACTCCCGCTCCTATTGAGCGGCGGACACCGTCGGCCGCGCCGAACAGGGTCGCGGCGAGTTCCGGGTCGCCTGCCGTGACGGTGACCGCGGCTAACGCTTCGAGGGCTCGGCCAAGGCTCTCCCGGTTGTCGGGCACCGCAGCGTGCTTCACTGCCTGGCGCAGCCGCGCGCGGGCCGCCTTGAGGTCGCCGAGCCAGTGGTGAACCCAGCCCAGATTGATGAGGGCGTTGCTCAGGAAAACGTCGGCCTTGACTGTGCGTGCGTGCTGGAGGCTCTCTTCGAGGTGGGGGATTGCGTCGGTATACCGGTGGTGGAGCAGCAGTGCACCTCCGAGATTCAGCGACGCGAACGCGAGCCCCCATTGATCGTCCAGTTCGCGGAACGTGTCGGCCGCTTGGGCGAGCAGGTCTTCGCCTCTGTTCGGGTCCCAGACCGCGCGAATCACACCGAGTGGGACCAACGCTGTTGCCATATGCCCAAGGTCACTCAACTGGGTGTAGAGGTCGATTGCCGACTCCAAAGCGGGCGCGGCTCGTTCGTAATCGCCCTGCCCGAAGGCGAGCATCCCGAGCGCAAGACGGGCGTGGGCACGCTCGGCAGCGCTGAGCGCTGACTCATCGACGAGCGCCTGCTGCACCACCTCAACGCTCTCGCTGAGAAGCCCAGCGATCCATAAAAACGGCCACATAGCGACCGCCATGCGAGCGACGCGACCGCCCTCCTTCACATCCAGCGACCAGCGCAGTGCGGCGCGGACATTTGGCAGGTCCGCACGGTACTGCTCAATCACGGGACCCGGATCACGCCGTAGCATCGGCTCGGCCGCGATGATCACACCCTGGTAGTAGTCGGCGTGCGCCCGCCTGAGTCGCTCGGTCTCCCCCAAGGCATCCAACTGCTCCAGCGCGAAGTCGCGGACGACCTGCAGCATGGTGAAGCGTGGCTGTCCGTGCAGGGGGTCCTCGGTACGAAGCAGACTCTTGTCCACCAGCGACGCGATACCGTCCAGAACCACCGGTGCGGCGTCATCGGCGCACACCGTTTCCGCTGCCTGCAACGAGAAGCCGGCGGCAAACACACCCAGTCGGGCGAACAACCTGCGTTGGGAGTCGTCGAGGAGATCGTGGCTCCAGGCGATAGCGGAGCGTAGGGTCTGCTGCCGAAGCGGTATGTCCCGCGGCCCGCCGGTCAGGAAACTCAGGCGACGGTCGAGCCGGTGGAGGAGTTCCTCCGGTCCCACCACCTTCGCCCGTGACGCGGCAAGCTCGATGGCGAGCGGGATTCCGTCGAGCCGGCGACAGATCTCCGCGATGACCTCTAGCTGGCCATGATCAAGATCCAGGTCGCTCCCGGCCGCACGAGCGCGGTCGATGAAGAGTTCGACGGCGTCGGAGCGCCGCAACACCTCGTCGCTACGGACGGCTCCCGGGACTTCCAGCGACGGAACCTCCACCACGCGTTCACCGGAGACGCGCAACCGCTCCCGACTGGTCACGAGCAGCACCACTTGGTCGGTCTCCGTGATGAGCTGCCCAAGCACTCCGGCGGCGGCGACCACATGCTCGAAGTTGTCGATGATGAGCAGCATCCTCCGGGGGCGAAGGTAGTTGATCACCAGGTCCAGTAGTGACTGCCCGGGTGACTCGGGGACACCCAGAGACAACGCGATCGACGACACCACCAGGTCAGCCGACGACACCTCGTCGAGCGCGACCATGACCACACCATCGAACGTGCCTATTAGGCCTGAGCCAACCTCAATCGCCAACCGTGTCTTGCCGATTCCGCCTGTTCCCACCAGGGTGACCAGGCGCGCATCCCCGCTGGTCAATAGATCCCGGACGATCGACTTTTCGCGCTCCCGTCCGATGAACCGGGACGCCGGGGCCGGCAACGGCCGCGGGGCGCGGCGCGAAACGTCTGGCGACTTGTTGCCGAGATCGAATCGCTCGCTGAGCAGCAGCGCGAGGTCGTTCGCGATCAGCGTGCCGAGTTCGTCGTTGGTGCCGAAGCTGCGATAGGACAATCCGTCCGACTGGATGCGGCTGAGCATTGCGCTGAGCCGCGGGTCACGGTCCGGGGCTGGAGACTGCACGTAGACGAGTTTCGGCATCCCGCCGGCGTTGAGGTACTCGTCCTCTAGCCCGGAAATCTGCTGGTCGGGCGCTATCCACCCGTACTGCTGCCCGTAGATGCCGATGAAGACGTCGCTCTGCCGAAGATAAGCAAGGTAGAGATCTCGCGGAGGGTACGGCCGGGCGCCGAGTTCGAACAGCACCGGGATCAGCCGGAGTTGTTCGATGGCCGCCCGCGCGGCCGCGCGGGCACCGGCCAGCTCCTTCATGGTCGAGCTGATGAAGATGCGGAGTCGCTGGTCTGGCGTTCGGATCACGATCATGCTGGCCTCCCCTCGACTGGCAGGTCAGCCTATGCCTACCCGGATGTGAGCAGACCGATGCCGAGTGTCACCGCTCCAACCCCAAGTGCGAGGCCGGCCGCGTACACCAATCCGATGACACCGTTGGGCCGCTGCGCGTCGGGCCGGGTCACCGAAAGGAAGAAGCCAAGCGGCATGAGAATCGGTGCCGCCACGAACGCGATCCGGACGATCCACTTCCACGGCTCTCCTAGGTCCGTCTGGTCCACCCACAGCAGGGCGACCAGTGCGAACATCAGCCACACCCCAGCGTGGGCATGACCGGCCCGGAACATGTTCTGCCGCAATGGGTTGTCAAGGTATCCGGCAGTCCGACGGGTCAGCATCCCCAGCAAAGCGAGCCCGCCGAATTCAACCGTCGGCACCACTATGAGCAGGATGGCCGCCAAGATCCGCGAAGCGTCAGACATCGTTCAGCTCCCGTCGTCCCGCTCGAGCACCTGCAGCCGGCGCACGCGCAGCTGATCGACCTCCAATTCACCGATGCGCAGCCGACGTACGGCGGCATCGCCGATCCTCAGCCGCCCGACCGCCAGGGCACCAATTGCGACGGCGCCCATTGCCACGGCTCCGGCCGCGGCAGCGATGACGGCGACGAACGCGACCGAGGCTGCGCCGGTGGAACTGGCGCCGGTTGCCTGCGCGCCGGTTGCCCGAGCGCGGGTGGACATGGTGCGCGGTTGTTGTGTACGCATGATCTCGCTCCTTGATCGAATCTGGGTTGGGGTGCTAACGACCTTCGGCCGCGATGGCCCGTCGTGCGCCGCCGCCATCGACCGCCGGCCCCCGGGCGCGAAGCAGCCCGATCCCGCGGATGAGCAGTCCGGTTACCAACAGGGCGGCTCCGAGATAGGCGAGGTAGATGAGCGGGGCCGGTTGGGTGGCATCCGGCGTAAGCACGGACAGGAAGAATGCGATCGGTAGCAGGACCGCCGCGGCCGGAACGGCCAGCCGAACATACCATCGGGTCCCTTCCGACAAGCCGGTTTCGTCGACATAGCGCAGTACCACCAAAGTCAGCAGCAGCAACACCCCGGCGTGGGCGTGACCCGCGCGCCACAGATCCTGCCGGAGCGGATTGTCGGCGTACGTGGGATCGTGGACGAGCAGTGTCAGCACGCTGACGCCCCCGAACACCACCGTCGGGAACACGATCAGCACGATGCCGGCTACTCGGCGACTCTGACTGGTCATAGCAGGCACGCTAGGCGACGAGCCCTCCCGGTGTCGCCGGCAAAATTGCCAGGTTGCTTGGCGGACTCCGCTGTTAGTCCCAGGGAAGGCGGGCCAGCTCGGTCCGGGAGCTGATACCAAGCTTTGTGAACACGTTGCGGAGGTGAAAGTCGACCGTACGCGTGCTTAGGAACAGTTGCGCCGCGACTTCGCGGGTGTGCAGGCCGCGCGCGACAAAGCGCGCCACCTGAACCTCCTGAGGAGTCAACTGCAGCAAGGTCGATGGGTCACGTTTGCGCGCGGTTCGGCCGGCGGCGCGAAGCTCAAGCCGGGCCCGGTCCGCCCACGGACGGGCGTTGAGCTGTTCGAATCTGTCAAGGGCAGCCTGCAGGTGGGTTCGTGCCTCGACTCGCCGGCGGCCCCGGCGCAGGAACTCGCCGTAGGCCAGCTCGGTGCGGGCGCGTTCGAACGGTCTCCGGGATTGCGCATGCAGAGTGAGCGCTTCATCGAAGAGAGTGCGTGCGGTCTCACCTTCTGCCAGCAGGGCGCGACAGTGCGCGACGCGGGCTTGTTCGGAAGTGACGCCGGTATGCGTGGCGAAGGCGTCGAGTCG
Source organism: Actinomycetota bacterium (assembly GCA_046726195.1). Lineage (GTDB taxonomy): Bacteria > Actinomycetota > Actinomycetes > Propionibacteriales > Propionibacteriaceae > Microlunatus. Next base: position 51,662 of record JBKPAB010000124.1, read on the forward strand.
GTCCAGCCATTGCAACGCTTCGTCGCGACGACCGCTGTGTATCGCCGCCTCGATACGATCCAACGCCGCCGCCATGCCCGCCACCGCGGGATGCGACATCGCGGAGAACCACGTGACGGCGGACTCAGGCTGGCCTGCCGTGAGCTCACGCAACCCTCGGGCCCAATGCAGCGCGTCGCGGACCTGCGCGTCGAAGACGCCGAGGGGGTGGGTGCCGGCCAGTTGTTCGGTCTTCGTCAGCAGCGACTGGAACCGATCCTCGTCCCCGGTGAGCACCGCGAGCACAGCGAGCCACGCAAGCGACACCGCACGCAGGCCCGGCTCGCTCGTCTCCCGCGCGAGCCGCTCAGCCTCATGTGCGCTGACCTCGGCCCCCGCCCAGCGTCCCGTGAGCATCTCGGCCAGCGCCAGCCGTGGCAAGGCGAACAGCAGTTCGCCAATGGCGCCAGTGGCGCGCGCCGCGGCCACCGTCTGAGCATTGAGCCGGTACGCCGCATCGTCGTCACCCAGATAGAACGCCACATGCCCCGCGCGTACGACGAGGTCCGGGTCGGGCTCGCCGGCAAGATCCATCGCGTCACGGAGCGCACGCACTGGGCGGGCCACGCCTCCGTTGAGGAGGCCGACGAAGCCGTTGATGAGGTGGGTCAGGAACCGGGCCCGCGGCGTGTCGGGCGGAGGCAACCGCGCGGCGACCTGGCCCAACTCGGCTCCAGCTTGGGCGTCGCCGGCGACCCAGGCAGCCTCCGCGGCGGCGGCCAGCATCGTCAGCGCCAGATCCGGGTCGATGTCCGTGATCTCCTTCGCGGCATCGACCAACAGACGCCTCGCCATCATGTCCGACCCGATGCTGAGCTCGATCCACGCCCGGAGTTGATCCACATCCGCGCTCACGATCGGATCAGCGGTCAGCAGCCGCGCCTCCTCCAGCAACCCGGCGGCCCGGACCAGCTGGCCCGCCTGCCACGCGGACTGGCCCGCGGCGGCCAGGCGGCCGGCACGCGCCTGGGGCTCGGCGGTCAACTCTGCCGCCCGTTCCAGAGCCATGCAGGCCGCTTCAAAGCCACCGCGGCGCCTCGCGCGTACGGCGGTCTGCTCGAGAAGCCGCGCCACAGACTCGTCCGGCCGTACGGTCGCCAGCGCAAGGTGCCATGCTCTCCGGTCGACGTCAACTTCTTCGATGAGTACCTCAGAGAGTGCGCGGTGCGCGGTGCGTCGCTCGGCGTCGCTGGCCGACTGGTAGATCGACGTCCGCACCAACGGATGATGGAACGCAAGCTGCCCAGATTGAATCGCAATCAGATCAGCCCGCTCCGCCGGGTCGAGCGCCGCAGCTGGAACACCCAGCTCCGACGCCGCCGCCAGCACCGTGGCCAGGCGGCACGTCTCGTCGGCGGCAGCCACCAGTAACAGCCGTTGCGTGTGCTCGGGGAGGCGGCGGACCCGCTGCAGGAAGATGCGCTGGACAGCATCCGTCATCGGCAGCGGCCAGGGCAACGTTTCCCGACCAGAAAACTGGCCCGGAGTGATCAACGAGGTCAACTCGACCAGCGCTAGCGGGTTACCGCCGGTTGCCTCCATCAGACGGCTAAGCACCTCGAGCGGAATCGCAACACCGACGCGTTCGGCGAGCAGTTGTCCACCCGCTTCGGCATCCAGCCCGTCGACACGCAGCTCCGGCAGCCCCGGTGCGGAAAATCGACGCACCTCACCGTCGCGGGCGGCAAAGAGCAACGCTATCCGGTCCGCATCTACCCGGCGGGCCACAAACTCAAGCGCAGTGGCCGAGGCATCGTCCACCCACTGAGCGTCATCGATTACGCAGAGCACCGGCGATCCTCTCGCCAGCTCGTCCAGCATCCCAAGAACGGCAAGCGACACCAGAAAGCGGTTGTCCTTGCCGTTCGCCATCAGACCGAATGCCATCCCCAGCGCGCTCGCCTGCGGCGCCGGAAGCCGATCCATGTAGCTCAGCACAGGTCTGAACAGCTGGTGCAGCGCGGCAAACGGCAGCTCAAACTCCGACTCAACACCTGTCGCGCGGAGTACCCGCATACCCGCGGCAGTTGCAACGGCATCATCGAGAATTGCGGACTTACCTACGCCGGGGCCGCCCCGCAGAACCAGTACGCCGCCGTGGGCGGCGCGCGCGCCATCGAGCAATGCGGTGATCGCGGACCGTTCGATGTCCCTTCCATACAACATCAGATCAGCAACCTCGACACGACTGTGGTTGTCCGTCGTCGCTGCCCATGATTGCCGAGCACCGGCCCTCCGCGCCATTCCGCCACACCCGGCGATTTCGCCGGTGCGACCGCTGCACTCGATCAATAGCGTGAGCAGTCGATTGGTTTGGAGGTGGCCCTGTGCGTACCGACATGGAATTCATGAACCGGCTCGTCCACGCCGCGCTCCGTCGGGACCTCGACCGCGCGATCGGCTCGCTGACCGCCTCGAGGCATCCCTCACCGGCACAGCGGGCGGCGCTCGCCGAGCATGTGGGTCTGGTACTTGATCTGCTTCACCATCACCACACCGATGAAGACATCGGCTTGTGGCCACTCGTCCGACGCCGCGCCCCCGACCTCGGTACTCAACTGGACATAATGGAGGCCGAACACGCCTCCGTTGCCGGAGCCATCATTCCGACTCGGGCGGCCGCACGACGACAGTATGCGGCGACCGCTGATCCTTCGGCCGCCCACGACCTCAGGCAGGCGCTCGTCGAACTCAGTGGCGTGCTGCTTCCCCACCTCGAGCACGAAGAGACCGAGGTTATGCCGCGCGTGGTGCGAGCCCTCACGGACCGAGACCGGTACGCGTTGTCTCGCCAGCAAGTACCTAGCTGGGGTTCGTTCGCCCTAGCGGGCACCCGGCTGGTGTGGATTGCCGACGGGATGAATCAGGCCGAGCGTGCCATGTTCAACCAGCAGGTCTCGCCGACATTTCAGTGGTTGGTCGACAGGCAATACGGTCCGGTGTACCGACGCCGAACGGCTCTCGCCTTTCAGACCTGAACACATGGAGGGTCATCATGAGTCGTGACGCTTGGCTTTCGCTCCACATCTTGGGGGTCGTCCTCTTCCTGGGGAACATCATTGTGACGATGGTCTGGAAGGTGCTCGCCGACCGGACGAAGGGTCCCCCCGTCGTCGCCTACGCGCAGCGCTTGGTGACGACCACCGACATAACGTTCACGGCGACGGGCGTCGTTTTAATCGTCGTCTCCGGGCAGGTGATGGCGGAGGACTTCGGCGGCGTCTTCGGCGGGCCCGCTTGGCTGACGATCGGCTGGTCCCTCTTCATTGCGTCGGGTGTGATCTGGGTGGCCGCTCTCATCCCGCTCGAGGTGATGCAGGCGCGGATGGCGAAGCGATTTGCGACGGAGGCCGTTATCCCGGCGCGGTACTGGCGGCTCTCGACGCTCTGGTTCGTCTTCGGCGCAGTCGCGACGTTGCTGCCATTGGCGAACCTCTACTTCATGGTCTTCAAGCCAGGCTGACGAGCGGCCTGGTTTCCGAGGCGCGATACGCGCTGCTCGACGAGGCGCGGATCGCTCCGGGATATTGAGATTGAGCGAGGCGTAGAGCTGGTTCGCTACCGCCGCAAGGGCCGGTCTGCCAGGTACCGGTTGAACTGCTTGTCGCGATGCGGCGGCTCGCTGTTCCAGTAGTCCTTGTCCGCCGTCGGGATGAGCAGCTCGTTCAGGAGCGGTTCCCCAGGCGGGAGACCTGAACCCACCGGGAGCCGCGCTCGCCGCTCCCGGCGCGAACGCTCGTTTTCTCGCGCTCGACAGCCGCCCAGGCGCCGACCCTCGCCCTTCCCCCTCACCTTCGACTTCGGGATCTGTAGCGCGACCGTGTGGACGTTGTAGCCTGCGAGCGCGTTTTGCCGCCGCCTTGTTGCCGGTGCCGCAATCTGGCAGAGTCCACATCGACAGGGACGGCATGCATCCCCTCCCCGCAACACGGCTGGCGCAACTTGGCGCCGACGACCCTCCCCTAAGCCGACGGCCATGCGGTACGCCGCCGAGCGCGCAACCTCGACGAAGCCATCGAGGAGCTGCGCCAAATCGCCGATAGCAGCAACGACATCCTTGCCGAGGCTGCCGGCATTACTGCTGGGTCGTGGTCGCAGGGTCGTCCACCCCGGTCGGCTATGCGCTGATTGGCGCCGGGATGCTCATCCTCGCCGAAACGGTTGCGGCTTGCCGTTCGACTATGACGAGTTGGGCGCTGGACCCGGGTCGGATTCCGGGTAGTTGCGTCACTTTCGCCGACGCCACGCACCCTAATTGGGAGCCTGGGCGCCGGTATTCACGTCTTTTGCGGCTGGACAAGTGGGGTTGGATAACGCTGTGGCGGAGAACCGGTCCATCTTGCTGCTGCACGGAGTGCAGTCCAGCCAGCTGACCTGGGCACATCCCCGCACTCCTGCTGCCTCAATGGCTTCGGGGCGAGCTCAACCCTGGCCTTGTCATCGCTGTGCTACTCGGCATCACCTTCGGAGTCGTGGGCTGGACCATCGTGATTACCTGGATCTACAACAACACCTAAGCGTCTTCTGGATCATCCTGCTGCACGGCTGGAACAACACCATCCAGTCCTATCTGGTGCTCTCCGCCGGATTCCTCGCGAACGTGATCGCACTGCTGCCTTGGGCGGTCGCGATCTACCTGCTGAGGAAGTACGGCCGGGAAACCCTCATACGGAACCAGGACCGGACCGACGCTGCCGCTGGATCGGCCGCCGGGGTCATCAGGGCTGCTGGTGCCGACCGCTGAGATCTACGGCCTGCGCGCGACTGTCGTGGACCGCGCGACCAGTTACATCATGGGCGTCACGTTTCGCGGGCGCACGGGACAAGAGGCCGCGCGATGATCGTGGTTTTCCGGCACCGGCTGGCGACGCGACAGGGGTTGGACCGATAGTCGTGTGTTGGCGCAGCGGCGGAGGGACACGTTGGTGACGCTTCGCGGCGAGGCGCAGGAGCGACGGTCATGAGGCAGAACGACCGGACCTTTTACGGATCGAGCCGCCAAAAAGCAAGGTCCTGGCCCGTCGCACACGACGCACGACGGATGGGCGGGCGTGACCGAGGTTCGGTCGGACAGGGCCTATGCCAGACCCAATACGACCCCAAGGATCAAGAAAGAAAAGTACACACTTTGTGCAGAGTGGACGATAATGCCCATCCAGGTGCTGCGGAAGCGCCAGCTCGGAAATGCGTACAGGAAAACACCGCTAATGACAGAGGCCAGGATCCCCCAGGGCTGGTGGAAATGGTAGGTGCCATGGAGGACACCGTTTGCCACCCAGCTCCACCTGCCGAATACTCCCTCCATCTTGGGAAGCAACACTCCCCGAAATAGAAATTCCTCTCCCAAAATCGTATTGAAGACAGCGTTGACTACATACAAGCCAAGGAACCACCAGGCGCCCACCAGCCGATCCAGGATTTCTTGCGATTCAAAAATGATAGCCACGCTATAGCCGGAAGGCTCGGCAAAAAAGGGGAAGATCACCACCCACAGATCGTCCACGTGTGGCTTTAATGCAATCTCATACACGGTGATAAGGATGAGGAACGGAATCACCCACAGCCATAACCTGCGGCGAGCTTCACCGGTTTTAGGATCGCGCGGCGTGTTGAGGCGGAGCCTGCGCTTGACCGTCGCCCAACGGAGATCGCCCTCCTCCCGCCGGACGATGATCATGGCAAGGACAAACAACCAGATCAAACCAACGGTGAGCAACACTATTCGCGTGACGCCGGCCCCAAGAGGATCGGTGCCGACATCGGGCGACACAGCGGGAAATACGACCCAACTCAGGACTCCCATCGGGATGGCGGCAAGGGCCCAGATGCCCAGGATTTTGGCGAGCGAATACTGTTTCGCCGTCTCAGCGGACGCATCTACTCGTGCAACGTCTTCCATCCTTTCCTCCTACATGTATCTCGACAATCGGTCATCCGAACCCAAATCCTCATGCTTCGGATCGAGCGCGAGGAGGACTGGGGACCATCCACCCGGCGGCTGCTGCCTTCTCGGCTTCCCGCCCTATGGGCCGCGACTCGGGGCGCCAAAGCCGCCGGCCGATGGCGACCAGCGCGGTGAGCAGAGCGACTGCCGCAAGCGTCTGCCACTCCCACTCGCCACCCTCGACCACGTTGAGATTCTGCGCCGCATTCCAGGAGGCGTGCTGAATGCCGGCGGCGAGGATGCTGCCACGGGTGTCGAGCAGGTGCATGCCCACCAGGTAGCGATAGACCGGCGTCGCGGCGAAAAGCACCGCCCAGCCGGCCGCCATCTGCGACCACGTCCGATTCCCCTCGAACTGCAGTGGCACGTGGATCGCGGCGAAGAATACTGCGGTGACAACAGATCCCACGAGCAGGCCATGGCGGGCCATCAGTCGCGTCTGAACGAAGCCCGCCCAGGCGGTCTCCTCCCAGATGTTGATGGTCAGCGCGCCAAAGATGAGCGTGTTGAACAAGTACCAGCCCACCTCGGCGGCCCAGCCGCGCTCAGGGTTGCGGAGGGTCCCTGAAGCAGCGGCGAGCGCCACCACGAGCGCCGGCATTCCCAGCAGGATGACGGCCCAGCGCCCGACGCTGAAGCGCCAGATAAGCACACGGGAAAGCAGCCTTCGGGCTGCGCCTGGCCCGTCCGCCAGACGGGTGACAAGCAACGCCGAACCAAGCAACGCTACGAAGACGAGCAGCAGGAGGAAGGGCGCGGCCGGAAGACCCATGATCAGCGGGATCCCCAGGCCAGGCCATCCGATCCCGAACGCGAGCAGTAGGAAGGCCGTCACCGGCCGTCGCTGCACAAAGCTCTCCGGGCGCCCTTCGTTGTCCGATGCAGCCGGCTGGATGGGGGTGGCGCTGGTCATGATGACTCCTCGCACGCAGTCAAC
>JBKPAB010000125.1:0-4119 GCA_046726195.1 Actinomycetota bacterium
ACGGCGTTCAGCACGGCGCCAACGCCGGTGATCACCGCGCACGCGGAGATGGCAGCGATCTCCGGCGGCACGCCGTCCGGCACCGGGAGCACGCTCGTCTCAGAAACCACAACCCGTTCCGCGAAGCACGAGACGCCCATCAGGTGGTGGATGCGCTCATGATCTTGGTGCAGGCGAGTCGTGCCGTCCATCAGCCCGTTGGTGGTCCCGAGCACTCGGCCGAAGCGGCAAAGCACTGGGTTGCCCGCCACACACGCCTCGCATTCGCCGCAGCGCGGTCGCCAGAGCAGGGCCACCCGGTCACCAACCGATACCCGGCTGTCGACTCCCGGACTCCTCACACAACGCGGCTCTGCATAGGTTGCCTACGGTCTACACACGTTGCAACCAGTGCAGAGTGACTGCAACCCACGTACACGTAGGTTGCAACGCGAGCTCGGCCCCGACCGACTCCTATTAGCCATCTCAGGACGGCTGGCGAGTGTTCCTGAGCTTGATTCGGCCCTCGTCAGCCATCTCAAGACGACTGGCGCGCCGAGGCGGGGACGCCGCGACGCAGGCGTCTCATGATCTTGCTGCGAATCCTGGCAATACGCCCAGACGGTGTGCGCTCGGCGCCTGAGTGCAGCTCGCCCCCGTCGGCCTCCGGTGCGGCGAGGCTCCTTACGAGCTCGATGACCTCGCCGATGTCTAGTCCTTGGGAGACCAGTTGCTCCGGATTCTCAGGATCGCGGGTGAACACGTACAGCCGATCGTCCTGCCTGGCAAGCACGATGTCAGCGCTCAGCTCCGCAGTCTCGGTGCTGCCCGATGCGGAGTACTGCGTGACGGTCACCAGCGCACTGCGCTCGGCGGACGCGAGCACCTGGTCTGGGTCTGCGGAGTCGCGCTCGGGGTCTCCTTTAGGAAGCCGATCCCGCAGCCGGCGCAACGCGTCGTCGAGCTCGCGGAGCGATAATTCGTGTACGCCGAGCGCGTCGATCAGCACCTCGAGGGCGACCCCTTCTGGCTGTGGCAGCAGCAGGGTCCGCCACGGCCGACCTGGCTTGGTTCCGGTGACGCGGGCATCGATGACGGACCGGGCGCGTTGCTGGAACACCACGGCAATGCCGAGATCCCCGCGAACCTGGAGGCGGTCAGTCCCCGGCAGCGCCACCAGGAGCTGCCGCGCGGCCAGCGACCGTACGGCCTCGGCGACCGCCTCTTCGGACGGCATCTCGTCGAGAAAGTCGACGACGGCATCAACCGCGACCATCTCGGCGAGGCTGTAGCCGCCAAGAGGCACAGGTCCGGTGCTCACCAGGTGAAGTACCGCATCGATCAGGCCCGGCGGGACGCCTACGTCTGACTGTCGCTGCGTCATGACATCTGCCGGGCCTTTGCATGTACGCGGGCCGCCATGCGCAAGCGCCGGTCGCCCACCATGAGCTCGATCGGTCGGATCGCGGCGCGGTTCGGCAACGTCCAGCCGCCCGATTGTGCCCTCTTCGACAGCACACGGTGGGCGGTGGGCGCTGCAGACTCGGTGACCCACACCTGCGAGTTGCCAAACAGTCCCCGACCGCGCCCGCGGCCGCGCCCCGGCGTCAGCTCGACCAGTGGATCCCCCCGCAGCGGGCCGAGGAACCGACGCACAAGATCGGAATGCGTAAAGCTCCGGCCCTGGACGACTTGATCTTCCGCATCCAGCTCTTCCAGCGTCGCCCGCAACGTCCGCGTCGTGCCGTGCGGCAGAGGCACCGTAGTCAGCAGCTGGGGCGAGAGGTACATCGGCCGCCGTTCTGTGATCGCCGACAGCCCCCACGGCCCGACGTTGCGCTTGGTCATGCGGTAGACGATGAAGTCAACCAGGTGCAGCACGTCGTTCCAGGTCGGCAGTTTGTGTGTTTTGCCAAACGCCGCCGGAGTCTTCTCCAGCTGGACCCAGGTGCCGGTGGCAGTGCGACCATGCAGCTTCTCGCGTACCAGCGGCCCGTGCATACCAAGATCGGGATAGGTCATCTTGTCCACCGTGCGGTGGTGACTCGACAGCCGCGTCCGGGTGACCTTCGGAAATCGCCAGCGCTCGTAAAGATCAGGGTTGTCGATGAGGACATGCCCGCCCCACAACACGTCACGCAGCTGATTGACATCGAGGCCATGTGCCTCGAGGTCCGCAAGCACCGCGGCCTCATTCGGCGTGAGGCTTTTGGCTGCTTGAACTAACCCGCGGCGGTATTGACCGTGCCGGGTGGTCAGCTGCACGAGCAGGCGGACCCTGGCGCGCATCCGTTCGGCCTCGCGCTCGCTCGACCTGCCTGGCATCTGGTCAGGTTACTCAGACATATGCCCACGTCCCGAATCCCTGGTGGAACTCGACGAGCGGTGGGGCGTAACGTTCCGAACATATCCGCGACCGCCCAGACACTAGTTGGGCATGCCGCCTAGGAGGTTCTCAATGACGCAGGACCTGGATCCGCTGGAGACTCGCGAGTGGTTGGACGCGCTTGACTCGGTAGTGACGTTCGACGGCTCGGATCGGGCGACGTTCCTGCTGGATGAATTGATGAACGGTGCCCGCCGCAGCGGCGTCCCGGTGCCGTACTCGGCCAACACTCCTTATCTGAACACCATCCCGCCGGACCGTGAGCCGCAGTATCCCGGTGACCTGGCGCTGGAACGCAGGATTCGATCGCTGATCCGGTGGAATGCCGTGGCGACGGTGTTGCGGGCGAACAAGGAGTCGTCGGAGCTGGGCGGGCACATCGCGAGCTACCAGTCCGCGGCCACGCTGTACGAAGTGGGATTCAACCACTTCTGGCACGCACCGAGCGAGTCGCACGGTGGCGACTTGGTATTCATGCAGGGTCACTCGTCGCCGGGGATCTATGCCCGCGCATTCGCCGAGGGCCGGCTCACCGAAGGTCAGCTGCTCAACTACCGGCAGGAGGTCGACGGCGGTGGCCTGTCGTCGTATCCGCACCCGTGGCTGATGCCGGACTTCTGGCAGTTCCCGACCGTGTCGATGGGCCTCGGGCCGCTGATGTCGATCTACCAGGCGCGATTCCTCAAATATCTGCACGCCCGAGGCTTGGCCGACACAACGAACAGGCACGTGTGGGCGTTCTTGGGCGACGGCGAGATGGACGAGCCGGAGTCGCTTGGCGCCATCTCCTTGGCTGAGCGGGAGAAGCTCGACAATCTGATCTTCGTCATCAATTGCAACCTGCAGCGGCTCGACGGTCCGGTACGCGGCAACGGCAAGATCATCCAGGAGCTGGAGGGCGTATTCCGCGGTGCCGGGTGGAACGTGATCAAGGTGATTTGGGGTTCGGGATGGGACCCGCTGATCGCCGCAGACAAGACGGGCCTGCTGCTCAAGCGCATGGAGGAATGCGTCGACGGGGAGTACCAAGACTTCAAGTCCAAGAACGGCGCGTACGTCCGCCAGCACTTCTTCGGCAAGTATCCGGAGCTGCTCGACATGGTCGCCGACATGTCCGATGACGACATCTGGGCGCTCAGCCGCGGCGGCCACGATGCGCAGAAGGTGTACGCCGCCTACCAGGCCGCGGTCAATCACACCGACCAGCCGACGGTGATCTTGGCCAAGACCGTCAAGGGGTACGGCATGGGCGAGGCGGGCGAAGGGCAGAACATCACCCATCAGCAGAAGAAAATGGGTGAGAACGTGCTCCAGGCCTTCCGGGACCGGTTCAACATCGAGGTACCCGACGAGCGGATTCCCGAAGTGCCATTCCTGCCGCTTGCGGAGGGTAGCAGGGAGCACACATATCTCCACGAGCGGCGAGCGGCGCTCGGCGGCTACTTGCCAGCACGGCGTCGACGCTCGACCGAGTCGCTGCAAGTACCGCCGCTGTCGGCCTTCGAGTCCCAGTTGAAGAGCACCGGAGATCGGGAGATCTCCACCACGATGGCGTTTGTCCGGATCCTAACCACGCTGCTGCGGGACAAGCAGATCGGCAAACGCATCGTGCCGATCGTGCCCGACGAGTCCCGCACGTTCGGCATGGAGAACCTCTTCCGGCAGTTTGGGATTTTCTCCCAGGTCGGTCAGCTGTACCAGCCCGAAGACGCCAACCAGCTGATGTTCTACAAGGAGGACAAGAGCGGGCAGCT
>JBKPAB010000126.1:0-2331 GCA_046726195.1 Actinomycetota bacterium
GGTACCCGGCCGGATAGGTACCCTCGGGCGCGGCGCCGCAGAGGCAAACGCTGGGCTCGTCGCGCCCATGCTCGCAATTGTCGGGGGTTGTCAATGAAATCTTTTCCTCTGCACAGTTTTTAGCAAGGTCTGTCTTGCTAGTGACGATGGCCTGGAGTGCGTATTACCAACCCATACAAGCAAGCGCCCCTGTGGGCGGCGGCACCGACCACCAGAGGCTCGACATAGGAGAGGTCCTCCTACGCCGTGGCTCAATCTTCGCCTACTCGGCACGTCTTGGCGTCCGGTCCAAGAATTCGGGCCAAGTCAAGGTGGAATTAGTCACCCCAACGGGCAAACCGCCGTTCGTGGTCGTCACCTGGCCGCCAGGGCCCAGCGCCATCTCTCCAAGCGTCATGTCACCAACCGCCTACTTGGACGCAGCCGCGCAACGGTGCCGACTGTTCGCTGCTGCCAGCGTCGCGCCGAGGCAACGTCGAGCGTGGGAAACCTGAGACACGTGGTTGGGTGCCTGTCGCTCCGGCCCATCGTGGCTGGAGCGGTCAGCAATCCGTCGCAATCGCGACGTTTATCCACGACCCAAGAGAGGGAGCACCATAGCCACAGCCGGGTCGGATCAGCGCAACACGGCGACTCTGACCGAGGATAGAGCGCGTTGCTTCAGCTAGACCGGGGTAGTCCCAATTCTGAGATACTTCAATTTTCCATTCACAGCCACTGCAACCGGAAAGCGGGCTCTGACTAGGGAATTTCATCTATAATCTTCGGCTGTCCACAATCGGATTAACTCGCTTGCGGACTCCGATCCACAGAGGAGCACCGAGTTTCCACACGCCCTGTGGATAACGCGATTTTCTAAATGCGAGGGCCACCGTACTGTCCCGTTATCCGTAAGCAGCCGGGAATAGGGGGTGATATGCAGCAACGTTCCCAAAGGTCGACGGTCGACACGATCCGCTTGTGGTTGGTAGCCCTTGCAGCGGCCGTCGTCGCTGTCCTTACCCTGATGGGTTGACATCAAGGAGGGATCTGGTCGCCGCCGGGGGTGACCCCTCAGATTCAAGCACCGAACCGCCCTTTCTGGTCAGCTCTCACCCCAGTGACCAAAAGCTCGGCGCCTTTCGGGTTGCCAGCCGACGCGCGGAACGCTGCGGACTCTCGGCTGGATCCATTGAAAGTGGACCGAGAAGCCGCACACGCGCCGGCCGGCAAGCTTGTTAGACCCTCGGCCGACACAACCAGCTCAGGTCGCCCCAGCCGTGGCTACCCTAACCAGAGGTTCGCCGGCTAGCGGGGGTGATAATCCCATCGATGACGATTCCTGGCCGGGTAAGGTCTCGCTGGGCGGACGCTGCCCGCCCGGCCTTGCCGGTGATCTGTTTGACGAGCTTCACGGTGTGCCATCCTTCGGATCGAGCACAATCTGCCAGCTTCGAGGTGACCGTGTCCGCCTGCAGCGCCTCGGCGGCCCAGTCAGGCAGCTGCCACGACATCACCTGGGTCGCCGGCGTGAGCTGCCGACTGCAAACCACCTTCCCCATGGGCTAATACTGAGGCTCGACCCCGGAACATCTCCTTCGCAGCTGGCGCGAAGGAGCTGACGCTCCAGCGCTAAGAAATCAGCATCCGGCCGGCGGAAAGCGGCTCATGATCACCGCTGAAACCGCCTGCGCAGCCTCTGGACATAAATTCCTTGGGACTTTAGTCGCTCCTGGGGTTGATCACGAGAAGCACACAATTTAAAGATCTAGGGATGGCCGGAACTTTCAGGAGTTAATTATGCCAACATTTGGCGGTCGCGTTTCCCCAGGCGAACGGCTGCGCAAGCTATCGCCGCACGAGTGCAAAGCCTGGCTCTGCAATCATCATGAGGGCCGGCTGGGATATCAGTCGGGCCGCGGACATCGCTCGGTTGTGGTCTCGTACGCGATCGCCGAGGACCAGATCTTGATGCGGCTGCCCGACTACAACGACATCGTGCACTATGCCCCTGGCTGTGAGGTCCGCCTCGATGTCGAGGGGGCCACTCCCGCCGCACACCGCGAGACCGTCATCGTGACTGGCACTGCTGAGCTGGCGGACGGCGCTCAACGACCCCTGATCGACAAGGCAGCATTCGAGGAGGATTGGCCTTCCGACGTACGGACCTCGGTCATCTGCCTGCCCGTCAGCGCCGTCGAAGGCTTTTTGAGCTCAGAGATCCCTGATCCGACCAGGCTTAGCTCGCTCCCTCTGTGAAAGTGGTCACGGACGACACATATCTCGCGGCATGATTGCTTGTCATCCGCGACCATTTCCGATGAGGCGATCATCAGGGACACGCCGGTGCTG
>JBKPAB010000127.1:0-14597 GCA_046726195.1 Actinomycetota bacterium
GGAGCCCACACGCGTAGCTGAGCGTCAGCCACGCCCCGGCTCATGGACTGTTGCATGAGTTCGGCGAAGACCTGGCTCATCTGGTCGGGCTCCGGAATGATGTCCACACTGCCCAGCAGGGCCTGGGCGATCCGGCGTACCTCGGCAACCTGCCAGTCGACGCCTACACCGCGACAGTCGCACTGGAACTTGCCGGTGACACCCATGATCGCGCTCGTCAGCTGCTCAGGCGTCTCGTTGTGGTTCTCGCCGTCGGTTAGCAAGATCGCATGGCGCTGCGCCAGCCCTGGTACCGAGTCGAAGAGCCGACCAGCAAGGGTGAGCCAGGTTCCCATCGCCGTGCCTCCGTCGGAGCGGAACTGCTTGATTGCCTGATGGGCCGCATACCTGGCGTTGCTGTCCATCTGCAGCATGCCCCGACCAGATCGTACGAGGGGAAAGGCCAGATATGCCTGGTGGGTACCAGCGACGACGGCGAACCAGGTGCCGTCAAGGACCTGGTCCAAGGCCGCCGCTGCGGCCATTTTTGCGGCCTCGAGTTTCGTTCGACCCATGGAGCCTGAGGTATCGACAATGATGATCTCCCCAGCATCACCAGATCCGGTCTGACCGGCCGATCCCGCGCCTTTGCAGGTCAGCGTGACGATGGCGTTGACATCTGTGCCGCCTTCGGGCAGGAACTCGTTCTGGTACACCTCGGCAGTGAACTCGGCCATGATCAACTTTCCTTTCGCGTCCTGCCTGTGGTCGGTTCAGTATGCCTGAGCTGCGAGCTCGGTAAATCGCGCGCCCGCCTACTGACGCGATCCGAGCGGAGCGAGCCATAAACACAACGTTTTTCGTCTGCGAGCGAGTGAGGAAGGCTGCGGCTTCCCACGCGCGATCCGCGCACGCGATGTTCGCGCCGCCGATCTGAAGGAGGAGCTGACGAAACGCCGCGAGAAGAGTGCCCATTTCTCCAACGAGACGTTTCGTCGGATCCGACGAAGACGGCGGCTCGTTGGCGAACATCGCAGCGAGCGGAGCGAGCCATAAACACAGCGAGCGAAGCGAGCGGAGCAATCAAATTCGCGCGAGTGCGACCGAGATATTGTCCTTACCGCCCTGATCCTTTGCCCAATCGACGAGGGCAACCGCCAGCGCGAGCGGATCGGAGTCGGGAGGACTCAGATCCGAGATGAGCGACTGGATCGCTGCAGCATCCGAGGCGTAGTTCCAGAGACCATCAGAACAGACCAGGACCCAACCGGGTGCCGCGACGGTGATGGATCCAGTACGCGGGGAGAAGTCGGGGCTGTCGCGTCCGAGCCACTTGGTGATGGCGTGAGCCTGCGGGCCGTTTTCGGCCTCCTCGCGGGGGATTCCCATCGCAATTCTGGCCTGCGCAACCGAGTCGTCCACACTGAGTTCGACTGGATCTTCGCTGGAACCATGATCGGGGATCCAGTAAACCCGGCTATCGCCGACATTGCCGAACACCACGAGATCACCTTCCACGACAGCGGCAGCGAATGTGCAGGAGGCGGCATTCTCGCTGTCAGGTGCTGTGTTGTCGATCACAGCGGCATTGGCTGACGTGGCCGCCTTGACCACAGCATTGGCGATCGCCGCCACGCGACTGGCCGGGGTGCCAAGTCCCGCAGGTTTAAGGGCCACCAAAACGTCGCGGGCGGCGCGCGCGCCCGCCAGGCTCGCGACATCGGAGTCGAGGGAGGTGGACACGCCGTCGCAGACCACCAGCACGGCGCGAGAGCCTGGCGTCTGCTCAGCCGCCACTGCCGTGGCGTCCTCGTTGCGGTGATGCCGTACGCCTCGGTCGCAGCACGCAGCAACCCATGGCGCTGGATATTCGGTGTAGTGGTCCCGCGCGGTTGGCGCTTTGGTGCCGCAGGTCTCGCAATAGCCGTCGGCCCCAACGACACCTCCGCAATTGGTGCAGGGGCGAGTGACAACAACGGTGTCCTCGGCCTCGGCCTCGGTGTGGATGGAGCGCGTGATCTCGATGGGCGCGGCCATCTCGTCGGGCTCCTTAGCCGAACCGGCAGCCGATGGCGTGAGGGCGCCGCCGCACGCCTCGCAGAAAGCCTCCTGCGCTGCCACTTCAGCACCACAGTGCGGGCAGCGTAGGCTCCCGTCGGCCTGACGGATTGCAGCAGGCGGTACCGCAGCTGCAAACTCAGTCATCGTACGGTCCACCTTCGCACGGCGTTTGCTTTGTCGACCAGCGCGTAGCGGCGCGGCTCGTCGGTCTCGATGCCAGCCAGCTGGCGATAGGTGGCCTCCAAGCCGTCCCGCAAGCTGTCTTCACTCGCCGCGTACGGGCCGACCTTGACCCCGCTGGTCGCGCCGTTCTTGCCGACCTCGGAGATCGCCCGCTCCAGGATCTGAGCCGTCAGCTCGCCTCGTTCGCGTGGATCTAGCTGCACTCCGTTGATGCTGTCCATCGCTTGTGCCAGCGCCGGCAGGCCTTGACCGGACTCGTAGAGCTGCAGCGCCCGCAAGCGCCGCGCCTCGGGGTAACTTCGGCTGGTCGACGGCACCAGGTCCAAGGCTTCGACGGCTCCGGGCACATCGCCGCGGGCGGCTCGGATACGCGCCATTCCGAAGGCTGCGGGAGCCACATAGTTGGCGTCTGTGCTGGCACAGATCCGGTACAGCCCCTCAGCGATCTCTCCCTCCCCGCCACGTTCGCAGGCCAACGCCAGCGCCAGTTTGGCGGCGAGTTCGCCCGGCACCTGACCGTAGACCGCATTGAAAGACGATTGCGCCGAGACGAAGTCGCCCGCGTCCAGGGCCGCGAGACCGCTAACCCAAACCGCACGCCATTCCCAGGGATCCTCAGCCAACATCTCATTGACGATCTGGTCGACAAGGTCCCGACGCCGCAGCTGCAACGCCGCATGCGCCTGTGCCAGTCGGATCTCCGCGGTGGCCGCCGGCGCTTCTCGAAGCACGGCGAGGCGCTCCGCTGGGTCATCAACAGCGATGTTGCTCAGCCAGGCGTACTGCGGATCACTGGTGTCGACCCGCAACGCCGGCAGCTCATACCACTCCAACGCCTCGCTCGTTATGGCCGGCGCTTCGAACAGCACCGATGCAGCCGAAGTTAATGCCGTGCCAGGGGTTCGCTGGGCGACCACCTCACGTAACACGCCGAGCAGCTGTACCCGGAACTCATCGACCGAGGCGAACCGGTCCGCCGGATCGGTTGCGCAGGCCTTCGCCAGGAGTCGGTAGAGCGAGTCGTGGGTTTGGAACAGTGGCGTTTCGGCCACGGGCGGCAGGCTTGCCACATACCTGCTCTGGTAGCCCTTGAACTCCATCATCAGCACCACGAGGGTGCGGCCGATCGTGTAGATATCCGATGCGACACTGGGGCCGACCTGAGCCACCTCGGGTGCCTGATATCCGACGGTCCCGTAAATAGCAGACTCTTGATCATCAACGCGCCGCACCCCACCAAGATCGATGAGCTTGACCGCATCCCCGACCTGAATTAGGTTGTCCGGCTTGAAGTCGCAGTAGATCAGACCAAGATCATGAAGATAGCTGAACGCCGGCAAGATCTCCAGGATGTAGGCCAGCGCCTGATCAACCGGAAGTGGATCGAATTTCCCATTGTTGGCGCGCATCCGATCTTTCAAGATCTGCTTGAGTGAGGTGCCGCCGACGTATTCCATCACGATGTAGCCGGCATCGGCGTGGGTGACGAAGTTGTAGATCTCGACGATCAACGGATGTTCCACCTGGGCGAGGAACTGCTTCTCCACGATCGCGACGGCCAGGGCATCCTTGTCACCGGTATTGAGCAGGCCTTTTAGAACCACCCAGCGATCCGACACGTTGCGATCTTTGGCCAGGTAGATCCAACCCAGACCGCCATGGGCCAGGCAGCCGGCGACCTCGTACTGGTTGGCAACAAGATCGCCGGGTTTCAGCTTTGGCGTGAAGGAGAATTGGTTGCCGCACTTCGGGCAGAAGCCCTCGGTGCGACCCGGCTGACCATCTCGGGAGCGACCCACCGGCGAACCGCAGTTGGGACAGTTTCGTTTCTCCTCCGGGACTTGCGGATTCTTCATGATCGCCTGGGCGGCGTCGATCACGGGTGCCGGGGGAACGCGCGTCAGCCCGGCGCCGAGTCGAGCCGACCGGAGCCTTACCGAACCTGAGCGGACCCGCTTGGTGATCGTGGAGCCACTGCCAGAAGCCCGCTGTGAGCCGAGGGCTGTCGCCTGCAACCGGCTGGAGCCGCCGGTGATCGCCGAAGCCGGTGCGGCGGCAGAGACCGGCGCTTCATCAGCAGCTGTCGACTGGATAGCCGGTTCCGGTGCCGGGCTGCCACAGACGTCGCAGTAGCCGTCCACGATGGTGCCGGTGCAGCCGGGCTGGGTGCAAGGCGCGCCATCGGAGCCGGACGCAACATCAGTGGTGCCCGGAGCCGCCGAGTCGACGGGAGAGGCGTTGGCAGGTCCGGGGCTGCCGCATATGTCGCAGTAGCCGTCCACGATCGTGCCGGTGCAGCCGGGCTGGGTGCATCGCATTATGTTTCCTCCGCGGACGTGCCTGGATGCGCCGCGCGCGGCGCAGGGGTGGTTTGCAGGTAGGTCTGGTAGAGGCTGACGAGCTGCTCGGCAAGCACCATCCGGCAGGGCCGCTCATCGAGGGCGCTCCGGGCCAGATGGTATGCCTGTGCCACCTCGGGAACCTCAGCTACGCCGGTCGCCACCGCTTTGGCGCGGTAAGCCTCGAGCCGGCTTTGAAGCTCGTCGTGATCATGGAGCGCCTTCGCGTATGCCGTCTGCGCAATCGTCATCGCACGAGAGACCTGGTCGAGGCGACGCAGGTAGGTTTGCAGCTCCTCCGCCGCATTTGGCACCGGGCCAAGGGCGGCGGTGTCGGGTACGGCGTAGCGGGGAGCCGGCTCGACCCGGTGCACACACTCCTCGACGATGCTGTGCAAGGCAACTTCGCGCGCGTCGAGCTCGGCGCGCTGCTCCCGGGCTCGTTGCAGGAGCGCAGCGGCGTCCCGGCGACGAGCGCTATTGACGATCAGATCCCGCTCAAAGGTGGTCGCCTCGATTTCCAAAGGTCCCAGCAATCCCGCCACGTCCCCGCCGCGGCCTGCCTTCTCTGCGAGGTCCTTGAGCCGGCGCGCCAGCCTCGATTGCTGGAGCGCCGCCAGTTGCTGCGGGGCTCCCGCTGGCTCTAGGTCGATCTGCTCACGGATGCGTTCCATCTGAGCACGCAGTTGCCGGATCCGTTCGGTGATCTCCATTCCCGAAGGATCGAGACCCAACCTGACGCGAAGCTGCGACAAGAGCGCGTCGGACAGCCGGCAGGCCTCAGGCAGCGAGACCGAGAGCCCCGAGGCGCTGGTCGTGTCCAGCCGGCCCCAGATCAGCGTCGACATGCGCATCAGCTCCGTGGCGCCAACGCGACCGGAATCCCAGGTCGTCAGCAGCAGCTCGTAACGGTCGGAGACCGCCTTCCAGAGCGCCATCGATAGAAGAATGTCGCCTGTGGCGGCCGAGCCGGTGGGCGCTCGCAGCGCGGCCCTGTCGAGTTCGTCCAGCTCCCGGCGCCGACCGTCGCGCCAATGGCCGAGCTCCTCAAGATAGGCCTGGGCGGCTCGAGCATCCAGAGCCGAACCCATCCGGCCGGGCGCGATCGGTGCGCTCACCTGTCCGGAAGCCGTGGTCACGCTCATAGTGTCCTGCCGTAGACCGCATCGGGGGGGTCGGGTGCTGGCCCCAGAGGCTCCCGCAACCACCGGTTGTAGATCTGGGTCCACTCACCATTAGTGCGCATTTGGGCCAGCCGAGCGTTGACGAACCGTACGAAGTCCACTTCCTCTGCGTTGAAGCCCAATCCATACGGCTCTTCGGTGAACGCCCGTTGCTCAGGTACCACCGCGTACGGGTCCTGTGCAGCGAGTCCGGCCAGCACCGTGTCGTCACCGGTGATCGCTGCCACCTGTCCCTCCTGGAAGAGCACCAGGCAGCCGGTGTGGGTGCTGGCGCCTACCGGGATAGCCTTGGGCGCCTTCGTGATCAGGTTGTCCATGCTCGAGGTACCGATAGGTGCACACACCTTCTGTCCATTGAGGTCAGTGATCGAATTGGCCTTCGACCCCTTACGGACCAAGATCTTCTGGCCCGATCGGTAGTACTCGGTGGAGAAGGCGATCTGCTCCCAACGCTCACAGTTGATCGTCATGTTCCGGGCAACAATGTCGACATCGCCCTCCTCCAGCGCAGGAATCCGTTGCGCTGCAGTGATCACTTTCAATTGATAACGGTTTTCGTCACCGAAGATGGCCTCGGTAACGGCCTTGACCATATCGATGTCGAAGCCCTCGATTTCACCAGTAAACGGGTTGCGCGACCCCAGCAAGTAGGTATCGGCCGACACCCCAGCGATGAGCCGGCCGCGTTCGCGAATCTTGGCCATCGTGGAGCCAATCGGTATGGAGTTCGGGCTGGCGGGGCCGATGGGCTGGTATGAGGCCACCGGGTTGTCGCAGCTTGTTGTTGGCTGTGATGGCGATGCGCTGGTTTTCGGTTGCGGCGTCGGGGAAGGGGCGGGCAGTGGTGTCGGGCTGTAGCTGAACAGCGTGCACGCCGAAAGCACGGTGGCCGAAGCGGCGGCCGCCAGGGCCAGGGCCGGCTTACGCCAGAGAGCCTTCATCGGTACTCCTTCGCCCGCTGGGCCACGCCCCAACGTCCTAGCAGTGCCGCTGCCAATCCACCGAGCAAGGCGAGGATCGCCGCGACGATCATGATCGGCTGCTGGTTCGCTAGCGACCCGGCAGTCTGCTGACTCACGTCGTCAAGGTAGTCAGCCAGATTGCCGTCGAACGTGCCGAAGACGGTGTTGGACGACGTGCGCCCTGAGCCCGTGGCCTTGGCAACCGCCTTATCCCAGTTGCCGCCGTCGTCGAGTTCTCGAATCTGGCTGTGCACATCGGCGTATGCCTGCCATTGGCTCACCAGCTCAGATTCGTCGGTGAGATCGGCCAGATTGCCAGCGACGGCGTCCGCGGAGGACTTCCATTCGTCCTCGAACGCCTGCCCAGATCCGCGCGCGATCAACGTCAGGCTCTCGTTGGACTTCGCGTTGTTGGCCTCGATTCGGGCCTCCGCCGCGGTGTTGACCGCGGCGAGGCTGCCGGTTGAGATGTCATCAAGCGCGCTGCGCAGCTGTTGCACGGCGATCAGGCTGCCAACCACCATGATCAGCAGCACGATCCCACCCGCCAGCATCCCGACGTTGAAGGTGCGTCTGAACCGACGAGCTAGCCAGATCAGACCAGTGATCACGCCAACCAGACCGATCAGGGCGAGGATCGGGACAAGATACCCGACGCGCGCGTCCATCTCATCCGCTGCGCGCGAGGCATTGGCGCTCACCAGGTTGTCCAAGATCGGCAGCGCAGTAGCTCGAAGCTCGGCGCTGGCGTTGCGCAGGTACTGAGCACCCACTGGGAGCCCCTGGCGATTGTTGGCGCGCGCCTGCTCGATCATTGCGGCGTAGTTGACGACCTGCTGGTTGAGCGCGGACAGCGCAGGCCCGTCGGCTGGTTGCGCCTGGGCAGCTTCCGCAATGAGTGCGCTGGTGCTGCTGATCGCTTCGTCGTACGCGGCACGCTGAGCCGGCGGTTCCAGACCACCCACCAGAAATGCGTTGGTCGCGGTTGCGTCCGCGCTGAGCAGATTGGACTGGATCTTCTGGACACGGATGAGTTGCGCGGTGTCGGCCCCGGCACGGTTCAGTGAGAGGGCCAGGTAAGCGAAGGTCAGGGCGCCGACAACACCGATGATCAGGCAGGCAACCACCACGCCCAGGCTGAGCAAGCGAAGCCGTTGCGGCGTCTGCATTTTCCTTGGTGTAGAAGCCTGCGCCGCCGGGCTCGGCGTCGCCGCCGCATGGGACCTCCGGGCATCCGCGGCGGCTGGCGCAGCCGGCGGAGCGGCCGTCGTCGTTCCGGCGGCAGGCGGAGGCGGCGCTGCCACCGCGGCTGCCCCGAGGTGTTGACTGGCTTGGCTCACTGCTGGGCTCCTTGGGTTTTTGCTACCTCATCCTCGGGTGGCTGTTCCGGGGAGACACTGGGCGGCTGGTGCGTCTCGGCGGCGGTCTCAGCAACGTCGTCAGTGTTGAAATCTTCAGGGTCGAAGTCGTCAGGGACAAGCTTTCGCAGCTGCTGGACGCTCGGCTCCGCGACGTGGCGCAGCCGCCAAGCATGCTTTCCGATCGCTGCCTCTAAGAGATTGCGCGCGAATCGCGCATTGCCAAACATCGGACCGCGCGGTGTTGTGGCAAGGATTGCGGTGAAGCGCTCAATGCAGCCGTCAGCGAGGTCGTAATCGGCTGCTCGGGCCATCTGCTCCAGAATGCGCACGAGCTCCTCGTCGGTGTAATCGTCGAATTCGATTGTGGTGCGGAATCGGCTGGCCAACCCTGGGTTCTGAGCGATGAAGATCGCCATTGGATCGGGATAGCCCGCCACGATCAACACGAGATCGTCGCGGCGGTCCTCCATTTCCTTGACCAAGGTGTCAACCGACTCCTGACCGTACTGGTCACCGGCCAGGCTGTACGCCTCATCGATAAAAAGAACCCCACCTGTGGCCGAGGCCACAACCTCGGCTGTCTTCATCGCGGTTTGCCCGAGATAGCCGGCGACCAGCTCCGAGCGGTCCACCTCGACGAGCTGACCCTTCGACAGCAGTCCCAGAGCTCGGTAGATCCCACCTACCAGCCTTGCCACGGTGGTCTTCCCGGTGCCGGGATTGCCGACGAAGACCAGATGCCGGGTGATGGTCGGAGACTTCAAGCCGGCCTTGCTTCGCAGAGTTTCGACCCGAAGCACTGCCACCTGCCGGTGGATCTCGGCCTTGACCGCGGTGAGGCCGATAAGGGCGTCGAGCTCGGCGAGAAGGTCTTCAAGGATCTTGGGTTCTGGTTCTTCCTTGGCTGCCGGTTCTTCTTTGTTATCTGAGCTTTTCGCAATGTGCGCTGAGCCCTCCGTAATGTGCGCTGAGCTTGTCGAAGCGCGCCCTTCGACAGGCTCAGGGCGCATTTCGACAGGCGCCGTCCTGAGCTCGTCGAAGGGCTCAGGGCGCACGCGCTCGTCCTCAGGGCGCACGCGCTCGTGCTCAGGGCGCAGATCTGCAAAGCCGCCTGGGAGATCCAATGAGCTCAAGTCGAGCGAAGCTTGGTTGAGCGCCTGAAGCATGGCCGCTACCTCTGGGCGACTGGTCGCTGGCGCCGGCGGAGGGTTCAGCGCCCCAAGCTGGGCCGCCGCGGCGACCGCCGCATTGCCAGCGGTCCTTGGGCTGGGGACCCCGAGAGTTTGCGCCGCGCGACAGACCTCGGCCATCGCTTTGGCGTAGCTAGAGGCGTGCGGGGACCTATTCACGGCCAGCTGTCCGAGGAGCACTGTTGGTGCGGCTCGCCAGCGGCGGCCACGGTGTGCTGCGTCGAAGAAATCCTGCGGCTGCTGATGGCCGGTCTGCTTGCCCCAGTCGAGGTAAGCCTGCTCCGCGGATTCAGCAACGGCGGCGGCCAATGCTTCGCCCTCATGTACCGCCGCCCCAGGCTCGAGCCCGGCCGCTGCGGCGGTTTTGCGGAGCGCGTCGAGCGCGTCGGCAAGGGTGCGGGTCGGCAGCTCCGTCACGGCAGGTCCAAAGTGTTGCGCGGTGCCTCCGGTGCGGGCTGCTCGCCGAGGTTCAAGACTCCTCCCCTGGAGGCATGCCCGAACTTTTCTTGCAGGAAGCGGCCGTGCACGATCAGGGCGTCGGCATCGACCCGGACAACCGCGTCGAAGATCTTGTCCATCGTGGCGCGTAGCAGGTCCAGCTGGTCGATGAGCAGCATCAGCGAGGTCTTGCCGTTCTCAATAGGGCGCGAATCGGCCCACTGTCGTGGCAGCCGGGTGTACGCGCCGATGGCTTCGGGCAAGTAGTCGGTCGCCGTTGCCATCACCGAATACGCCTCTGGGCTGCCGAGCCCAAGGTTGCGGAGCCGCGGCATGGTTTCGCGTACCGTCTGGGCAACCCTTTGGACTCTGGACTGAACCGCCGCTGGCACCGCGCCACCGCCGACCATGTCCTCGACGCGATCAAGCGCATCCATGATGTCGGACTCGGTCGGTACGGCCGGTGGGGACAGGACTGGTCCTGCGGGCGGTTGCGCACGCCGTCCCGTGAGGGCTGCAATCCACTCCTTGAATCCCATGAGACACGATCAACGGTCGAGACGTCCGATTCCAGGTCAGCGCAGCCCTCGAGACGGGGGGCCACTCTCGAGGTCCAACGCACCCGACGCTAGCTGCTGATCTTGGCGCTGCACCCGATCAAGGTATTCCCGGGACTTAGCGACTTCGGTCTCCAAAGTGCCGATGGTTGCTGCCATGGTGTCCAGCGCCTGCAGCTTGAAGTTGTCAATGGAATCCATCGTGGCGTAGATGTTCTGGAATGCCGCTTGCAGCTGCGGGAGTCCAATGGTCGCCGAGGCTGCCTGCTGCTGGATTTGGGCGGAGGTATCACGCATCATCTCCGACGTGCGCTGGATGAGGTCGGAGGTGGTGGTATTCAACGCCGTGATCTGATCGAGAACTAGTCGCTGGTTGCCGAGGGCCTGCGCGACGATCACCGCCGTACGGAGCGCTGAAATGGTTGTGGTAGAAGCCCGATCGACTCCCTTGATCAACTCAATGTTGTTCTTGATGATGATGTCGATCGCGAGATAGCTCTGGATCGAGACAGCCAGCTGGGTAAGCAGATCTTGGTGCTTTTGCCGGACGTAGAACAGCACATCTTGGCTCAACGCCTTGGCGCGCTCGGGATCAGATATCTCTAGCTGTGCGATGGTTGATGCGAGTCGCGCGTCGAGCCGCTCGGCGACATAGATGTAGGCGTTGAGGCGCCCCATCGTTCCCCAGAGGTTCTGCTTCTCCAGGTTGAGGGCGACATTGTCCCTGGTCAGCTCGTCCTGGCCGTTCCGCAGCGCGTGCAGGATTCCGTTCAGGTGGCCTTGGGCGGACTCATAGCGTCGGAAGTAATCGGTGATCTTGTCGCCAAAGGGGATCATTCCGAGAAACTTGCGCGTCCCAGTCGCCCGGCTCGGGTCCAGGTCCTCGACCGTGCGACGCAGCTCAAGCAGGGTGTTGCCGACCTTGGACCCCTCGGCTAGTCCGCCCTCTTTGAGAGCGCGTACCGGCGTCTGCAGCAGGCGATTGGAGGTCTCCGCGGCTCGGCGAATGTCAGCGTCTCCCATAGCACGAACGTTGGCGGCCTGTTGGGCGAACTCAGGGGAGCGCGTCTGGGCTGCCATCAACGAGCTCAAGAAGCCGTCAACCTTGCTGTCGAGCTCGGGGACGAGGGCAGGATCCACCTGCGGAGCCATGGCAGGAGCCTGAGTGGTGGCAACTGGGGCCGGAGGCGCCGGCGCGCTGAGAACCAGCGGCGTGCCCTCCGGTGGAGTCAGTGGCGCCGGGGCAGCGGCGGCGGACGATGTGGGCTCGGTCATCGACTTCCTCTCTGGCGCGGGCTTGGGACTCGTCTTAGGCGGCTATCGCAGCGCCGATCGGTCCAGGCGGCAACGGAGCAAATCTACTCGACGCCGGTTTTACTCAGGCCGATCTCAGCGGAGCGACGATCTGCCCCAATCACGTCTCGGTGTGGAGGCTACGACCTCGTTCGGCTCGAGCGCAGTCCCTCGGGTACGGCGGCGCCTGTCACCAGACCCGCGGCGTTTGCTGCCATCGTTGCCTGCTCTAGCAGCGTGAGCGGGGAGAGGCCGTGCTCATCGGCCGCCCGCTCAAGATCATCAAACTCGGGCGTGACCTGCCGGATGGTCCCGTCGCGGTATGCGATCTTGATGGATATGCAGCTGCCAGCAACGGTCAAATCGACCCATCCTCGTGGTAAGGCCGTTTTGCGCACTCGGGTCTCCCGCACACCAATGGTGCTTGTCAGGGACAAGAGCAGGAAGCGAAGATCGGCTGCCTGATCGGGCCGCGCCAGAACGCTTACCGTATGCGCGGGCCGACCTTTCTTCATGATGATCGGAACGAGCCATGCATCGGCGGCGCCGGAGCTGATCAAGCTGGTCAGTACCCCAGGCCAGAGTCGAGGGTCTAGATCGTCGACATTGGCCTCGATCAGCACATCAGCCTCCGACAGATCGTCATCGGGGCCTGTGACTCGTTCGCCGATCAGTACGCGTGTGAGGTTGGGCCGGCCGGGTGTATCTCGGCTGCCCGCCCCCGCGCCGGAGGCCTGGAGGGTGAGCGGCGGAAGGTCTTCACACCGCTCAGCCAGAGTCGACACCAGAGCCATACCGGTCGGCGTGGTGAGTTCGCCCGGACCGCCAGCGAAGATCCTCCAGCCGGTCGCGAGCTCAACGACAGCCGGCACCGGAACGCCCAAGTCTCCGTGCGCGCCGCCCTCGAGCCGTCCGGATCCGACGGCGACCGCACTCGCACTGATGCTGTCGATGTGGAGATCGTGCAGCGCCGCGGCAACTCCGACGATGTCGGCGATGGAGTCGAGTGCCCCAACCTCGTGGAAATGGACCCGATCTTTCGGCAGGTGGTGGATTCTCGCTTCGGCCTCGGCAAGCTGCTCAAAACTGAGCAGCGCTCGATCGCGGACCGGTGCGGCGAGAGCTGCGGTGGTGATGAGATTCTCGATTGCAGTCCATTGCCTTACCGGAACGTCCCGAGCGATCACCTCTACCGATATCTGGCTCGCGTGCTGTCCGGCTCGGGTCACTGCTGTTGTGGCAAGCCGGACGGAGTCCGCGATCACAGCGTCGACGGCCTGCTGTACAACTGCCAGATCGGCGCCCGCGTCGATGAGTGCGCCCAACAACATATCGCCGGCGACCCCAGCGGAGGCATCAATCCACGCGTGGCGTCGGGTGCTCATGGTGCCGCGATCTGGGCTGCCAGGTGGCCGGCGCCATAGCCGTTGTCGATATTCACCACCGCCACCCCTGGTGCGCAGGCATTGAGCATCGCTAGCAGGGCGGCCAGTCCATCAAAAGCTGAGCCGTAGCCCACTGAGGTGGGCACGGCCACTACAGGTGCTTTGATCAGTCCGGCTACCACACTGGGAAGGGCGCCGTCCATGCCCGCAGCCACGACAACCACCCGCGCTTGCTTTAGTAGGTCCAGACGTCCCAGGATCCGATGCAGGCCAGCGACGCCGACATCAACAACGAGCTCCGTGGCCCGTCCCAGGTAGCAGGCGGTGAGCTGTGCCTCCTTGGCGACCGGCAGATCGGAGGTTCCGGCTGCAAGCACCACAACGAAACCTCCGGTGGCGTCCGGTGGGTCAGGCGGCCAGGCCAGCAGGTTCGCCTCTTGATCATGAAAGGCGCCGGGCAGCTGGGACAAGATGGCTTCGGCATGCTGTTTAGTGGCTCGAGTGAACAAGCTCGTGTGCGGTTGCTCACGTATCGCGGCGGCGATCATGGCAACTTGTTCGGGCGTCTTGCCAGGGCAATAGATCGCCTCCGGATAGCCGCGTCGCTCCGTCCGGTGGTGATCAAGCTCGGCAAACGCCTCGATGGAGCGTCCGGCGTACAGCGATTCAGTCATGATCAGGATTCAGCAGCGGCAGGGTGAATGCGCCGGACTGGATACCACCAAGATCGACAGCGACGAATCGGAACCCGGCCTCTCGTACGGCGGTCAGCACGTCACTTCGGAGCGGCTCAATGACAACCCGTACCAGGTCCGCGGGTGGCAGCTCAACCCGCGCCACCTGATCGTGGTGGCGGACTCTTAAGTCGGTAAAGCCCAGCTGCCGCAGCGCCGCTTCGGCCTGTTCGATCTGGTGCAGCTTGGCAGGGGTCACCGGACGGTGGTGAGGGATCCGTGAGGCGAGGCAAGGCGCCGCCGGTTTGCCGGCCACCGGCAGGCCCATCGCCTGCGCCACGGTGCGGACCGCCTGTTTGGTCATGCCAGCATCGGCGAGCGGCCGCAGTACCCGGTGATTGGCTGCGGCGCGGGCGCCGGGCCGGTCGGGTCGGCGGGCATCGTCGGCATTTTCGCCGTAGGCAATGGCATCGAGCCGGTATCTGGTGCCGATCTGATCCTCGATGCGGCTGAAAAGCTCCTCTTTGCAGTAGAAACACCGATCGGGCCCGTTCGCCTGATATTCCGGGCGGTCAGCTTCGTGGGTCTCCACCTCCACCAGCGGCACACCCACGTGCCGGGCCACGTCATGGGCCGCGATCCGCTCCTCGGCCGCCAGGCTGGCAGACACTCCAAGCAGCGCCACGACGCGCTCCGGGCCCAGCACCCGCATCGCGAGAGCCAGCAACAGCGTGGAGTCAACACCGCCGGAAAAGGCGACCCCTAGGCGCTGCACCCCGACAAGGCTGGCCGCCACCGCCGCGACAGCACGGTCCACCGTCCACGACTGGCTTTCACTGAGCGGGATTGTCTTAGAGATCGTCACAGTCGGCTCCCCTTTCAACTACCCGGGTTCACTCGACACTAATGCGTTCCTCTGAGCAGCTGCTCGCGCATCACCTCTGCAGAAACGCACGTATACGTTCGTTACTGACGCGATGCACACATTGCA
>JBKPAB010000128.1:0-33919 GCA_046726195.1 Actinomycetota bacterium
CTCGGGTTTGTCAGCCTAAGCACGCGGTAGATGTCGAGGGCGTCAGCAGTGGTGTCAACCTCAAACCGCTGGCTGACGACGATCTGGAACGCCTCGCCCGCTTTGATCTCCTCGACCGCAGAGCTGACAGCCCGCTGGTACTCCTCAGGTGGGCGTTGCCGCCGGATCGGAAGGGTGGCCTGGTCGAAGCTGGCCGACACCACGCCGGCGGGCGTGGGCTGGATGAGGAGTTCTGTCATCGAGTCAATCCGCGCCACCGCGTCGGCGTACGCCTCATCAACGCGTTCATCGGTGTTGTCGAAGTTGATCGCATTGGCGACCAGCCATACCTCACCGTTGTGGTGATCAAGGACTGCAAGATCCGAAGCCAACAGGAATGCGAGCTCAGGAATCTTCAAATCGTCGATACAGGTGTCAGGCAGCCTCTCTACCCGGCGGATCGCGTCGTAGCTGAGGTAACCAACCAAGCCGGAAGTGAATGGCGGTAGGCCTTCTCCTCGGGGTGTATGCAGCAAACGCAGCGTCTCGCGTACGGCGGCCAACGGGTCTCCGCCGGTCGGCAGCCCGACCGGGGCGTGCCCTCTCCAGACGGCGCGGCCATCCTGTTCAGTGAGGGTTGCGGCGGCACGAACCCCGACAAAGGAGTAGCGGGACCACACGCCCTGCTCAGCTGACTCCAGCAGGTACGTTCCGGGCTGGTTCCGGGCAAGCTTGCGATAGAGGCCGATAGGCGTCTCGGCGTCGGCGAGCAGCCGGCGGTAGACGGCAATAACGCGACGCTCCACGGCCAGCTTGCGGAACTCTTCCAGCGTTGGGGAATACTCGCTCAACGCCCGGCTTCCTCAGCTTGCTGGGCAACCACCGCGGGCAGTCTGCGACCGTCGAAGCAGCTATGGGCGCCGGTATGGCATGCGGCACCGTCCTGGTGCACCTTGACCAGCACGGTGTCGCCGTCACAGTCGAGCCGGACTTCACGTACCCACTGTCGGTGACCACTGGTTTCACCCTTCACCCAGTACTCCCCGCGACTACGCGAGAAGAACGTGGAGCGCCCCGTCGTCAGGGTCTTGTGCAGGGCCACGTCGTCCATCCAGCCCACCATGAGCACCTCTCCGGTGCGGTCCTCCTGGATGACGGCCGTAACCAGTCCAGCCGCATCGCGCTTGAGCAGTGAGGCGACTTCAGGATCAAGAGTGCTGCCGGCAGCAGCCGGCGCTGGGTCGGTCACGCGCCCATTGTTCCAACATCAGCGAAGGGTGTGTGCCCTGAGCCGGTCGAAGGGCCCATGAGAAGTCCTGCGTGCGGTCATGTGCCCTGAGCCTGTCGAAGGGCGCATGAGAAGTTCAACGTGCGTTCATGCGCCCTGAGCCTGTCGAAGGGCGCATGAGAAGTCCTGCGTGCGGTCATGTGCCCTGAGCCTGTCGAAGGGCGCTTGAGAAGTCCAGCATGCGTTCATGCGCCCTGAGCCTGTCGAAGGGCGGAGTGTGACGATGCGGAGGCCATCTTGGCGTACCGCTACGATGGACGCTCGTGACGTTTGCCAGGTCCGAACGGGCCGAGCTCTGCGACCTACTCGACAAGGTCGGACCGCACGCACCCACATTGTGTGAGGGCTGGGATACGCACGACCTGGCAGCGCACCTGTGGATCCGCGAGACTGACCCGGTAGGAGCCAGCGGCATCGTCGCAAAACCACTCTCCAGCTTGTACGAGCGCCGCATGGCTGAAATCAGGCAGAGGTGGGAATACTCCGAGCTGGTCGATCGGGTGCGCCGGGGCCCGGCGCGTTTCTCGATCTTCGCCATCCCAGGCGTCGACGAGGGAGCAAATACCACTGAGTTCTTCATCCACCATGAGGACGTACGCCGGGCTGGGGATACCCCGCAAACCTCGCGGCAGCTCGGCGACGATGTCGAGGAGTGGATGTGGCGACGACTCAAGCTGCTAGGCCGAGCCTGGTTCCGCCGGGTCCAGGTTGGCGTCGTCCTCGAGCGTCTGGGTTCCGCCGATGAAGACGGCGCGCCCGAGACAATCCGGGCGGTAAGCGGCGCCTCAACCGTCACCCTGGTCGGTAACCCGAGCGAACTGATGCTGTACGCCCACGGCAGGACCCGCGTCGCAGAGATCAAACTGGTCGGAGAACCGGAGGCGATCGAGATCTTAAACTCAGCCGACCTGCGAACGTGAGATCTGTTTTGTGCGCAGGCGAGACTGTCGTCGTGACACAGATGCGAGCAGGACACAAAGAAAGGGGGCTGCGCTGCTGCTTGCTTGCTGCCTGTGGTGCAATACTTCTGGTCACGGCTTGCACTAATGCGGCCAATGAGCCGAGCCCTGAGACTCGTACGGCCGGGACGACGCCCGCAACCTCAGCATCGCCATCGAGTCCGGATCCCAGCAATCCAGGATCGAGCAGTCCAACGCCCAGCACCGTCCGGTCCCGCGGCGAGCCTCGCGCCCGGGAGATCGCTTCCGAGCTCGAAGCTCCATGGGGTCTGGTCGCTCTGAGGGATGGCACGTTCCTCATAAGTGAACGCGACAGTAGGAGGATTGTCCGCGTAGCAGACGGGCGGACGTCGCACGTCAGGACCATCCACGAAGCTGATCCCGCCGGTGAGGGCGGCCTGCTTGGCCTGGCAATTACCGAAGATGAAAAAACCGTCTTCGCCTACTACACGGCTGCCCAGGACAATCGGATCGCTTCGATGAGCTGGAACGGCAGCGACCTAGGCGCGCCGAAAGTCATTCTCCGTGGTATTCCCAAAGGTTTCGTCCACAACGGCGGCCGTCTCGTAGTCGGACCGGACGGTTATCTCTACGTGGGGACCGGCGAAAGCGGAGATCGAGGGCTGTCGCAGGACAAGGACTCTCTCGGCGGGAAAATCCTCAGGCTCAGACTCGATGGCAGACCTGCGCCAGGCAACCCGTTCGACAATGAGGTCTACAGCTACGGCCACCGCAACGTGCAAGGGCTGGCCTTCGACGATGAGGGTCGCTTATGGGCCAGCGAGTTCGGCCAGCAAACCTGGGACGAGCTGAACTTGATCAGAGAGGGCGCCAACTATGGCTGGCCTGAGGTCGAGGGCTCCGGCAACGTTCGTGGAATGACCAATCCCAAGGTCGTCTGGCGGACCCGAGATGCCTCGCCCTCCGGGTTGGCGTATTGGCAGGGCGAGCTGTGGATGGCGGGACTGCGCGGTGAGCGGCTCTGGGAGATTCCGCTCGATGGCACCTCGACACGCGATCCAATCGCACATTTCACAGGCGACTACGGCCGGCTGCGGACCGTCGTCGTCGCCCACGATGGGAACAGCCTGCTGCTCAGCAACTCCAACACCGACGGCAGAGGCGATCCGACACGAGATGACGACCGCTTGTTCCGGGTTACGCGATAACGGTCGGGCGCAAACATGCGGTCCAAGGTGGCACGGATCACTGGCTTGATTGTCGGCGGGCTGGCCGTTCTCGTCGGCGGAGTCTGGATCGGTCAGGGCGCCGGCTTCATCAAGGGAAGCTTCATGACAGGCAGCTCCACCTGGCTCGCTGTGGGCATGCTGTGCCTGGCCGTAGGGCTGCTGTTGATCTTTCTCGCTCTAAGACGGCGCCGGGAGGGCCCTGAGCCGCAGAAACCGAGCGACTGATCCGAAGTTGCCGATTCTGGCGCGCCGGTTATGCAAGCCTGGCTCCATGACGGCCGGGCTTGCTAACAAGATCCTCTCGTGGACGTTGATTGTCCCCGTGCTTGCTGCGGTCCTGCTCGTGTTCACTTGGGGGCGCAGTATCGGGGTCCTCGTCGAGGTTCTCGTCGCATTTGCACTCGCCGGCGCAGTGCTAGCCGCTGTGAATCATGCAGAGGTTGTCGCGCACCGCGTCGGTGAGCCATTTGGGTCTTTAGTACTCGCGGTCGCGGTGACAATCATCGAGGTTGGCCTGATCGTGACGCTGATGATCTCGGGCGGCTCAGGAACTGCATCGCTGGCCCGCGACACCGTGTTCGCGGCCGTGATGATCACGTGCAACGGCATAGTCGGTATCGCCCTCCTCATTGGCGCCGTCCGCTTCCGTCTCACGATCTTCAACGCGGAGGGGACCGGGGCGGCGCTGGCGACGGTGACCACATTGGCCACCTTGAGCTTGGTGCTGCCGACCTTCACCCTCGGTCGCCCTGGCCCGGAGTTCACATCTGCGCAACTCGCCTTCGCAGCGATTGCCTCGCTTGTCCTGTACGCGGTATTTGTCATCACACAGACGGTGCGGCATCGCGACTTCTTCCTCCCCTTGACCTCCGCCGGGGAGGTGGTGGAAGCAGAGGAACACGCCGAACCACCAAGCGGACGAAGGGCGCTGGCCAGCCTCGGCTTACTCGTCGTCGCGCTGATCGCCGTCGTGGGTCTGGCGAAGGTCGAGACACCGGCAATCCAAGCGGGAGTCGCCACGGTCGGGTTTCCACCTTCCTTCGTCGGCGTGGTGATCGCGCTGCTGATCTTGCTGCCTGAGACGTTGGCCGCGGCACGAGCCGCAAGCCGAGATCGAATCCAGACCAGCCTCAACCTCGCCTTTGGCTCTGCCATGGCCAGCATCGGATTGACGATCCCGGCGATCGCTGTCGCCTCGATTTGGCTCGAGGGGCCGTTGATTCTGGGACTCGATGCCACCCAGATGGTGTTGCTGGCAGTGACTGTCGTCGTTGGGATTCTGACGGTGGTTCCAGGACGGGCAACGCGGCTTGAGGCGACGGTCCACTTGGTGCTGCTGGCCGCTTTCCTTTTCCTCGCGGTCAATCCGTAAGGGTTCCGCTCGCGCTATGACGGGCTGCCCACTTCGCCGCTGACGTTTGCCGTCTTGAGATGGCAAACGAGTCTCCTCAGGCCGTTTTCCACCTATGCGAGACGTCTTGAGACGGCAAACGTAATGATCGAGCTCGCTAGCCGATCTTCTCCAAGATCATTTCACGGACTCGGGCCGCATCTGCCTGCCCTCGCATCTGTTTCATTACCGATCCGATCAGCGCACCCGTTGCCTGTACCTTGCCGCTTTTGATCTTGTCAACGATGTCGGGGTTTGCGTTAATCGCCTCATTGACTGCGGCTGCCAGCGCACCCTCATCGGAGACGATCGCCAACTTGCGGGCCGCCACAATCTCAGCCGGGGAGCCTTCGCCGGCGATCACGGCCTCAAAGACCTGACGCGCCAGCTTGTCGTTGATGGTGCCGTCCTCCATCAGCTCTTGGATCTGGGCCACCTGCTGCGGCGTAACTCCGACCGCTTCAAGATCAACTCCCGCCTCGTTCGCGCGGCGCGCAATCTCGGTCAGCCACCACTTGCGGGCCGACTGCGGTGAGGCTCCGGCGGCTACTGTCGCCTCGATGGCGTTCACTGCACCGGCGCTCACAACGTCCCGCATCTCCAGTTCGGAGAACCCCCACTCCGCACTCACCCGCTTGAGCTTTGCGGCAGGGGGCTCCGGCAGCGTGGCGCGGAGCTCATCAACCCATTCCCGGCTTGGCGCGATCGGCACCAGGTCCGGCTCCGGGAAGTAGCGGTAGTCTTCGGCGGTCTCCTTATTCCGGCCGGCCGTCGTGACGCCCGAGTCCTCGTGCCAGTGCCGGGTCTCCTGAGTCACCCTGCCGCCGCCAGCGAGGACGGCAGCCTGCCGAGTGATCTCGTACCGCACGGCTCGCTCGACACTGCGCAGCGAGTTGACGTTCTTGGTTTCGGTGCGGGTGCCGAAAGTTGAGGCACCAACGGGCCGTAGCGAGACGTTGGCGTCGCAGCGCAGCGAACCCTGCTCCATCCGAACATCGGAGACACCAAGCGCCCGCAACAGATCGCGCAGCATGGTCACATAAGCCCGAGCGACCTGCGGCGCCTTCGCGCCGGTGCCTTCGATCGGTTTCGTCACGATCTCGATCAGCGGTACGCCGGACCTGTTGTAGTCAAGCAACGAATAGTCGGCCCCATGGATGCGACCTGTCGCGCCCCCAACATGCAGCGACTTTCCGGTGTCCTCCTCCATGTGGGCGCGCTCGATGCCGATCCTGAAGATCTCCCCGTCATAGACGACTTCGGTCCAGCCGTCGTACGCGATCGGCTCGTCGTACTGGGAGATCTGGTAGTTCTTCGGCATGTCCGGGTAGAAGTAGTTCTTCCGGGCAAACCGGCACCACTCCGCGATCGTGCAATTCAACGCCAGCCCGATTCGGATCGCCGACTCGACGGCTTTGGCGTTCACCACCGGAAGCGAGCCGGGCAAACCCAGGCAAACCGCGCAGACCTGGGTGTTTGGCTCGGCGCCGAATGCCGTCGAACAACCGCAGAACATCTTCGAGATGGTGTTGAGTTCGACGTGTACCTCTAGCCCGAGCACCGGGTCGTAGGCCGCCACCGCCTCCTCATAAGGCAGCACCGTCATCGCGCCGCCCCCATCCCCGGTAGGCGATCCAGCAGCGGCCCACCCCACGCCGACTCCAGTGCCGCTTCTAGCGCCGCGCCGACGCGATAGAGCCGATCGTCGGCGAGAGGCGGCGCCATCACCTGGAAACCGACTGGCAACCCGTCCTCCGGTGCCAGACCGACCGGAAACGAGGCGCTGGCGTTGCCGGCCAAATTGGACGGAATCGTGCACAGGTCGTTCCGGTACATGGCAAGCGGATCATTCACCTTCTCGCCGATCTTGAACGCGGTGATCGGGGTTGCCGGCGAGACCAACACGTCCGCCTGCGAGAACGCATTGTCGAAGTCCCGCAAGATCAAGGTCCGAACCTTTTGCGCCTGCCCGTAGTAGGCCTCGTAGTAGCCACTGGACAAGGCGTAGGTGCCAATGATGATGCGTCGCTTCACCTCGGCGCCGAAGCCTGCTTCGCGGGTCGCCGCCATCACCTGCTCCGCGCTCGCAACGCCGTCATCACCGACCCGCAACCCGAATCGCATGGCGTCGAACTTCGCGAGGTTGGAGGAACACTCGGCAGGCAAGATCAAATAGTATGTAGGCAAGGCATAGACGAAATGCGGGCAGGAAACCTCGATGATCTCCGCGCCGAGCGAGGCGAGCAGCTTGACTGCCTCGTTGAAGCGCTGCTCAACGCCAGGGGCGTATCCCTCGCCGCCAAGCTCGCTAACCACGCCGATCTTCATCCCAGAGACGTCGGCCGACCGCGCAGCTGCCACTACATCGGGCACCGGTTGATCAATCGAGGTGGAGTCGCACGGGTCGTGACCAGCGATCACCTGGTGCAGCAAGGCCGCGTCCAGCACCGTACGCGCGCACGGGCCTGGCTGATCCAGACTCGAGGCCAGTGCCACGAGGCCGTACCGGGAGCTGCCACCGTAGGTAGGTTTCACACCGACGGTCCCTGTGACGGCCGCAGGCTGCCGGATCGAGCCGCCCGTGTCGGTTCCGATCGCCAGTGGCGCCTCGAAGGAGGCCACCGCTGCTGCCGACCCGCCACCAGAGCCGCCAGGGATTCGAGTGGTATCCCAGGGATTGCGGGTCGGCCCGTACGCGGAATTCTCGGTCGAGGAACCCATCGCAAACTCATCTAGGTTCGTCTTGCCCAAGATCACGATGTCATGATCGAGAAGCCGTCGGGTAACCGTCGCGTCGTACGGTGGCAGCCAACCTTCCAAGATCTTGGATCCGCAGGTGGTCGGCGCGCCGGTGTAGGTGAGGATGTCTTTCAGGGCCAGCGACACTCCGGCGAGCGGCCCCACCGTCTCGCCGGCCGCGATCTTGGCATCGATCCGCGCCGCAGATGCCAGCGCACGCTCGCCATCCACATAAAGGAAGGCGTGTATCTCGCCGTCGACCTCGGCGATTCGATCAAGGTGAGCGCGCGCCACTTCAACCGCGCTCAGCTCACGCGATTTGATCTTGACAGCAAGATCAGCAGCGGTCTGCCGGATGATCTCGGTGCCAGCAGGTTGGCGCAGTGTCACGCCTCCTCCCCCAGGATCCGCGGCACCCGGAAGCGCATCTGCTCTGTCGCCGGTGCGCCCGCCAGCACCTCTTCACGCGGCAGGCAGGGCCGCAATTCGTCTTCGCGAAAGACGTTCGTCAGGGGCAGCGCATGCGAGGTCGGAGGAATGTCCTGTGCCGCGACCTCCGATACCCGAGCAACCGATTCCAAGATCACGTCGAGTTGAGGTGCCAATACTTCCAGCTCCGCCTCGGTCAGCTCGATCCGCGCCAACCTGGCCAAGCTCGCCACGTCTTCAGCGGTGAGTGCCACTTGTCGATCTCCTCATCCGATAGGTCCGGCTCATCCTAGGCCTGCCACCTCAGCAGGTTCCGCCCAGCCGGTCCTCAGTCGGCCTGATGATAGACGTACAACACCCAACGCCGAAGAGGTGCAGATGGCTGACGAGTCGAGGGTCCTTGAGGTCGTGAAGCGCTACCTCGAGTTCGTCGGCGCGGATGTCGAGCGTGCAGATGAGATCTATCACGAAGACGCGGTGTTGGAGTTTCCACAATCAGGAGAGCGGTTCGAAGGCGTCGCCACTTTCACACAGTGGCGGCGGCAGTATCCCGCCGATCCCGACCAGATGCGTTACCGCGTCCGACGGGTCACCGCCCGGGTCGACCTGGCCGTCGTCGAGGTGTCGGTCAGCTACGACGGGACCTCGTGGATGCAAGGTGTCCAGCTGCTGGAGTTTCGCGGCGACAAGGTTGCGCGAGAGCGGATTTATGTGATGGACGCCTGGGATGCTCCCAAGTGGCGGGCGCCATGGCGCGCAGACACCCCCGCCGACCCGGCCGACGAGATCACTCCGGTCTGAATGACTGCGGGTGCCCCTCGACCAGCTCAGGACAACGCCTTCGACAGGCTCAGAGCACATGTCCTCTTTCAGTCAGCGAACGAATCACAAAACCGGTCTTGAGCTTGGGTGTGAAGAACGTCGACTTGGGCGGCATGAGCAGGCCTTCGCGGGCGGTCCGCTCAATCTCGGCAACGCTGACTGGCCGAATCAGGACTGCCGCCGAAGCACGCCCGCTGTCCACCTCACGGAGTGTCTCCCCCAGACCGTGTTGGTAGCTGACGGTTATTGGGACATCGGCAAGGGCGGTCTCCAGCCAGCCGCCATCGAGCGCGCGTATGCCGTCAAAACGTCCAGGTTTGGCTCGCATCTTCCAGGCCGCATCGCGGCTGACCAAGATCAGAAACCCTTCCTTTTGCGCATCCGCAAGAGTGTGACTGTTCGGCCGTACAGTCGGGGCAAGATCGAACGATCGCGATAGCGCCTCGACAAGATCGGCAAGCCCGATGTCGGCGTAGAGGCGGTGGATCGGCGCCACACTGAGCTGCTCCTCAATCAGTTCGTTGACGAACGCGAGTGTCAGCTCCGCCGGTGTGTCAGTCCGTCCGGTTGCCTCTCGGACCTCGTCACGATACATGCGCGCGACCCCGTAGCGATGATGCCCATCAGCGATCAGCACATCATCCGAGGCCAGCTTGTCTTGAATAGCGGTGATCCGCCGTGGATCGGTAACCCGTTCCACCAGGTGCTCAACGCCATCTTCAGTCACCGCACCTAACGGCTCGCCGGGCTCGGCGACGACTTCGGTGAGGCCGCTGGACAGCGACAGACCCCAGACCGGCGACAGGTTCGCGGCGGTCGCCCGAGTCAGGTCCAGGCGATCAGTGGACGCCTCTGCCGTGGTTCGCTCATGCGGCAGCACACCGCCGGCCTCTGCGTCAACGACCTCGAGCGCACCCAGTACGCCAGCAACATCCCGCCGCACGCCGGCCGAGTCGGTGAAACGCATGCGGTAGATGGTGAAGGAGGGTTCGACGTCGACGGCGAGAATCCCCTCGTCCAACCATGCGTGCATGGTCTTGGCTGCCAGCTCGTACCGGTCTTCGCCACCCCGCGGTACATCGATGCGCACGATGTTGTGGGGCGATCTTGCCTCGAGGACATCGACCTCAGCGTCGGACAGCACGTCGTACGGTGGAGCGACAACGGAGGCAAGATCGTCGGTCACGTAGCGAATCGCGGGAAAGGGTTCGAAGCGCGGCACGGCACAAGGTTTCCACGGATCGCGCGCCGCCGTACCGAGGAGGAACGAGGAGACATGCCT
This sequence comes from Actinomycetota bacterium, assembly GCA_046726195.1. GTDB lineage: Bacteria > Actinomycetota > Actinomycetes > Propionibacteriales > Propionibacteriaceae > Microlunatus. The sequence continues at coordinate 10,079 of JBKPAB010000128.1, forward strand.
TTCGTCGCCGAGCGACGACGAAGTAGGCGGATCTCAGAGCGCGATCCGCAGCGAGCGGAGCGAGCAATTGAACACTGCCTGGGCGCGGTATCTGACCATGGCTCAGATGTCGCGTACCCGCCGGATCGAGCGGAGAGAGGCATCGCACGCTGCCCCCTTTATCGGGCCGAAACACGCCAGTAATCGATGTAAGGAAAGATGTTCACGTGTTCCTGATGCGGATCACCTTGCCGGACCGACCGGGGTCGCTGGGCTCTGTCGCAACTGCGATGGGCGGGGTCGGCGCCGATATCAACGCTGTCGAGATCGTTGAGAAGCAGGCTGACGGGAGCGTCGTTGACGATTTCATCGTGGACCTTCCCCGGAATCAGCTGCCTGAGACCATCGTCACCGCCTGCCAAAACCTCTCTGGGGTACGCGTGGAGTGGATTGCGCGCTATCCCGAAGGCGGAGGACTCCAGTCCGATCTGGAGGCGCTGGAGCGGATGACGGCTGACCCGCCTCATGCTGCGGAGACGCTCGTCTCTTTGTGCCCAGTGGTGTTTCGTTCCCATTGGGCATCCCTGCTCGACATCTCAGACGGCGCAGCTAGGCCTATCTTCTCCACAACGCTCGCTCCGGATCTGACCCCAGAGGTCGCGGCGAAGTTCACACCGTTCGACACCACTCACCGCACCGACCTGGAGGCGGAGTGGAGTCCTGGATGGGGCGACACCACCGCGGTGGTGACGCCGCTTACCCGCGATCGGGTGATCATTATTGGCCGCTTGGGCGGGCCCGCTTTCCTGGACTCTGAGATTGCCCGGCTTCATCACCTCGCAGCGCTAGTGAAGTAAGGCGCTCCCGACCTCGGGTACCGTCGGCGCGTGGGTGCATTCGGGTGGGCTGAGCTGGTCGCCTTGCTCACCTCGATCGGTTTCGGAGCCGTTTCGGCGGTCATACCGATCGTCAACGCCGAGGCGTACATCATCGCCTCGCAAATGTCGGCCGTCGCGGGGCCCATTCCCATTGCGATTGGTATAGCGATCGGCCAGACAATCGGAAAACTGCTGCTGTTCTTTGGCGTACGACAGGGAAAGGAGCTTTCGTTCGTCAAACACCGGCGGGAGATCCGAAAGCAACGCCCCGTCGGGCCAACTCGGGCACGCGTCCGCGCAGCGGGAGCCAAACTGCTTGACCTGGTCGGCCAGGAGCGTTGGGGGCTGCCTATCGTTCTGATTGCCGCAATTATCGGCTTTCCGCCGCTGTACGCGGTCGCCCTCTTGGCCGGGGCCACGACGATGAGCCCTGTCTGGTTCGGACTCACCGTGTTCGTCGGGCGGCTGTGCCGCTTCCTGCTGGTCGCCACCGGATTCTACGGATTGCACGACGTGTTCTTCTGAGCTTTCGCTCAGCGCTTCGAGCGTCGACGCTGCGGCGTTTCCGCGCACTCCGCTCACTTGGCTGGACGTGGCACTAGCTGCAGATGGTGCGGAGTCCAGCCAACTGATGCGGAGTGGCGACTAAATTAGTCCGGTGACGTTAAGGATCTTCAGCAACCTCAATCTGCACGGAGCGACTCCACCGCGCGTGCAACCCTCGGTCGGAGAATGGGGTCCGCTGAAGGTGCCGAGCACCAAGCAGAAGAAGCGGATGCGTATCTGGGTATCGCTTGCCCTTCTGGGATCACTGATCGCGATCTTTCTTCTCGGCTGGTACGTGTATTACCTCATGACCGGGAGCTGGGGGTTCGGCATCGGCGAGGAGCAGCAACTCCTACAGATATTCCAGCTGTAAGACCTGCTCTACTCCCCGACCGTCGCGACTTCGCGGGCCGCATCCGGACCCTGCTTCAGAAGGACCTCAAACGCTGCAGCCCCGCTCAGCACGGGCACCTTCAGCTCAAGCGCCTTGTCATACTTCGATCCCGGGGCATCGCCAACCACAACGAAGCTGGTCTTCTTCGACACTGACCCGGCGACCTTGCCGCCGCGCGAGGTGATCGCCTCCGTCACCGAGTCGCGGGTATACCCCTCCAACGATCCGGTGACGACGATCGACAGTCCGGCAAGTGTCTGCTCGCGGGCCGCCTTGGGCTCGCTCCGCATCACACATCCAGCCGCCTTCCACTTGGCGACGATCTCACGGTGCCAAGGCACGGCGAACCAATCGGTGATCGCCGTTACGAGGGTCGGTCCAATTCCCTCCACCTGTGCCAGCTGCTCGGGTGTCGCGTTGGCGAGAGCGTCGATGTCGCCGAACGCGTCAGCTATGTCGGGCGCGACACCTTTGCCGATATGCCGGATCGAGAGAGCGACCAGGAATCTGTCGAGCGGTCGGGTTTTGGCCGCTTCGAGGTTAGCGAGGAGTTTGGCGCCGTTAGCTGAGAGGGCACCGGACTTGGTTGTGAAGAAATCGGTCTTTTTGAGCTTCTCCTCGGTGAGGTCGAACAGGTCCCCCTCATCGATCAGGAGACCGGCGTCGAGCAACGCCTGCGCCGATTGATATCCCAACACCTCGATATCGAGAGCGTCGCGGCCGGCAACATGGAACAGCCGCTCCCGCAGCTGCGCCGGGCATGACCGGGCGTTGGGACACCGCAGATCCGCATCCCCTTCCTTTTCGGGTCGCAGAGCGGTCCCACATGCAGGACAGTGGGTCGGCATCACGAACGCCCGCTCGGTGCCGTCGCGGAGGTCGACTACCGGACCGACAATCTCGGGGATGACATCACCGGCCTTCCGAAGCACGACCGTGTCGCCGATGAGCACTCCTTTACGGACAATCTCACTGGCGTTGTGCAGCGTTGCCATACCAACGGTCGACCCGGAGACTTGAACCGGCTCCATGACGCCGAACGGAGTGACCCGGCCGGTACGCCCCACATTGACATTGATGTCGAGAAGCTTGGTCGTGACCTCTTCGGGCGGGTACTTGTACGCGATCGCCCAGCGTGGGGCGTGGGACGTCGACCCGAGCTGGTCCTGCACCGCCCGCTCGTCCAGCTTCAGCACGACCCCGTCGATCTCGTGCTCGACCGAATGCCGATGTTCGCCGAAGTGTTCGATGTAGTCCCAGACCTCAGCCAAATTGCGTGCCAGCTTGCGGTGTGGACTGACCGGTATCCCCCAGCGATCCATCGCGGCGTACGCGTCGGAGAGCCGATCGGCCGTGAAGCCCTCCAGGACACCGATGCCGTGACTGACGAAACCCAGACTCCGCGAGGCGGTAACCTTCGGGTCTTTTTGCCGCAACGAACCGGCCGCCGCGTTGCGCGGATTGGCAAATGGCGCCTTTCCGCTCAAGACGAGAGACTCGTTGAGCGCGGTGAAGTCGGCAACCGCGAAGTACACCTCGCCGCGTACCTCGAGCGTCTCTGGAACATCGGAGCCGGACAGCCGATGCGGGATGACCTTGATCGTTTTGACATTGGCCGTGACGTCTTCACCTACTCGCCCATCGCCTCTGGTCGCCGCCCGCTCCAGCCGGCCGCCCTGGTAGACCAGGTCGATCGCCAGCCCGTCGACTTTGAGTTCGCACAAGTAGCCGGATTGTTCAAGCCGTTTTTCTCCAAGCTCCCTGATCGCGCGTTGCGCCCAGCGGTCTAACTCCTCGCGGCTGAATGCGTTGTCCAGGCTCATCAGCCGCTGCAGATGCTCGACGGGAGTGAACGTGGTGGATGGTGGCGGGCCGACCTGCTGGGTGGGCGAGTCGGGCGTACGGAGAGCGGGAAATGCGTCCTCGAGCTCGGTCAGCTGACGCATCAAGGCGTCGAACTCACCGTCGGACATGGTTGGCGCGTCGAGGACGTAATAGCGCCACCGCGCTTCATTCACCCGTTCGCTTAGCTCGGCGTGTCGCTGACTCGCTTCCGCCAAGGCATCCGACCGCTCGATTTCTGGCTCGGCGGCCGGTGTGGCAACAGTCTCTTCCGTCACGCTAGGCACAGTAACGCTCGATGCAGACACCCAGCCGCTGGACATGGCCGGTCACCGGAAGCTCAGCCAGCGTAGTTATCAATCCCCAAGCTGCTCGCTGACGATGCTCGCTGCGGACCGCAGGGTCTGAAGCGCGCGCACGGCACCTTCACGCGTCGCTGACGCCAGCCCGCAGCTAGGTGTGATCACTATGCGCGCCGCGACCGGCGGCTCCAGACCGAGAGCCCGCAATGGCTGCAGCACCCGGCGTGCTACCTGATCGGGTCCGAAGGCACGGTCGGTCGGCAGGGCACCCAGCCCTATCCACCGCCCCGCCTCCAAGCTGGCGCCGACGGCGTCCCAGTCCGAGCCGGTCAGTTGATCGATGTCGATGAGCACACCGGCCACACCGGCTGCGCGCAGCAGCTCAACTGGGGCACCCGCCGCGCAGCAGTGCACGGCAACGGGTGTCGGAGCGAGCCGGTTCACGGCATGGATGAGCGCGCTGCTGACTTCGCTCGGCTCGACGGGCCGGTGCCGCGAGAAGCCGCTGGCAGTTGCGATCGTGCCTGCCAGCACGGCGGGCAGCAGCGGCTCATCCAGCTGGATCAAGAACTCGACATCAGGCAGCCGCCGGCTGAGCTCCGCAACGAGCTGGGCGATTCCCTCGGCCAGTGACTGGCCGAGATCGCGCCGCGCCCCGTGGTCGGCCAGCAGCCGATCACCGCGGGGACGCTCCATCAGGGCCGCCATAGTCCAGGGGCCGGCGAAAGAGAGCTTGATGGTTCCTTGGTATCCCTGAGCGTGCTCTTCGAGCAGGTCGAGATCAGTGCGGAGTGTACTGATTGCCAACCGGTGATCGCGCCCTGAAACGTCGGTGAGCCGCCATCCAGCCGGTTGCAGGTCAACGGCCAGCCCAGCGAGGCAGGCAGTGGAGCGTCCGATCATCTCGGCGTAGGGTCCCCGTGCCGGAAGCTCCGGCAAGTAAGGAAGATCAGGGCACTCTGCAAACGCAATCTTGATCGCATCCGCGATGTCGGTACCCGGCCAGGAGCCGATGCCTGTGGTCCGGATCGGCGGCAGCTCGCCGTCCGGCGAGATGTTGGTCACGCCCGAGTCGCCGAGATGATCGCGCTGCCGATCACTCGCGAGCCGGTGTAGAGGACCACCGTCTGTCCGGGCGCAACGCCTGTGGTCGCCGAGTCGAGCTCGACCTCAAGATCTTGATCATCCACCCAGACCGTCGCGGCCATGGGATGCCCGTGCGCGCGAACCTGCACCTGACCCGACCAGTCCGCCGCCAGCGGTCGGCCCGTCCAGGTGGGCCGGATCGCGCTGATGGTCTTCACCGCCAGCGCATCACGCGGGCCGACGGTAATGGTGTTGGTCGTCGGTGTAATGGCAATCACGAAGCGCCGATGGCCGTCGTCCGCAGGTCTGCCCAGGCGAAGACCCCGCCGCTGCCCGACGGTGAACCGGTGAGAGCCCGCATGCTCGCCGACCTTGGTGCCCGCGAGGTCAACGATGTCCCCCGGTCGGCGGCCGAGCTGCTGTTCGAGGAAGCCCGCCGTGTCTGAGTTGGCAATGAAGCAGATGTCGTGACTGTCGGGTTTGTCTGCAACTGCCAGGCCGCGGTCCCGGGCCTCGGCGCGTACCTCGGCCTTGTGTGAAGCACCGAGCGGGAAGCAGCTCCGGCGAAGTTGATCATGGTTGAGGACGCCTAGGACGTAGGACTGGTCCTTGCCGGCATCGACGGCTCGATGGAGCTCCACGTCATTGCCGGTATGGATCAGCCGAGCGTAGTGACCGGTGCAGACTGCATCAAAGCCAAGCGCAACGCCGCGATCCAGAACGGCTGAGAACTTGATCTTCTCGTTGCAGCGTACGCAAGGGTTTGGAGTACGCCCGGCCGCATACTCTGCCACGAAGTCGCTCACCACATCAGCCGCAAAGCGATCAGAGAGATCCCAGACGTAGAACGGAATGCCGAGCACATCGGCCGCCCGGCGCGCGTCGTGCGCATCCTCTTCAGAGCAACAGCCGCGTGCCCCCGAACGGTAGCTCTCCGGATTCTTGGACAGCGCGAGGTGGACGCCCGTGACATCGTGTCCGGCATCCACGGCTCGTGCTGCGGCAACAGCCGAATCGACCCCGCCCGACATGGCGGCAAGTACCTTCATCTTGTCCTCGTTGTCCGAAGTGCTGCTGGGCAAGCGGCAAGTCTTTCACGGGTGGCTAGTGTCGCCAAGCAGCCTCATGCGACGGCGGCTGCGGCCTTGGCTCGCCGGACCGCTTCGGGCAGCGCGTCGGCGAGTGCTCGAACGTCGGCCAGTGTTGAGGTGTAGCCAAAAGAGAACCTGAGCGCGGAACGTGCCTCCGCCTCCGTACAGCCCATCGCGATCAGCACATGGCTCGGCTGTGAGACTCCCGCTGAACATGCCGCCCCGGTCGAGCAGTCAATCCCGGCGGCGTCCAACAACATCAAGATGGCCTCTGCAGAGCATCCCGGAAAGCCGATGTTGGCGATGCCGGGAAGGCGATGGTCTTCGGCGACTGGGCCGTACGGGACTGCCCACGGGATGGCCGCGAGCACTGACTTCACAAGGTCGGTACGCAGCTTGCGTAACCGCTGCTCCTCCCGAACCCGATTTCGCATCGCGACCTGAACCGCCGCGGCGAACCCGGCGGTCGCCGCGACATCGAGAGTGCCGGAGCGCACCTCTCGCTCCTGACCGCCACCGTGAAGGATTGGGGCTAGCCGAAGTTCACGACGCGCCAGCAGGGCACCGATCCCGTACGGTCCGCCGAGCTTGTGCGCGGTGAAGCTCAGCAGATCAAGCCCGCTTGCTGCAAAATCCACGTTGACGTGCCCGACTGCCTGCACCGCGTCGCTGTGCGATACCGCACCCCGCTCGGCAGCCACAGCGGCGATCTCGCGCACCGGCTGCATGGTGCCGACCTCATTGTTGGCCCACATCACCGAGACCACCCCGGTGAGTGCGTCCACAGCTTTGCTGAGGCCAGGCAGGTCCAGCTGGCCAGCTGGGTCGACTGGAATGTAGTGAACCTCGGCCGCGGCTGAACGGCCAAGCCAGGCCACCGAGTCCAAGGCAGCATGGTGTTCGATAGTCGAGGTGATCACCCGACTGCGACCGAGCTCCCTGCTTGACCAAAACGCTCCCTTGATGGCCAGATTGATGGACTCGGTTCCTCCGCTGGTGAAGATCAACTCTCTGGGATGTGCCCCAACCTCAGCCGCGATCGCCTCGCGGGACTCTTCGACGACCCGACGCGCTGCCCGGCCGGACGCGTGTAGCGAGGACGCGTTGCCGACCCTGGTCAGCTCGCGGGTCATTGCCTGCACGGCCTCTGGGACCATCGGTGTGGTCGCCGCGTGGTCGAGGTAGATCCGGGTCATGAGACCCAAGTCTCCCTCAGCCACGGCGCCGCGAGCGTCGGGAATCCGCGCCCTGTCATCCTTTGCGCTTCTTGATCTCCTCGATGAGCACTGGAAGCACCTTATGCAGATCGCCGACGATGCCAAGATCAGCAAGAGCGAAGATGGGCGCTTCGGGATCCTTGTTCACCGCCACAATGGCCTTGGATGTCTGCATCCCTGCCCGGTGCTGGATGGCGCCGGAAATGCCAGCGGCGATGTAGAGCTGCGGGGAGACCGTCTTGCCGGTCTGACCAATCTGATAGGCGTAGGGGTACCAGCCGGCATCTACGGCTGCCCGCGAGGCACCGACAGCCCCGCCGAGGGCATCGGCCAACTCCTCGACTGCTGTGAAGTCGCCACCAGTGCCACGACCACCGGATACCACAACTGCCGCCTCGGTTAGTTCGGGTCGCCCGCTGGCCTTCTTGGGCTCGGAGCTCACAATGTGCGCGGCCTTCGCCACGTCAGAGATGGTTACTGCCACTCGCTCGGCCGCTGGCTCGGTAGGTGCGGGCTCAGGCGTGACCGCGTTCGGCTTGACGGTAACGATGGGAACACCGTGTGTCACAGCAGCTCTGACGGTCCAGTTCCCCGCAAAAACTGACTGCGTGGTCGTGCCGTCGTCAGCGATATCGGTGGCGTCGGTGATCAGGCCGGAGCCGAGCTTGACCGCGAGCCGGCCAGCGATCTCCTTCCCCTCAGGGGTCGAGGTGATCAAGATGGCTGCCGGCTGCATGGTCTCAGCGATCTGGGCCAGGGCTTCGGACTTGGGTGCGACGAGGTAGTCCGTGATCGCCGGGTCGGTGACCGACAGCACGCGGGTGGCACCGTACTCCCCCAACGCCTTGGTGATGCTGTCGTCAGTCTCACCAAAAACCACGGCCACAGGCTCGCCGAGCCGGCGCGCCAGCGTCAGCAGCTCCAACGCTGGCTTGGCCACGTGGGAGTCGGCGTGCTCGACGACGATCAGGACCTCAGACATCAACGCCTCCTCAATTAGATGTACTTTCCAGCAGTCAGGAAATCGATTAATGCCGGTACTGCGTCGTCCTCCGCTACTACACGGCCTGGTTCCTTTGGCGGACGAGGGGTGGTCTGGAGAACCTTGCTCCAGGCAGCGTCCATGCCAACCGAGGTTGCGTCGACACCAAGATCAGCAAGGGTCCACGACTCGACCGGCTTCTTCTTGGCTGCGAGGATCCCTTTCATCGAGGGGTATCGAGCCTCTCCCGACTGGTCGGTGACACTGACGATCGCCGGCAGGTTGGCCTCGATGGTCAGGCTCGCTACGTCATCGTCGCGGCGGATGGTGACCCGATCCTCGGCCACTGAGAGGGTTGCGCCAAGGGTTGCCGCCGGCCAACCGAGTCGTTCGGCGATCATGGCAGGAATGACCCCCATGGTCCCGTCCGTGGACGCCATGCCACAGATCACTAGGTCTGGCCCCGCTTTCTTGATCGCCTCGGCCAAAATCAAGCTCGTTGCCAAGGCATCAGAGCCATGCACTGCGTCGTCGATGATGTGGATGGCGGCGGATGCGCCCATCTGAAGCGCGCGCTTGATGGCGTCGGCTGCATCTTGAGGTCCGAGCGTCATCACGACAACCTCGACGTCGTCGCGACTGTCGGCAATCTGCAAGGCCTGCTCCACCGCGTACTCATCAAGCTCTGACAACAACCCGGCGCTCGATACCCGGTCGACCGTCCCGTCAGAGGCAAAGCCTCGCTCGCCTGTTGCGTCTGGAACGTGCTTGGTTAGGACAACAATCTTCATCTCGCTCCGTCTCTTCTGCGCAGACCGGGTCGCTCGCCCGTCGGAAAACCGGGTTAACCCAGGTTCCCTCCGCTTCACACAGGTTGCAGCCTGTGTGAAGCGACAGGAATGTGGGTTAACCCAGCTTTCTAACAGGTGCAGGGTCAATCACAGCTCATATTACTGATGAGTAATAAGGTGGTGTCGGGTCAGTACGCCAAGCTCGCCCCGATTTGGCCGTCAGCAGACTCAGAGTGTCTGCAAGAATCACGCCATGCCGGCAGGAACAAAAGATGATCCGTGGGAGCTCAGTACTGCGCCCGGAACCGCGACCTACAACATGTGGGCGGATGAGACCGCGGACCCGCCCACGTTGTTCTGTCAGGTCGGATCCACTCAATTGATGTATCAACTCAGATGCCTTGGGGACCTCCACGCCTGGCTCGTCGAGGAGGGCGACTGGGTCGAACTCGGCGCCGCCGACGAGCAGAAGGCCGCCAAGGAAGGCACCGTTGAGGCCTGGGGGGCGGTCGGAAAGCGACCCAGTCGGCGGGTGGTACGGCCTCCGCAAGGGCTATCCGGTCGGTTCGGCATGTACGTGCCGCCGCTCCTGGAGGCTCTCGGCAAAGTTGAACTCACCCACGAGCCGCGCAACGACAAGGTCCGCGCCATCGCCTGAGCGTGCCTCGGGGTTGACCTGGGTCTTCCCCCAAGTGGTCACAGACGACACCGCATTCGGCTGAATCCATGTTGTTTACGACCACTTACGAGAAGAGATCCGACACCTGCGGCCACGCTGACCAAGATCTCGCGATGCGCCCTGTATCTGTTGCGACCACTGTCCGGATGTGCCTACGGTGGCTGCCAACCGGTTGCTCTTCGTTGCTGGTCCGGATCGCCGGTATCTGTCTCCCAGCTGAGGCAGAATGAAGGCGCCAACTCGCCCGCCCGGCGCAGTCACGCGTTTCATCCAGATCGGTCCGAGCAGCGATCTATTGCGAAGGCTCGCAGAGATGACAACAACGGCGTTGCCAGTGCCGCAGGACACCTCAGTCCTGGGCGCACACATACGCGACGGCGGTGCCTCCTTCGGGCTGTGGGCCCCGCGCGCGACGCGGGTCGAGCTCGCTCTCGCCGACGAGGACCGACATCAGGCCAACCATGACATGACCCGCGACGACGATGGGGTGTGGTCAGTCTTCATCCCCGGTGTCGGCGCTGAGCAACGGTACGGTTTTCGCGTCCACGGACCCTGGGACCCGGCCGCCGGGGCTCGGTTCAACCCCGCAAAGCTGCTTCTCGACCCGTACGCCCGTGCGATCACCGGAGGGGTTGACTACGCGGGCCCGATTCTCGACCACACCAAAGATTCCAACTACGTGCCCGACACCACCGACTCCTTCGCGGCGGTGCCGCTCAGTGTGGTGGTAGCCGACTCGCCGCGGCCGCGGCCGATCAGTCGACGGAGGCCTATGTCGGAGACGGTGATCTACGAACTGCATGTGAAGGGTTTCACCCGGCTACACCCGCTGGTTCCCGAGCACCTCCGGGGAACCTACGCAGGGCTGGCGTATCCCGCCGTCGCAAAGCACCTCCGAGACCTCGGCGTCACTGCTGTTGAACTGCTGCCGGTGCAACACCACGTCTCCGAACCGTTCCTGGTCGGACGTGGCTTGTCCAACTATTGGGGATACAACACCCTTGGCTTCTTCGCACCCCATTCCGCGTACGGCTCGGTCGGGACGCTCGGGCAGCAGGTGCGGGAGTTCAAAGAGATGGTCTCCGCACTGCACGACTCCGGGCTCGAAGTCATCCTCGATGTGGTCTACAACCACACTGGTGAGGGTGGTCACGAGGGTCCGACGCTATCCTTCCGGGGCATCGACCACCTCGGCCACTACCGGCTGACCGATGATCATCGCAATGACTACGACGTCACCGGCTGTGGGAACTCAGTTGACACCTCCGAACCCGGCGTATTGCGCATGGTGCTCGACTCGCTGCGTTATTGGGTCGTCGAGATGGGTGTCGACGGTTTCCGCTTTGACCTCGTCAGCACATTGATCCGCGACGAGCGGCACCACGTCGATCAAGATCACCCCTTCAAGCAAGCGATCCGGGAAGACCCGGTACTCAGCCAAGTCAAGATCATTGCCGAGCCCTGGGACATGGGCCCGTACGGTTACCAGGTGGGCGCCTTCGGGGCGGGCTGGAGTGAATGGAACGACCGCTTCCGCAATCACGTCCGCGACTTCTGGCGCGGCAGCACCAACGGTGTCGGCGAGCTGGCGCAGCGGTTGACCGGATCGCCGGACATCTTTCGCCGCGACGACAGATCCGCCACGGCGAGCATCAACTTTGTCACCGCGCACGACGGCTTCACCCTGCGCGACCTCGTCACCTACAACGTCAAGCACAACGGCGCCAATGGGGAGTCCAACCGCGATGGTTCCGATGACAATCGGTCGTGGAACTGCGGCTTTGAAGGTGAAACTGACGATCCGGCGATCAACGCCCTGCGGCACCGGCAAACCCAGAACTTCATGGCGACGTTGATCTTGGCCAGCGGAGTTCCCATGATCACCGCCGGAGACGAGCTCGGCCGGACACAGCAGGGCAACAACAACGCCTATTGTCAGGACTCACCCATCTCATGGGTGCACTGGGATACCCAGGAAATATGGGGCGATCAGACCGAGCTCACGCGCAAACTACTCCAGCTACGCGCGGAACATTCGGTACTGCGGCGGGACGGCTACCGGCACGGCGAATTCCTGCTCGATCCCAAAGGCAAGCCGCAAAAACGCAAGAACATCGCGTGGTTTGGCGGTCGGAACGCCGAGATGACCGAGCAGGAGTGGCGAGACCACACGCGGCGGACACTCGGCATGTACCTGGCTGACGACGACCCATCCCGAGCCACTGATGAGGCATTTCTGATCTGGTTCCACGCCGGTTCCGATCCGATCCAGGTGGAGCTGCCAGATGGACCGTGGGCAGACACCTACACAGTGGTCGCGCATACCGGTACCGAGGGTGAATTGCCGACCGAGAAGATCGCTGCCGGCTCCACCCTTCAACTGCCCGGTCACACGGTCGTGGTGCTCCAAGTCGACTAGCTGACCTCAGACCAGCAGCCGCGGCATCGGCTGCGAGCGCTCGCCTTGCGGGCCGGTGCGGGAACTCACGTACACGTTAGTTCCACTCGCGATACACATGCTGCAACGTGTGTATCGCGTAAGGAACGAACGTGTATGTGAGTTCCTGCAGAGATGGGCGATGCGGCCAGACACCGCCCGAGCAGCTCCAGATATTACGGTTGGTAACCAGCCGACGGCGGCGTCGGCGTGTCCGGCAGCGCGGCCAATCCCATCTCGGCCTGGCTCGAGAGCAATGGGTGATACGGAACCACGCGCACCGTGTAGCCAATTGCCCCGGCACGCTTGGCCTCAACCCAACTCTCGTACCGGCGGAGCCCACCATCGACCTCGACCCCTGCCGGGAACGGATTCACCCGCGGCTCGTAGAGCCGGTCGTCGCCACTCACTCGACCCGTGACGAGCTGCACCTGAATGTCATCAGGAGTGAGCTCTCCGAGCCGGACCAGCGCACTGACGTGAATCTTGGTCCCTACCTCGATCTGCTCGCCGCCGAGGGACTCCACATGCTCGACAGCTACGGATGGCCACGCGTCGCGGATCTTGCGCTTCCACTTCGCGAGTGCTGCCGCTCCACCGCTTGAGGAATCGAGAGCCAGGCTGGAAACGGCCGCAGGTGTGTAAAGGTCGGTCACATACTCTCGAACCATCCGTGAGGCCACTACCCTGGGCGCCAATCCTGCGATCGTGTCCCTGATCATCTGAATCCAGCGCTCCGGCAGCCCATTCTGGTCAAGATCATAAAAGCGCGGCACGATCTCGTTCTCGATGATGTCGTAGAGTGCGTTGGCCTCAAGATCATCACGCCGGTCCGCGCCATCAACGCCTTCGGCCGAGGGGATCTCCCAGCCAAAGGCCGGATCGAACCATTCGTCCCACCAGCCGTCGCGGATCGATAAGTTTGCTGCACCGTTCAGTGCCGCCTTCATTCCTGATGTGCCGCACGCCTCGTACGGGCGCAGCGGATTGTTCATCCACACATCACAACCGGGGTATAGCCGCTTGGCCATCGCGATGTCGTAGTCGGGCAAGAAAACGATGCGGTCACGCACTGACGGATCGTCGGCGAACTGCACTACCTGCTGAACCAGGGCCTTGCCGCCCTCATCGGCTGGGTGTGCTTTGCCCGCAATGACAATCTGGATCGGGCGCTCCGGGTCGGTCAGCAGCGCCTTGAGCCGAGCTTGGTCGCGCAACATCAAGGTCAACCGCTTGTACGACGGCACACGACGAGCGAAGCCGAAGGTGACCACGTCAGGATTGAGAGCCTTGGCGACCCAGTCGGTCGGCATGCCACGATTGGCGGCACTGGCGGCCAGCCGTTCCCGCGACATGGAAATAAGGTCCTCTCGCATCCTCCGCTTGAGCGCCCAGATTGTCTTGCTGTCCACATGCGCCAGCGCATTCCAGTCGTAGCCGTCGCTCTCTGAGGGGCTGCCCGTCGGTGCTTCGAGCAAGTCGAGCAGCTCGCGGTGCACCCACGTGAGATGGTGCACCCCATTTGTGATCTCGGTGATCGGGATCTCGCTGGTGTCAAAGAATCGCCACATCCCCTGGAACATCTCGCGGGACACCACACCATGTAGCGAGGACACTCCGTTGGCCCGCTGGGCTAGCCGGAAACCCATCACCGCCATGTTGAACTTGTTCGGGTCACCGCCTTCGTAGTCCTCAGCACCTAGTGCCAGCACCCGCTCCAGCGGGAGATCGGTGAAGCCACCAAACTGGTGAACGATGAGTTCGCGGGGGAACCGGTCAATGCCGGCCGGAACCGGAGTATGAGTAGTGAATACGGTTCCGGCGCGCGTGAGTTCGAGTGCGGTATCGAAGTCCAGGCCCGTTTGCATGTACTCCCGAATTCGCTCCAGGCCGAGGAATCCAGCATGCCCTTCGTTGGTGTGAAACACCGTCGGCGGGGGTGCGCCCGTGATCCGACAGTAGGCACGGATGGCACGTACGCCGCCCATGCCCAGCAACACTTCTTGCTCGAGCCGATGGTCGGTGCCGCCGCCGTAAAGCCGGTCTGTCACTTCTCGTTCGTAGCCCGCGTTCAGCTCGACGTCTGAATCCAGCATCAGCAGCGGCACCCGGCCCACCTTGGCCACCCAGACCTGAGCGTAGAGGGTGCGCCCCGGGAGCGGGACCTCAATCCGGACTGGTCCGCTGTCGTCCTGCAGCAGGGTCAAAGGCAACGCGTTCGGGTCAAGCAGCGGGTATCGCTCCTGCTGCCAGCCAGCCGCGTTCAGTGACTGCCGGAAATATCCCTGCCGGTAGAGCAATCCGACTCCGATGATCGGAACGCCAAGGTCACTTGCGGTCTTCAGGTGATCACCGGCCAGGACGCCGAGGCCACCTGAGTACTGCGGTAGCACCTCGGTAATACCGAACTCGGGCGAGAAGTAGCCGATCCCCACCGGTGCTGTTGGATTCTCGGCGGCGTAGCCCTGGTACCAGAGATCGCCGGTCAGGTATTCAGCTAAGTCGGCCTCGATGAGCCGGAGGCTCTTCAGAAAACGCCTATCGACGGACAGCGCTTGCAAGCGTTCCACGGATACGTCGGCCAGCATCCTGACCGGATCGCCCCCGGTCCTCTCCCAGAGCTGCGGATCCACCGAGCGGAACAGATTCTGTGTCTCGGTGTGCCAACACCAGCGGAGATTGTTCGCAAGATCGCCCAACGGCTTGAGGACTTCTGGCAGCACAGGGCGAACTATGAAACGGCGTATTGCTCGCACTGGACCAACCTACTGGCGAACTTCGGATCCCATGGGGGATTCTGCGCTATCGGTCACATGTGCTCTGAGCACTTGTCGAAGGGCGCTGTCCTGAGCCTGTCGAAGGGCGCGGTCCTGAGCCTGTCGAAGGGCGCGGTCCTGAGCCTGTCGAAGGGCTCAGCGCGCATCCGATGGAGCTTCCTGGTATCGCCCCCTGCCGCTCAGGCAGTGGGGCCGATAAGTTGACACTCGTGACGGCAACAAATTCAGGACTCCCGATGCCTGAGCGCGACGACGCAGCTCAGCCAGGCTCCGCAGAATCCTCACCCCAAGCAGCCACGGCACCGCCGGACCCCTCGCCCGCTAGCAAAGCCACCGTCACCATCGACAAGCCAACATTGGGATCGGTCTTCGATCGCATCCCCGTCCACAAGGTGTCACCGGTGATCGAAGGCGGCGCCTACCCGGCCAAGGCCGTGGTCGGTGAGTCGATTCCGATCCGGGCGACGGTGTTTCGCGAGGGCCACGACGCCGTCAACGCGTCGGTCGTCCTCACCGACCCCAACGGCCAGCAGCGGCTGGAGCCGATGCACCCTACGACACCGCTGGGTTACGACTGGTGGACCGCCTCGGTTGTGCTCGAGACCGAAGGCCTGTGGAAGTTCCGAGTCGAAGGTTGGAGCGATCCGTGGGAGACCTGGGTGCACAACGCCGAGATCAAGATCCCCGCGGGCATCGACGTTTCCTTAGTGTGCGTCGACGGCATCACCCTGTTTAACAAGGCCGCGGCTGACGCCGAGGCCGCCGACGATTACCAGACCGCGGCACTGCTGCAGGGTGCGGCTAAAAACCTCGACTCAGGACAGCAGGTGGAGGATCGGCTGGAGGTCGTGCTCGCAGACGACGTACGTGCGGCGATGAAACGCTTCGGCCCGCGTGAGTTTGTTTCGCCTACCCCGGATTACCCGATTTTCGTCGATCGCCGAAAGGCTCTCTTCGCCTCGTGGTATGAGTTCTTCCCACGCTCTCAGGGCGCAAGGTGGGACGAGGATAACCAGAAATGGATATCCGGCACATTCGACACTTCGCACCAGCGGCTGGAGGCTGCCGCGGCCATGGGCTTCGATGTGGTCTACCTCCCACCTATCCACCCAATTGGCCGTACGTTCCGAAAGGGACCGAACAACACTCTCAGCCCGGGCCCCAGCGATCCCGGCTCACCCTGGGCGATCGGAGCCAAGGAGGGTGGACATGATGCCATTCACCCGGACCTCGGGGACTTCGACGCCTTTGACCGGTTCGTCGCAAAAGCCAAGTCACTGGGGCTCGAGGTCGCGTTGGACTTCGCACTCCAGGCATCTCCCGACCATCCGTGGGTGACCGAGCATCCCGAATGGTTCTCCAAGCGCGCCGACGGTTCCATCGCGTACGCGGAAAACCCACCGAAGAAATACCAGGACATCTATCCGATCAACTTCGACAATGACCGGGACGGGATCTATCAGGAGAGCCTGCGCATCATCAAGCTCTGGATGAGCCATGGGGTCCGCATCTTCCGGGTGGACAATCCGCATACCAAACCCGTCAACTTCTGGGCCTGGCTGCTCGGCGAGGTCCGCAAGACCGATCCAGATGTGCTGTTCCTCTCAGAGGCTTTCACGAAGCCGGCGATGATGCATGCCCTCGGCAAGGCGGGCTTCCAGCAGTCCTACACCTACTTCACCTGGCGCAACGAGAAGTGGGAGATCGCGGAGTACATGAAGGAGCTCACCACCGAAACTGACAGCTTCTTCCGGCCCAACTTTTGGCCCAACACCCCCGACATCCTGCCGCTCTTCCTGCAATGGGGGGGCAGGCCTGCGTTCACCATTCGGGCCGTGCTCGCCGCCACCCTTTCCCCGCTCTGGGGCATCTACTCCGGATTTGAGTTGTTCGAGAACGCCGGCTTGGCTCAGGGTCGCGAGGAGTACCTTGACTCCGAAAAGTTCCAATACCGGCCTCGGGATTGGAAAGCCGCCGAGGAGAGCGGTGAGACTCTCAGCTTGCTGCTCGGCAGGCTGAACCAAATCCGCAGAGAACATCCGGCTCTTCAGCAGCTCCGCAACTTGTTTTTCCACCACGCCCCGCACGCCAACGCGCTGGTTTATTCAAAGAAGAGCGGCGATGACGTGGTGATCGTGGTGGTCAGCCTCGATCCGCACAACATCGTCGAGACTGAGCTCTACCTGGACATGGAGGCATTGGGCCTCACCGCACGCGACGTCTACCTGGTCCACGACGAGCTGACCGGGCAGACCTGGCGCTGGGGACAGCATGCGTTCGTCAGGCTTACCCACGACGACCCAGCACACATTCTCACGCTGATTCGGTACGGCTCCCGCAGCCCTGGTTTCGGGCCGGCTACCGCGCAGGGCTAGGAAGCCGTGACGGGGACAGCCGATCCTCAGGTCGCCGACCAGGTCCTGAGGTACATCTCGAATGCGCGATGGTTCGCCGGCAAGGGCCGGCGGGTCCAGTTCCGAGCCCTCACGCCGCTGCCGTGGCTGACCGAGGTTTCGGATTTCGACGCACCTGCCGCTGCGCCGGGCGTACGGTTCGAGATCGCCGAGGTCGCTTACCCCGCGGAAGAAGATCCTGAGCAGACCAATGCCGCCATCCCTGTTCGGTCCAAGGAAGCCCGGGCGCCGACCGAAAGCGTCGCACCGAGCCAACCGCCCGAAATGGCCCGGAAGGTCGATCCTTCCCCAACCGAGTACTACCACCTTGCTATCTCGTATCGGCCCGCACCTCATGCAGAGCTGCACCAGGCCGAGATCGGTCGTTTCACCGATCCTGATCTTGGTCCGGTCATCGCATACGACGCTGCCCAGGATCCTGACGCTTGCCGGGTGATTCTTAGGGCGCTGCTCGGGGGTCGTCGACTGCGCAGTCCCGATACCGAGGCCCGATTCAACTCCACCGCACCCCCCGGCTTACGGGCTGATCTTGAGCCACGATTGTTCACGGGGCAACAAAGCAATACGTCGGTCATCCTGGAGGACACCGCGATCCTGAAGCTTTTCCGGCGGCTGGAGCTCGGCCACAACCTTGATATCGAAGTGCACGCCGCGCTCAACGCGGCTGGTGTCGCGGATGTGGCGGGACTCTACGGCTGGATCGAAGGCAGCTGGGTATCGGGCGGACGACAGCTGGATGCCGATCTTGCCATGGTGATCGAGAAGCTGGCCGACGCAGTTGACGGCTGGGAACTGGCGCTCGACTCGCTGAGGACACTGAAGGCGCCCAACGGGGTCCGGGCCGACTCGGGTTTCGCGGCAGAGGCCGAGGCACTTGGCAGGGCGCTTGCGGAGATTCACGATGCCCTCCGAACGTCCTTTCATGCAACACACGTGCTCGGCGCACACACAGCGGTGATCATGATGAACCGGCTGCACGAGGCAGCCAGGATCGCCCCGGAGCTGGCGCCGCACATCCCAGGGCTGCTGCGTTGCTTCGATGAGCTCAGTGCTCAAACGCTCGATACCCAGCGGGTACACGGCGACTTCCATCTCGGCCAGACATTACACACACCCTCCGGTTGGAAGATCATCGACTTCGAAGGCGAGCCGGCCAAGACCATGGCCGAACGACGAGCCCCGGACTCGGTTTGGCGAGATGTTGCCGGCATGTTGCGGTCCTTCGATTACGCGGCCGCGAGCGTACCCGGACCACACAGCCAAACATGGGCTGCAGAGTGCCGCGCCGCCTTCTTGCGCGGCTACACCGGTGCCGAGCTGGGTGCAACCGAGGCGAGCCTGCTGCGTGCCTACGAAGCCGACAAGGCGATTTACGAGGTGGTCTACGAGACACGGAACCGGCCAGATTGGGTCGGCATCCCACTCCGCGCAGTGGCGGAACTTGCGGCTGACTACAAGGACTCAGGAGAACAGGAGTAGCACTGATGTCGTACGATCCGAGCGGTGGTCTGACCGGCTGGGACCTCACCGGTTTCCACGAAGGGCATGACACCGAGTGCTGGCGCCGCTTGGGCGCCCATGAGACCACCGTCCAAGATTCCGAACGCGGGCCGATCTTCGGCACCCGATTCTCAGTGTGGGCTCCAAACGCCCAAGCCGTGCGACTGGTCGGCGACTTCAACTACTGGAACGGTGAAGGCCACTACATGCACCTGATCCCCGGAGCCGGGGTCTGGGCGCTGTTCGTGGAAGGGGTCAGCACCGGCAGTCTGTACAAGTTCGAGGTCCTTGGCGCCGATGGTGTCTGGCGACTCAAGGCCGATCCTATGGCGCGCTTCGCCGAGGCCGCCCCGCACACCGCCTCGATCGTGTACGAGAGCCAGTACGTCTGGGGTGATGACGACTGGATGTGGTATCGCGGCCAGAAGGCCATGCATGCGGAGCCGATGAGCACCTACGAGGTGCATATCGGCTCGTGGCGGCAGGGGCTCACGTACCTCGAGCTGGCCAATGAACTGGTCGAGTACGTCAGCTGGCAGGGCTATACACACGTGGAGTTCATGCCCGTTGCTCAGCACCCGTTCGAAGGTTCCTGGGGCTACCACGTCACCGGCTACTTCGCGCCCATGTCGAAGTTTGGTTCCCCGGATGAGTTCCGGCACCTTGTTGACAAGCTGCACCAGGCGGGGATCGGGGTCATCGTGGACTGGGTGCCAGGGCACTTTGCGACCGACCCGTGGGCGCTGCAGCGCTTCGACGGCACCGCACTTTATGAGCACGAGGACCCAAGGTTGGGCTGGCACCCTGACTGGGGTTCCTACATTTTCAACTTCGGCCGCAATGAGGTGAAGAGCTTCCTGATCTCTAACGCCTACTACTGGCTGGAGGAGTTCCACATCGACGGGCTACGGGTGGACGGCGTCGCCTCGATGCTCTATCTGGACTACTCCCGCGAAGCCGGTCAGTGGGTGCCGAACAAATATGGCGGCAACGAGAACCTCGAGGCGGTCGAACTGCTACAGCAGACCAATTCCCACGCTTACAAGCGCGAGCCCGGCTCCATCATGGTCGCCGAGGAATCCACATCCTGGCCGGGCGTCACGCAGAGCACTGACCAGGGGGGCCTCGGTTTCGGATTCAAGTGGAACATGGGCTGGATGAACGACTCGCTGCGCTACCTGGGCCGCGAGCCGATCTACCGGCAGTTCCATCACCACGAGATGACCTTCGCCATGGCGTACGCATATTCGGAGAACTTCATCCTGCCGATCAGCCACGACGAGGTGGTGCACGGCAAGGGCTCCATGTTCGAGCGGGCGCCGCAGGATGAGTGGCGGAAGTTTGGCACGCTGCGGGCCTTCTACGCCTTCATGTGGGCCCACCCTGGCAAGAAGTTGTTGTTCATGGGAACCGAATTCGGTCAGCGCCGGGAGTTCTCCGAAAGTCGCAGCGTCGATTGGTGGCAGAGCGCGGAGTGGGGCCATCGCGGCGTCCAGCGGTTGATCAAGGATCTCAACACCATTTATAAGGAGCACCCCGCATTGTGGAAGCGTGACACCGATCCGTCAGGCTTCTCCTGGATCGATGCCGATGATCATGGAGGGAACGTCTTCTCCTGGCTGCGCTATGACGGTGAGGGCCAGATGATCGCCTGCATCACCAACTTCTCCTCAGAGCCCCGCCCCGACCACCAGATCGGGCTGCCTACGGAGGGGGTCTGGAAGGAGATCTTGAACACTGATGCAGATGTTTACGACGGCACAGGCCTGATCGGCAACCTTGGCCAGGTGGTCGCACATCCAGTGCCATCACACGGTTATGTGGCATCCGCCTCGGTCACTATCCCACCGCTCGGTGCCGTATGGCTGCGCCTCGAGCCAGAGCTGGATGAGGAACAGGAGATCGAGCCGGAGAAGGCCACCCGCGGTGTCATCGCTGCCGCCAAGGCCGCTTCACCGCATGCGACCACGGCCGACGAAGCCGTGAGCAAACCAGCGCAACCCCGGCGGGCCAGGCCATCAGAGGAAGCGGCATCTGGTCCCGGGCTCGGCGAAAGTCCAGAGTCGCCGGAGTCGCCTGCCAGTCCGGAGTCGCCAGAGTCGCCTGCCAGTCCGGAGTCGCCCCGGAGTCCCACATCGCCTGCCGAACCCGAACCGTCAGGAGCCGAAAAACCTCCAGAGTGACCGACGTCGAGATCTCACTGAGTGTTTCCGACAGTGGCATTGCCACGATCAGCTGGCAGGGGTTGGTCAGCCCAGAGTCGCTGATACGAGCAATCAGCGCCGCAGCTGAGGACGCGCTGCTGCGGCGCGGGCTACGGCGCCTTGAGATCTCGGTGCCAGCGGAGGATCTGTTTGCCCGCCGTGCGGTGCTTCGCGCAGGTTTCCGGTTGGAAGGGATACGCCGCCAGGTCCTCGAGCTGCCAGATGGCTCGTACGCCGACCTGTGTGTGTTTGCCAGGCTTGCCTCCGACCGGGTGGGCGGAAGCGAAGGGTTCTCCAGCGTCATGAACTCGGCGTTACCGAAGAAGCGCCTGATTGCTCACGTTCTCATGCGTGACGCCAGTAATCGGGTACTGCTATGTGAGACACAGTTCAAGAAGGACTGGGAGCTTCCCGGCGGCATTGTCGAGCCGCTGGAGCCACCCCGCCTTGCGGCGGCTCGTGAGGTGCGCGAGGAACTCGGCATCGATCTTGAGGTCGGCCGGCTTCTCGTCGTCGACTGGATGCCGCCTTACCTCGGTTGGGACGACGCCATTGAGATGATCTTCGACGGAGGCATGGTTGCCGAAAACGATCTTGCGGACTGGTCGCTGGAGCCGACCGAGATCAAGGCTGTCGCACTGGTGGATCTGCCGACGGCCAGTGAGTTGTTGACCCCTTTGGCTTTTCGCCGGCTGGGCCTGGCTCTTGCCCTCGGCCCAAACGAGATGGCCTACACCGAGGACGGCCGCACTCCCTGATCATCAGACCTTGCCGAACTCGAGTCGCACATCTTGGAGAGTGACGATCAGCGCGTCCTTTGCGCAGGCTATTCCGGCCTCGCCAGCAGGAGCTAGGACACTTCCGACCTGCTCCATCGTCATCGACTCCTTCGATGATCCCATGCGGATCGAGGCTGACCCGGTGCTTTCGCCCATCGCAAAGCTCGCCCTATCGCCAATCACGCGATGGTCACCCTTGATCGTCCCATCCACGAGCAGGTCGGCCGTCTGGCCCGCCAGGGTCAGTTTGATCGGTTCCTTCCTGCGCCGCGCAGCAGGTACGACCCTTTGTTGAAGGTGACTGTGACATCTCCCCCTCGCCGGTACCGAACGTCCCTTTGTCACCGACGCCGACGAACCGAACGAGGCGGTAGCGCCCCCTCAGACACGTCGCCGGCACCGCCGAACTGGGCGATGCGCTCGGGCTGGACGCAGTGGGAGCTCCCCCGGCCGGCGACTCACTTGTCGGTGTCGACTCTGGGGCTGATGTAGCCGGGTTCCCGGAGCAACCGACTAGCGCCAGCATGACCGTCGGCAGCAGCGCGACGAAGAGCCGCTTCATGAACCTCTCCCCTGATCTCGAGCAACCGGGCCAGAGTACGTCTCGAGTAAGCCCAAGGAGCCGAAATGCGCCCTGAGCCGAGATGCGCCCTGAGCTTGTCGAAGGGCTCGGAAAATGCGCCCTGAGCCGAAATGCGCCCTGAGCTTGTCGAAGGGCTCGAAGATGCGCCCTGAGCTTGTCGAAGGGCTCGGAAATACGCCCTGAGCTTGTCGAAGGGCTCGGAAATGCGCCCTGAGCTTGTCGAAGGGCTCGGAAATACGCCCTGAGCTTGTCGAAGGGCTCGTGAAGGGCTCGGAAATGCGCCCTGAGCTTGTCGAAGGGCTCGTGAAGGGCTCGGAGATGCGCCCTGAGCTTGTCGAGGGGCGCTCTTCGACGAGCTCAGCGCGCATTCGCAAGTCAATGGGCAGCTCAGAAGAGTGCAGTCATCAGATCGCGGCGGGCCTTGAGGACTCGCTCGTCGCTATTGCCGAGCGTGTCGAAAAGTTCGAGCAGCCGCACCCGAACTTGGTCCCGCTCTTCACCAGACAATCGCTTGACCAGCCCGATCAACCGCGCGAAGGCAGCCTCCGCTTGTCCGCTGATCATCTCAACGTCGGCGGCCGCCAGCTGGATGTTCAGGTCATCACTGCCATTGGCCGCCGCCACCGTCGACTTGGGATCAAGCATCCCCGCTCGGGCGAACAAACCAGCCTGCGCCTTACCGGCAAGAGCTTCGATATCGTTCGGATTGGCCTGGAGCAGCTTGTCGAACTCATCTCGCGCGGCCGCGAAGTCACCGCGTGCCAGCGCGGCATCCGCAGCCGCGAACCGCGGATCTGCCGCGGGTTCTGGCTCGGCATTTCCGGCGCCCTCGGATGCGGCGGGCTCGGATCCGGCGGGCTCGACGCGTCCCACAATCCCGTTCGCCACAGCCGCCTTGAGTAACTGATCGATTGCTGCCTGGACCTGATCCTTAGGTAAGACCCCTTGGAACAGCGGGGCGAGCTGGCCATTGACGAGTGCGATAACTGTGGGTACGGCCTGCAGGCCCAGGGCCTGAACGATGCCGGGCGCAGTGTCAACATTCAGCCGGGCCAGCAGAAACTTGCCCTCCGATGCGTTCGCGATCTCGATCAACGCGTCGGATAGCTGCTGACCAGTGGCCACACGCGGCGAATAGAGCTCGACGACCACGGGGTATTTGACAGACTTGCGAATTGTCTCTGCCTCGAAGGTCTGCTCCGTCACCTCGACGACGTACGAGCCACCGACGGTTCGCGGCCCGTTCGCTTGGGCCGCAGCCGACTGCTTGGCCCGCTGGGCGAGCTGGGAAAGATCAACAGCGCCGGGACGGTTGAAGCTGGACGAACTCATGAAGCCATCCTGTCAAAGCCCAGAGAGC
>JBKPAB010000129.1:0-6219 GCA_046726195.1 Actinomycetota bacterium
AAAGGTCGGCTTGCCCGACCATGGGGCGAACACACCAAACGCTTCGACGTCGACCCCGTCGGCCGACGATTCGATATCGAGAGCGATCGGCCCATCGTCGACGCGGTCCAAAAGGTCGCCGAAACCCGCGGCATCCCCATGGCGCACGTCGCCCTCGCCTGGGTGCTGAAGAACCCGGTCGTCACTGCGCCCATCGTTGGGCCCACCAAGCCGCACCATCTCCCTGACGCCGTGGCGGCCTTCGACGTCCAGCTCACCGATGAGGAGATCCGTGCGCTCGAGGAACCCTACGAACCGCACGTGCCAACTGGCTTCTCATAGGCTGCCGCGCCCGCCGCAAGAAAACTGGTCATAAACGACAACGAAATCGTCGATTTCGTTGTCGTTTATGACCAGTTTCTGCTTGGGGCAATCGCCTCCCACACCCTAAGTGGCGGCGTTCTCGAAGCCAATCAGGCGGTTGAGCCAGGTGATTTGTGCCAGCCGTTGATGGCTGAGACCACCCTCGTGATCGTTGTATGGGTAAACGACCATCTCCTTGTCGCCGGCGTACGCGTGATACGCGGCGTACACAGTCGACGGTGGGCACACCTGGTCCATGAGCCCTACCGAGAACAGGGCCGGCGCAGTTGCCCGCTTGGCGCAGTTCACCCCGTCGAAGTAGCTGAGGGTGCTAAACGCGGTAGACGCTGCGCCCCGATGAACTGCCAGATATCTCGTGATCTCGATGTAGGGGTTTTCCTCGCAGATGTCCACCGCGCGCTGAAAGTGGCAAAGGAACGGCACGTCCGGCATGACAGCCACGAGGTCAGCCGCAAGCCCCGCCGCGGCAAGCGAAATGCCACCACCCTGACTGATCCCCTGCACAGCGACCTTAGTTGCATCGACGTCCGGCAGGCTGCGCACCGCCTCCAGCGCGCGCAACGCATCGGCGAAAACGCGGCGGTAGTAATAGGACTCCGGATGTTCGATCCCCTTAGTCATGAAGCCCGGCGCGTGCGGACCGTATCCGCCAGGGTCTGCTGTGTCACCTCCGCCGCCCCACGCGGAGCCTTGTCCGCGGGTGTCGACGAGCAGATGCGTGTAGCCGGCGCTCGCCCACCACAGGAAAGCGCCCGGGACGTCCCGTCCGCCGTTGTAGCCGATGAACTCCACAACCGCCGGCCTTGGGCCGTTATCGTCCCGTGGCTTCAGCAACCAGGCTTTGATTCGATCTCCAGCGAAGCCGCGGAAGGACGCGTCCCAGATCTCCAGAGTTCGGTACGGCGTACTGACAGGTTCCAGTCGCACGTCGAGGTCGAAGGAACGCATCTGCTGAATCGTGTCTCTCCAGAAGTCGTCGAAGTCGGCCGGCTCAGCCACCGCCGGCCGATATTCGATGAGCTCTTCGAGAGAGAGGTCAGTCCTCGCCACGGGCTGCGGGGAGCTTGTGACTTTACGGAGTCGTCTCCCACAAGCCCAAGACGTTCCCCTCAGGATCCTTGAAGTAGGCGAATGCACCCATACCAGGGATTGGAGTCCTTGGGAGTACTGTGCTGCCGCCCTTGTCTTCAACCTGCTTCAGCGCATCGTCAATGGCGTCGACATCGATCGTGATCACTGGTGTCGATGGCGCCCCCTCCGAGCGCTGGTACAGGCCGCCATTAATGGCACCCGGATCGGTTGGCAACTGGGTCTGCTCATCCACCGAGGTGGTCTTTACCGACGTGTAGTCGCCGCCTTCCATCTGCATGGTCTGGAGCTCCCACCCAAAGACCGAGCCATAGAAGTCCTTCGCTCGCTCCACGTCATCCGCCGGGATCTCGAAGTGCACGACCTTCCGCATGATCATCTACCTCCTGTAGGAAATGGTGTGATGGAGACATCCAAACAGGACCCTCAGACAGTTCTGGGTCACCGGTCAATCATGCAGTCGTAGCGCCCGGCGCCAACAACCGGGTCCCGACGTCCTGTCCCCCGCTCGATACGCTCCCGGGCCATGATTCTTACCCACCGAGGCGAGCGGCCCGTCATCCCGGAGTCCGCGTACGTGGCACCGTCGGCTGTGTTGTGTGGCGCAGTCACCCTGGGTGAGCGGGTGCGAGTGCTGCATGGCGCAGTATTGAGCGCCGAAGACGGCGAGATCTGGATCGGCGACGATGTGGTGATCATGGAGAGTGCCCTGGTACGCGGCCGGTCACGACACCCGGTCTCGGTCGGTAATGCGGTGCTGATCGGCCCACACGCTCACCTCAATGGGGCCACGGTCGAAGACGAGGTCTTCATCGCGACCGGAGCCTCGCTTTTTCCCGGTTCCGTTCCGGCCAGCGGATCGGAGCTGCGGATCAACAGCGTGCTGCACGTCAACTCCCGGCTGATGCCAGGAACGACCATCCCCATCGGTTGGATCGCCGCCGGCGATCCTGCTCAGCTCTTCTCCCCTGACCAGCACGAGGAGCTGTGGCGGGTGCAGGCCGAGCTGGATTTTCCGGGCACGGTCTACGGGGTGCCGCGGGGCACCCCGCTGCGTACGATCATGGCGAAACAGATCGAGTTCTATGGCGCCCATCGAGACGATCAGATCATTTGATCATCAGCGATAGCATCACCTCTCGCCCGCTCGCGACGCACCGGATCGCCAGCTGTACCCAGGTTGCTCACGCTGTACACGGCATGCACGCCATGTACAGCGTCAATTTCCCACGCAGCGTGGGATACTGACGGCCCCGTCAGAAAGTCCCAAACACAGCGTCGAACGGTCCCAGCCTGTGCCTGCCGGCATCAGTCTCGTTCGAGCAGAGCCTTCAGCGTGGCGAGATCCTTTCGGTTGGCTCGCCGCATTGCTGCTGACATGACCGGCGCGGTAATGCTTGCGAAGCCGGATGGAGTTCCGCGATTACGGAGGGTCATGTGCGTACGCTCGCCGGGTAGGTCGGTCCAGGTGTAGGTGGTCTCCATCGGGAATGAGCCTTCGGCCGTAGCCATCACGAGCCGCTCCCCAGGGACAAAGTCGGTGACCTCGTAGGTGTAGGAGAGTGTGCGACCCAAGAAGTGCGCGATGAAGGCGAGTCGGCTACCGATCCTCAGCGGCTTCTCGGTCTGCCAGGTCACGCGATCAATGTTGGTGTACCAGTCCCGAACATGATCAGGGTCAGCGGCATAGGCGGCGACCACCTGTCGCGGTCGGGCGATTTCAATTGCAGTGGTGACGTCGACCGGTCTCATTTTGGATGCACGAACACCGGAGCGGGAACTCCAGCCTCGACGTAGCGCTTGAGCTGAACCATCACCTGGCCCCACACGTAGGCCACCCGACCCTGCTCCGTCTCGTCATCAAAGCTGCCGTGCCGGAAGGTGACCGTCGAAGCCCCATCACCGCTGGAAATCTCCCAGCGAATCTCAGTCCCCACCCACTGCGGAGGGAAAGTCGCGGTACGCCAGGTGATCATCTTGTCGTCCGCCTGAACTAGCACCAAGTCGAATGGCACGGGTGCATCGGGGAAGCCGAGTTTGAGCGTTTCCCCGACCTGCGCAGGAACGTCCGCCCTGTCGGTCCAGAAGCTAGCAATCCCTTGAGCCGTCGTCAGTGCCGTGCGAACCGTAGCGGGCTCCGCCTCGACGTCGAAGGTGAAAAGCACATCCCCCATGATCATCAACCCTTCATTTTAGTGATGGCTAAAGCGTATTCTCATTTCAGTCTGGAGTAAAGTGGCTGCGTGGATGCGCTCCAGCTGGTGGCAGAACCCCATCGACAGGGCATCCTCCGGCTGATCTGGCGAGACGAGCTGCCCGTCGGCGAACTCGCTACTCGTCTCGATCTGAGTTATTCGGGTGTCTCGCAGCATCTGGCACGACTGCGCGAAGCCGGATTCGTGACAGTGCGACGAGACGGCAAGCAACGTCTGTATCGTGCCGATCGGCAACGACTGGGACCGCTGGAAGCCTTTCTTGAGTCGTTCTGGGCCGGGCAACTCGATCGCCTAGCCACGCTTGCGGAGGAGGCTGAGCAACGGTGAGCGATGTAGTCGTCACACGCTGGATCGCTGCGTCGCCTCCAACGGTGTTCGCGTTCTTCACCGACGCGGAGCGCTGGACTGCCTGGCAAGGTGTCGGCGGAAAGGTCGATGCCCGCGCTGGTGGGGAGCTGCGCGTGATCATGCCGGATGCCGCAGCCGCGTCGGGGCAATTCCTGGAGGTCGTGCCCCCGCGGCGGATCGTGTTCAGCTGGGGCTGGGAGAGAAACGGGATTCCGGTCCCGCCCGGATCCTCGATCGTCACGATCGAACTCGAGCCTGCCGACGGCGGGACCATGGTTCGTCTCACCCACTCCGGCCTACAGCCTGCCGACGTACGCGAGCTGCATCGCAGCGGATGGGAGCGCTACCTGGGCCGGCTCGCGCGTCGCGCTACTGGTGAGGACCCTGGTCCAGACCGGTACGACGGGTAGCGCGTTCCCCTGCTGTGATTATCTTGCGGGTGAGATGGGCACGGCTAACTACTCGGTCTTGATCGAGGCTTCACCAGAGCAGGTGTGGCGCATCTATGCCGATCCAGTCCGGATCCCTGAATGGCAGACCGGCTCCCCGGTCATCGAGGAGGTCCGCGGTCGTGGAGATCAACTCGGCAGCACGTACATCTCACGGCGACGACCCGGCGCCGCTCGCACGACTGTCATCGAGGTCGACAAGCCACGCCGGCTGGTGACGACCACCGAGGCCTATTTCGGATTGCGATTCGACGTCACGTCCTCGCTCACGCCACGGGCGGGCGGCACCTTGCTGGAGCTGCGTGCCGAGACGTATTGGCCCAGAGGATTTGGGGTGGTCGGAAAGCTAGTTGAGGCTGTGATCCTTAGCCCGCGGGAGGGTCGAAAGGAGCTTGCCCGCCTCAAGACACTCATCGAGGGAAATCGCCCTGCTTGAAGGTGGCCATACTCGGGTGAGCGTCCGTGGCTCGGTGCTGCATCCTGGAACTATGGGCGAGGCGGCACACCGCGCGCTACCGCGCGCCCATCGGCGATCGGTCCGGCCTGCGTCGCCGATCCGCGACCGGGACGCGGCCGCGGGCGATCGGGTGCGCCGTATCCTCCAGTTGCAGCGGCAAGCCGGCAACCACGCCGTCGTCCACGTGCTCCAGCGCGACACTGGCAGTCACCGCGAGAACCCGCCGATCACCGACCTGCACCCCGCTGGGACGCTGGATGGCGCGGCGTGGAGCTCCGCCTACCGTGCTGCAGTCGCAGCTGGCACAGCCGACGCGTTCCGGCCGCTGTTCCGCGACATCGCAGTG
Organism: Actinomycetota bacterium; assembly: GCA_046726195.1. Classification (GTDB taxonomy): domain Bacteria; phylum Actinomycetota; class Actinomycetes; order Propionibacteriales; family Propionibacteriaceae; genus Microlunatus. The sequence goes on from JBKPAB010000129.1 coordinate 5,269, forward strand.
ACCGCCGGGATGGGCGCGTTGCCCGGCTTCAATCTCTCCAGCATCCCGACCACCGACGGCAAGACCGCCCAGCCGGGGCTGAACATCTCCATGAGTACCTCCGATGAGCCTGGGCACACCGGCTGGGTGGACAAGTCGGGCGCGTTCGGTACCCCGCTGGACCTGTCCAAGGGTGTACCTAAAGTCGCCATCGCGGTCATTCTCAACCCCAAGGCGTTGCACGCCGAGAAAGGACTCTCGCTGCGCTCGATCCGGCACGAGATAGTCCACGTCCGGCACAAGTTGAAAGTGCTTGACGCCCTGCGCGCATGGCAGGCCTCTGGGCGCACGTCAGGGTTCGAGGCTTGGCTCAAGGGCCACGCCAAGAAGTCGAAGATGACCGGCCTGGACGTCGCCCTGGTCGGCAAGGGCGCGCGGGACGCAGCCGCCAACACCGAAGTCCTGGCTTACGTCGAAGGCTTCACCAATGACTTCCACCGCCGTCGGCCCACCGCCGATGAAGCCGCGATGTCGTTCTTCGAGCTCCTCGGTGTGGTCGAGACCCGCCGGCTTTACACCTGGGCGCATGCCGACCCGGCCGTACAGCAAGAAGCCCTGACCCGGCTTCGTGAGTACCATGCCACCCTTGACGCTGACCACCAGCGGCTCTGGAAGGACTGGCTGGACAGGCAGCTCGCCGCCGCGGCCAAGGACAAAACCGGACGTAAGGACTTCCTGATCAGGCTGTCGGCCTTTGTCAGGTAGCCCGAGTCGCCGCAAGCTCTTGAACCTGCCGCAACGTCAAGTCCTACCGTTGCAGCATGCATGATCATTCCGAGCCACGGTGGCGGATCGGTGAGGTCTCGGCTCGAACCGGCCTGACCGCCCGCACGCTGCGCTACTACGAGGAGCTGGGCCTGCTCAAGCCGTCCGGGCGGCTGGTTAGTGGGCATCGCGTCTACGCTAGTGAGG
>JBKPAB010000130.1:0-3163 GCA_046726195.1 Actinomycetota bacterium
CCATGCACAGCGTGAATATCACACGTAGCGTGGGATGTTGACAAGAGCAGAGCTCGTCGGCGAGCGGTAAGCCGGATTAGGTCGCAACCCGTTCGCTTTCGGCGATGCTAGCCAGCTGATCGGCGTCCCCGTCGACGACGACGACCGCTGACCCTCCGGTCACGAGCGCGGTGACAATCCCGTCGCGGCAGGTAAGCCAAGGGTTGGCGGAACGAATCAGCCGACGCAGTGGCGGACCGTCGAAAGTCACAAGATCAGCCTGGTTGAGAGTGCGTTCGGCATCCACCCAGGCGGTCGCGTCGGGCTGAGGTGGATGACCGAAATAGGAGTCCGCATAGCTTCGCACCTCGGTCGCATAGTCGCGAACGCCGTCCGGGAGCGGCTCACCAAATCCAAACCCGAGCGGATGCAGTGCGCAGGCGAAAACATCCGATCCGCTATGACCCTGCCAGTGCCGTCCGGCGACCACGGCCGCCGGCGGGGAGGAGTTAGCGAGGTCAACCACCACGCCGACCTGCCAGCAGGCGAGCTGCCAGACCGCAGTCAGCCAGTGGCCAGGTGCCTCCACAGCGAGCGGCATGCTGATGACATCGCCCTCATCGACCGCCACCTCGTCAATGAGCAAGTTGGAGGTTTTGTCCACCCAGTTGCCGAAAGTGGCCGCCGAGAGTTCAGTGCGCTCACCGGACCGGAGATCGTAGTAAGTGACCAGCGGCGCCGATCCATTGATCCGAACGCGTTGCTGCAGTCGCTCGGCGAGGAGTCCGCGCATGGCGCCAGCGTAGAAGGAGTGCAATCAGAAAGCAGCCATGTTCAGGGCGACTGGCCCGACGCCAGTTACCCTTTTCCGCATGCGTTACGTGTTGATCATGGCCGGTGGCTCTGGAAAGCGTCTCTGGCCGCTGTCACGGCAAGATATGCCCAAGCAGCTGTTGCGGGTGGTCGGTGGCAAGAGCCTGCTACGGATCGCGTACGAGCGGCTGGACGGCATGGTTCCGGCCGATCACGTGCTGGTCTGCACTGGCGCTGACTACGCCGACATCGTTGCCGCCGAGTTACCTGAGGTGAAGCCTGCGAACATCCTCGGCGAACCAGAAGGCCGTGACTCACTAAACGCTGTGGCCTGGCCTGCGGCCGTCCTGGCGGCGCGCGACCCCGACGCCGTCATTGCGGTGGTCACCTCTGACCACATCATGCATCCGGTTTCCGCGTTCCAGCGGGCCCTGCTCGAAGCCTTCGAGGTGGCGGAGAACTTCCCGGACTTCGTGGTGACATTCGGAGTGGTACCAACTTCTCCGCAGACCGGTTATGGGTACTTGCATCGGGGCGAAATGATGCCAGGTCATCCTGATGTCTATTCGGTCGTGGAGTTCAAGGAGAAGCCGGACCGCGCCACCGCTGAGGAGTACCTGACCTCGGGCGAATACTGGTGGAACTCGGGCATGTTCGTCTGGCGAGCGAGAACCTTCCTTGATCAGTTAGAACTGCTGCAACCGAAGACCCATGAGGCGATCATGGAGCTGGCCGCAGCGCCCTATCGACTGTCGGAGATCTATCCGAACCTGCTCAAGATCAGCGTGGACTACGCCATCATGGAGCCGGTATCGCGGGGGGAGGGGAGCGCTCGGGTCGTCGCCGTGCGGTTACCGATCACCTGGCATGATGTCGGCGGCTTCGCCGCTCTCAGCGAGCAGCTGCCGCGCGATGACCAAGGAAATGCTACTCACGGCGTTGCTGTACTGGTTGACGCGCGGGACAACGTCGTGATCAACAATGCTGAAGACGGGAGGCTGGTTGCCGTCGTCGGACTGAGCGACACAGTGATCGTGCAGACACCGCAAATCACCCTCGTGTGCCCCGTCGCCGAGGCGGAACGGATCAAGGAACTCGTTGCCGAGGTGACTGCCCAGCTCGGCGGCAGCTACGCGTAAGAGGCCATGCTCGGCGCACATCGCTCCGCAGCCCGCGCTTCGACAGGCTCAGCGCACATCGCTATGCGCTTCGACAGGCTCAGCGCGCATCGCTACGCGCCGCGTTTCGACAAGCTCAGCGCGCATCGCTACGCGCCGCGTTTCGACAAGCTCAGCGCGCACCGCTACGCGCCGCTCGGCTCCGGAGAGTCTGCAGCCGGATACTTGGCCATGAATTCCTTGATCGCGGCGCCACTCACCTTGCTGCAGGCCTGCCGCACACCTCGCTGCAGCGAAGCGTCGCCGGGATTGTTCGGATCGGCTGCCCAACGGGTGATCACGATGTTCTTCCCGCCAGGGAAACCGGCGCCATCGGAATCTGACCACGGTGCCGCAATGAACTTGTTGGCCGGGTTGTAGTCCTCGCCTCCGAAGGTCTTGGAGATCCGCTGCAGGTCCTTGATCTGCTCGCTGGGGGCGTCGCTCCGATACCAGACGACGGTGTATCCGTGCTCCAGGTTGTGTACCAAAGTCTCCACTGCGGGGCGATCCGCTGCGGCGTAGAAATGCTTGGTGAAGGGGGCCGGTGCGGGGTTGTGCGATCCCGAGTCCGGCGGAATCTGCCCGTAGTCGACCTTGGTGCCCTCCGGAACGTGATCTTGGTTGCCGGTGGCCTCGTGTTCAGCAATCGGATCACAGCCAGCATCGGCAAGGCTGCTGCCGAGATCTGCGATGTTTGCGTTGCGAGCGCGATAGTCGTCGACGAACAGGTAGATCGGATAGGCCAACAACGCCATTGCCAGAACCAAGCAGATCACAAGTAACCGGATGGCCCGATTACGCTGCTCCTTTTTCCGCGCGGCCTCGAAAGAGGCAAGCCTGTCGCGGCGACTCTGTGGTGAGGCTGCGGTCTTCGGGGAGACTGCGCTCTTGGGCGCGGTCTTTTCGTCGCTCTTGGCTCTCGCCACCTGGGTTGCTCCTACCGATCCGTCTCAGGGAGTGGCCGAGTCTATCTCGGTCCGCTGAGGGTCATCTGTCAGTAAGTCGACAGACATAATGACACGCAGTAGATCCGCGGCTTCCCGGCCCACTGTGGTCCCCGCGAGGAGTTGGGATGTCCGCTCCGCGGGATCGAGAGCGACCAGTTCCTCATAACGATGCTGCTGCCCGGTCGCGACCAACACCGCGGCCAGTACGGCTTCCTGACTGCCAAAACCGAACAAGTCCTTGCTGGGATCCCGGAGCAGCTCGCG
>JBKPAB010000131.1:0-13171 GCA_046726195.1 Actinomycetota bacterium
CCCGCATCGGGCTCTCCCTGGGACAGGAAAGCATCGATCGCTTCGTCGCGCAGCTCCGAATGGTAGTGACCCTTGAAGTAGCGCCGATAAGAACCCGGGCGGTGCACTTCATCGTCGAGAGTCTGCAGCCGCAAATACGACAACTCCTCAATCCGCCTGGCGATGGGCGTACCGAGGCTTTCAACCTTAGGGACCAGCCGCCGCCCTTCGTCAGGATCGTCCACCCAGACGAAGCCGAGGCTCGCTACCGTCCGATTCCGCAACTGGGACGGCACCTCCGGGGAGTCGGTCATGGTACCCACCCAGGCGACGGGAGTCGCCTGCGCGGGGACTTGGTCGCCCAGCAAGTCGCGCCAGCGCCGCATGGCGAGAGGGGCTTCCGTCAGGTCGAAGGTGTAGTCGATGAGCAGGGCTGCGGTGCCGATCCGGTGCAGGCGGAACTCGAACTCGGTAACCACCCCGAAGTTGCCCCCGCCGCCACGTAGGCCCCAGAACAGGTCCTCATGCTGAGACTCGCTGACTCGCAGGATCGCGCCGTCGGCCGTCACGATCTGGTATGACGCGACGTTGTCGCATGCCAGGCCAAAGCGCCTGGCCAGCCAGCCCATGCCGCCGCCGAGGGTGAGCCCGCCAACACCAGTGTGCGAGACGTTGCCCGCCGTTGTCGCCAGGCCGAACTCTTGTGCGGCGCGGTCCAGGTCGCCGAGGAGAGCTCCGCCCTGCACCCACGCCTGGCGGGCGTCCGGATCCACACGGACGCTGCGCATGCCCGACAGATCGATCAACAATCCACCGTCTGGCACGCAGATGCCCAAGATGCTGTGGCCACCGCATCGGACGCCGATCTCGAGGTCGTTCTGGCGGGCGAAGTTGATGGCCGCCGCAACATCGGAGTTACTGGCGCACCGCACAGCCACCGCTGGGCGACGATCGACCATGGCGTTCCAGACGCGGCGAGCCGAGTCGTAGCCATCCTCGCCTGGCAGCATCACCTGGCCCTCCAGACTGCGGCGGAGCTGGCTCACGTCGGCCAGGCCCGTGTTATTGATCATGTGTTCGTCACCACCATTCAGTTCAGTGCCGATGCTTCCCTCTTGTTGGGCGCCGTTACGTCGTTCCAACACTCACCAAACAGACGGACCGGGCCGGCGCCCTGAACTCATCGGTCAAGCCGCATATCGGGCGTAGATGATGTTGCCGAATGCTCGGCTTTCGATCAGCCTCAACCGGCTCAGCTCGAAGCCGTCTGGAAAGAGACGGCGGCCGCGGCCCTGCACCACGGGATAAATGAACAGCCGGTATTCATCGACCAGTCCCGCATCGATCAAGGTATGGCAGAGCGAGATGCTGCCGGTAATCACGATGTCTTGACCCGGCTGCTCTTTTAACGTCCGAACTTGCTGGACTGAGTCCCCAGATAAGACCGTGGTGTTCTGCCATTGCGGATCGGTGATCGTGGACGAGACCACGTACTTATGCACCTGGTTCAGGTGCTTGGTGACACCGGTCGGGTCCTCAGACTGCCGGGGCCAGTAGCCGCGTAAAGCTTCGAAGGTGTGACGGCCTACAACCAATGCGTCGCTTTGACGGGCTTTCTGCTGCACCTCCTCCACGAGTTCTGTCTGATCGGCTTGTCCCTGCGGGTCGAACCAATCGCCAAGCATTTCGATCGAGCCGTCGAGGGTTATGTTCTGCGATACGACGACTGTGCGCATGTGCTGCTCCTGGAATTCGAATGTGACGCAGCTCGGGAACCGCGGCTGAAGGTCGTGCCGGATTGCGACAAGCGCGGCGCGCATGCCGAGCGTGGCGCCAGGATGATGATCAAGCCTGTCCACCGTCGGTCCCACTGATCCGCGTCATCGTGGTGTGCCGCCCAGGTCTCCACTCACCTCGTCCGATTGCCCCAGCGCATAGCGGGTGCCTTCGTTGTCCTCGAACATTGCCCACCAGCCGAACTGTTGCTTGGTCGGCGGGAGCGGGAACTTCACGCCACGGCGGCTTAGCTCGGCGTACGTCTGCTCAATGTCGGCGCAGTCGAAAAACAGGTCTGAGTGCGGCAGTCGGTCCGGGACGGTACGCCGCGGCTCATCCGACTGCCGCGGGCTGAGCACCAGCAGCAGGTCTTGGTTCGGCGGCTTGATCTCGATCCAGCGTTCGTCGCCGTAGGTGGCGTCTCGAACGGTGGTGAATTCCATGGATTTGGTCCAAAAACCCAGCGCAGCCTGCTGGTCCGCTACCGGAACGATCACCTTGCTGACTCCCGTGATCATGGTCGCCTCGTCTCTCCTCACGTTGGTAGTATGCGGAATGGATATATCTAAATCGGTCATATCCAATCCGGACTGTATCATGTCGATGTGAGCTCGACTAGTCCCTCTCCGGCATTGACTACCGCCGGCTTCCAGGTCTTGCTCGCACTGGCCTCCGGCCACAGTCACGGGTACGCCGTCATGGGTTTTGTCGATCAGCTCACCGCCGGACGCGTGCGGCTCGGCCCAGGCACGTTGTACCGGACCCTTGCCCGGCTGGTGGCCGACGAGCTGGTTACCGAGTCGGGAGCCACCGACCCGAGTGCTCCGCACGATGCTCGGCGTCGCTACTATCAGCTCACCCCGCTGGGCGCTCGGGTTGTCCGTGAGGAAGCCGCAATGCTCGCCCGTCTCGTGGACGCCGCCGGCGATGCGGGACTGCTCGACGGAACCCGGAGGACGCCATGACCGGGCAACGGCCGCTTGGGTTGGGCACCCATATCTTCGTGACCGACGCCGACGCTGCGGTCGCGTTTTACACCGAGGTCTTTGGCGCCGCCGAGCTCATCCGCCACCGGCTGCCCGATGGCCGAGTGCTCTTCGTCGAGCTCGCGGTTGGCCCGGACAAGTTGTTGCTCAGCGAGGAGATCACCGAACTCAATGCGGTCGCGCCGCCTGCCTTGGGTGGCTCGCCGGTCATGCTGCTGCTTGAGCTGGATGATGTCGACAGCGTGTTCGCGCACGCGGTCGAGATGGGTGCCAAGGTCGAAATGCCGGTTGCCGAGATGTTCTGGGGCGAGCGGTACGGGATCCTTCGCGACCCATTCGGGCATCACTGGGCGCTGTGCACTCGGCGTGAGCAGCTGAGCCCAGACGAAGTTGCCGACCGCGTACCTGCCGAGCCGACCGACGGCACCTGGACCGGCTGACGCGGCGGACGCGATCATCATGCAGGAACGCACGTACACGTTCGTTCCAGTCGCGATACACACGTTGTGCAACGAATGCAGAGTGACTGAAACGAACGTGTACGTCCGTTTCTGGCAGGCAGATCGCGCTGGATGAGCTACAGCCGTACTTGACCTCACCCAGATTGGGAACAATCCCGCCACTCGCATAGTTGAGCCTAGTACGCTCAAGGACTAAGTTGAGTGAAACAGACTCAAGGACAAAATCCGAACAACTTCCTAACTGGAGGAAATCACATCATGGCTCGTGCAGTCGGCATCGACCTCGGAACGACCAACTCCGTCATCGCCGTACTTGAAGGTGGAGAGCCCACCGTCATCCCCAACGCCGAGGGCTCCCGGACGACTCCGTCGGTGGTCGCATTCGCAAAAGGCGGCGAGGTTCTGGTTGGCGAGGTCGCCAAGCGCCAGGCCGTCACGAACGTCGAACGCACCATCCGCTCCATCAAGCGCCAGATGGGCTCGGACTGGAAGAAGAGGATCGACGACAAGGAATATCGCCCGCAGCAGATCAGCGCCTTCGTGCTCCAGAAGCTGAAGAGAGACGCGGAAGCCTACCTTGGCGAGCAGGTCACTCACGCGGTGATTACCACCCCGGCTTACTTCTCCGATGCGCAGCGCCAGGCCACCAAGGAGGCCGGTGAGATTGCCGGCTTGATCGTGGACCGGATCATCAACGAGCCGACTGCGGCCGCACTCGCGTACGGGCTGGACAAGACCGATCGGGATCAGACGATCTTGGTCTTCGACCTGGGTGGCGGCACCTTCGATGTCTCCCTGCTGGAGATCGGCGACGGCGTTTTCGAGGTGAAGGCCACCAATGGTGACAACCGGCTGGGTGGCGATGACTGGGATGCCAGAATCGTCGACTGGCTGGTCAAGCAGTTCAAGAACAAGAACGGTACCGACCTGGCACAGGACAAGATCGCACGCCAGCGGCTGCAGGAGGCTGCTGAGAAGGCGAAGATCGAACTCTCCTCGGCGAGCGAGACGCAGATCAACCTGCCCTACATCACTCTTGGCCAGGCTGGTCCGCTGCACCTGGAAGAGAAGCTGACGCGTTCAGAGTTCCAGCGGATGACATCGGATCTGCTTGATCGTTGTCGGGCTCCGTTCCACGCGGTGATCGAGGATGCCAAGATCAGCGTCGGTTCGATCAACCACGTGATCTTGGTCGGTGGCTCGACCCGGATGCCTGCCGTTGTTGAGCTGGTCAAGGAGTTGACCGGTGGCAAGGAACCCCACAAGGGCGTCAATCCCGATGAGGTGGTGGCTCTGGGCGCCAGCCTGCAGGCCGGTGTGCTGAAGGGCGAGGTCAAGGACGTGCTGCTGCTCGACATCACCCCGCTGAGCCTCGGCATCGAAACCAAGGGCGGCGTGTTCACCAAGATCATCGAGCGGAACACCACAATCCCCACCAAGCGCTCCGAAGTCTTCACAACCGCTGACGACAACCAGCCGTCGGTGATGATCCAGGTCTACCAAGGCGAGCGCGACTTCGCTAAGGACAACAAGCCACTCGGCAACTTCGAGCTGACTGGCCTGCCGCCGGCGCCTCGCGGTGTGCCGCAGATCGAGGTCGCTTTCGACATCGACGCTAACGGCATCGTGCACGTGCACGCCAAGGACCTGGCCACTGGCAAGCAGCAGTCGATGCAGATCACGGGCGGCTCCGCGCTTGCCAAGGAGGACATCGACAAGATGGTCAGGGAGGCCGAGGCGCACGCCGAAGCGGACCGCAAGCGGCGTGAGGCCGTCGAGCTCCGCAACGAGGCCGACAACCTGGTCTACCGCACTGAGAAGCTGATTAGCGAAAACGCCGATAAGATCACCGACGACGTGAAGAAGCCGGTGGAAGAGGCGATTGCCGAGGTCAAGGCTGCTCTCGAGGGCGAGGACGACGACAGGGTCAGGGCTGCGGTCGAGAAGCTGAATACGACTAGTGCCCAGCTTGGTCAGGCGATGTACGCGGCGGCACAGGCCGCCCAGCAGGCTCCGTCCGAGGCCGGCGGGCCAAGTGAGCACGCCGAGTCCAACGGCGCGGGCAGCACCACTGAGGAAGACGTCGTCGATGCCGAGATCGTGGACGACGACCAGACTTCGAGTGAGGCGCGGTGAGCGGACCAGAATCTGATCATCGGCGCGCTGAAGCCGAGCACGAGCAGCGAGGCCCAACCGTACGGGATCGGCGTCGCATCGATCCAGACACCTACGAGGTACGGGAGCCGCAGGCAACTGCGGCTCCTGTTGCAGCAGCTCCCGAGGCTGAGGAAACACCTCCCGAACGAGATCTTGAGGCGGAAGTGAAAGAACTCCAGGACAAGCTGGCGGAGCGAACCTCCGATCTGCAGCGGCTGCAGGCTGAGTACGTCAACTACAAGCGCCGAGTCGACCGCGATCGTGATCTTGCTCGTAAGGTAACGATCGAGGGTGTGATCAAGGACTTCCTTTCGGTGCTGGACGATGTTCGATCGGCTCGCGAACACGATGAGCTCAGCGGTGGCTTCAAGGCAGTCGCCGAGGAGATCGAGCGGGTGACCTCCAAATATGGCCTGGAGACCTTTGGCGAGGCCGGGGATCCGTTCAACCCGCACATCCACGAGGCGCTGCTGCATGCGCACGCTGAGGGTATCGAGGGCCCGACGTGCGTGGAGATTCTGCAGCCGGGATACCGCATCGGGAATCGCATCCTGCGGCCGGCGCGTGTCGCGGTGGCTGAGCCCGAGCCTGAGCTCATGGGCCCTGAGGCGGAGCCAATGCGCCCTGGGGTGGAGCGGAGGATGCGCCCTGAGGCGGAGCCAATGAGCCATGAGGCGGAGCCAATGAGCCCTGAGGCGGAGCCAATGAGCCCTGAGGCGGAGCCAATGAGCCCTGAGGCGGAGCCAATGAGCCCTGAGGCGGAGCCAATGAGCCCTGAGCCTGTCGAAGGGCTCAGGACAGCGCCTGTCGAACCAGCGTCGAGCTCCGACGAGGACGCCGAAGGCTCAGACGAATTGGTCGAAGCAACGGGTGAGCCGGGTGCAGACAAGCCGGATGCCGACGCCGATCAGCGTTGATCGTCTCTGCGCGCGGGCCGAGAGACAATCTCCGCGAGCGTCGGTTGGCGCCCGCTGGTGATCGGAGGAGTGATGAGCGAAACGCGCCTTTTGTTTCGCGAAGAGCGACGAAGGCACCAGCTTCCTGGGGCGCTGCGGGAGCGGAGGGAAACTTGTTTCTGGAATCAAGCATCGTTAGTTGATCACCGCGAAGGGAGGTGTCGGTGAGTACCAAGGACTGGATCGAGAAGGACTACTACAAAGTCCTGGGTGTCTCCAAGGACGCCACCCCTGAGGAGATCAAAAAGGCATATCGCAAGCTCGCGCGCGCCAACCATCCAGATCAAAATCCTGGCGACGCCGCGGCCGAGCAGCGCTTCAAGGACATCTCAGAAGCCAACGACGTGCTCTCGAATCAAGCCAAACGCAAGGAGTACGACGAGGCGCGCCGGTTGTTTGGCAGCGGCGGTTTCCGCTTCCCACCGCGGAGCGGTGCCGGGCAGAGCAGCCCATTTGTTGAGGACCTGTTCCGCAATGCTGGAGGCGGTCTGGGCGACCTCTTTGGCGGCCTGTTCAACGGCGCTCCGACCAGCCAGACGACCCGATTCTCCACTGCCCGTGGGCCGCGCCGTGGCAGCGATGTTGAGGGTGAGGTCACCGTGGACTTCGTGCAGGCCATCGAGGGCGTAACGGTGGCGATGCAGATGGTGTCCGACACGGCCTGCGAAGCCTGTCGTGGCACCGGTGCGCGGGCGGGAACAATCCCGCGGGTTTGCCCCACGTGTGAGGGCAGCGGCATGCAAACCTCCACCTCCGGCGGCGTCTTCGCGGTGACTGAGCCGTGCCGTGAGTGTCGCGGTCGCGGGATGGTTGTTGACGACCCTTGCCCGGTCTGCCATGGCTCCGGCCGCGGCAAGTCCACCAAGACCATGCAAGTCCGGATCCCCGCAGGCGTCACGGACGGCCAGCGGATACGGCTCAAGGGCCGCGGCGGGGCCGGTGAAAACGGCGGCGCCGCTGGCGACTTGTACGTCATCGTGCACGTACGTGCGCACCCGATCTTCGGTCGCAAGGGCGACAACCTGACCCTGACCGCGCCGGTCACCTTCCAGGAGGCCGCTCTCGGCGCGGAGATTGAGGTGCCGACGCTCGGTGGCATGCCGGTAAAGCTGCGTATCCCGCCGGGCACGCCGAACGGGCGTACCTTCCGCGTGCGGGGCAAGGGTGTCCGCAAGCGGGATGGTTCTCGCGGTGATCTGCTGGTCAGCGTCGAGGTGTTGGTCCCGGCGGCTCTCAACGAGCAGGCCCGAGAGGCTTTGAACTCCTACGCGGAGGCGGTCGGCACTGTTAATCCGAGAGCGAAGCTCTTCGCTGCGGGATGAGGTGAGACATGTCTGCTTCAGAGCTGCCGCAGCGAATCGATCATGATGCGCCTGTCTTCGTGATCTCGGTCGCAGCCCACCTTGCTGGGATGCACCCGCAAACCCTACGAACCTACGACCGCATGGGCCTGGTCTCGCCGCGGCGTACAGCCAAGCGCGGCCGACGCTACTCGGCACGCGACATCGCCCGGCTGCGGCTCATCCAGCGGCTCTCCCAGGACGAAGGCATCAATCTGGAAGGCATTCGCCGCATCCTGCACATGCAGGACGACATCGATGAGCTCCGGGCCCGGGTCGAGCAGCTGACCTCCTTGCTTGCTGCCGTTGAGTCCTCACCTGGGTCGCGGGTGTTTACCGCTGATCCCCTCGGCGGGGTGCATCTCGGCCGGCGTGGCCGACGACCACCGCTGGCGCTTCCTGGCCGCACCTTGCCCTGACTCCGGCCACGATGCAAGTAGCGTCATGCCATGGCCGACTTCGTCAGTGCCGATCTCAGTGGCTCCCGGTTCGAACGCGTTGACCTCAGGGGTGCGCAGCTTAGGGAGGTCGACCTGAGCGGCGCGCAGCTCCGCGGTGTGGTTCTGAACGGCGCCGTGATGCGCGGGGTTGAGCTCGTCGATGTTGACATCCACGGCGAGATTGAGAACTTGAAGATCAATGGCGTCGATGTCGGGCCGCTGGTGAACGCCGAACTCGACAGGCGGTATCCCGACAGGGCCAAGATGCGCCCGTTAGACCCTGCCGGGTTCCGCGAGGCTTGGGACCTCGTGGAGCGACTGTGGGATCAGACCGTCGAACGGGCCCGCCGTCTGGATCCCGAGCTGTTGCATGAGTCGGTCGATGGCGAGTGGTCGTTCATCGAGACGTTGCGGCACCTGGTATTCGCCACTGACTCCTGGATTAGACGAGCGATCCTCGGCGACCCGGCGCCATGGGATCCGCTCGATCTTCCATGGGATGAGATGCCCGATACGCCCGGGGTGCCCCGCGACCGCGACGTACGGCCATCGCTCAACACCGTCCTAGCGCTGCGACGCGACCGGATGGACACCGTACGCCAGGTCATCGATGGTCTGACTGTTGAGTCACTTGACAGCAACACAACACCGGTCGAGGGGCCCGGCTGGCCTCCGCCCCGGAGCTTCCCCGTACGTGAGTGCCTGCTCGTCGTTCTCAGTGAGGAATGGGAGCACCGGTTGTACGCCGAACGAGACCTGGCTGCCCTGGAGACTTCCCGCTCATAGCCGGCTAACTCGCAAGAAGGCTCGTACGTCGGCCACCTGGAGGCCGATCAAAGGAATAGCCTGATTTGAGGCAAAGTTGAGTCTAATACGCTCAACTTCATCGTTGCCAAGAGGATTTCGTCGACGCATAGTTGAGTGAGGCGTACTCAAGTTTTGAAGCTGCTCGCGCAATGCCGACGCTCGCAGCTCACAGATATTCATTCCCAGAGGAGACATGGACACCAATAAGCTCACCACCAAGAGTCGTGACGCTGTATCGGCCGCGCTGCGGACCGCCCTGAACCAGGGCAACCCGTACGCGGAGCCGTCCCACCTGCTGCACGCATTGCTCCAGATGCCCGGAAACACGGTCGCGCCTTTGCTGTCTGCTGCGGGCGCTGACCCAGCCGTGGTTGCTGCGGCCGCGCAGGGCGCGATTTCGAAGCTGCCATCGGCGAAGGGCTCCTCGGTCAGCCAGCCCCAGCTTTCCGGGTCCTTCGCGCGAGTGCTGGCGGACGCTGAAACGCGGGCCGAGCAACTCGGGGACGCGTACGTGGCCACCGAGCACCTCCTGATCTCGCTGGCGACCGTCGATTCCGACGCCAAGAAGGTCTTATCCCAGCTGAACGTCAAGCCGAACGTCCTCACCAGGGCCTTCAACGAGGCCCGGGGCAGCAAGCGGGTGACCAGCCCGGAGGCTGAGGCCACCTCCTCCGCACTCGACCAGTACAGCGTCGACCTCACCGCAATGGCTCGGGACGGCAAGCTCGACCCGGTCATCGGGCGGGATGCCGAGATCCGTCGCGTGGTTCAGGTGCTGGCCCGGCGAACGAAGAACAACCCGGTGTTGATTGGTGAACCTGGGGTGGGCAAGACCGCGGTGGTCGAGGGTTTGGCGCAGCGCTTGGTTGCCGGCGACGTGCCCGACTCGCTCAAAAACCGCCGCCTGGTGGCACTCGACCTGCCCGCAATGGTGGCCGGTGCCAAGTTCCGCGGTGAATTCGAGGAGCGGCTCAAGGCGGTTTTGACCGAGATCAAGGATGCCGCCGGACAGATCATCACATTTATCGATGAGTTGCACACCGTGGTTGGCGCCGGCGCTGCCGGCGACTCCTCCATGGATGCCGGCAACATGCTTAAGCCGATGCTGGCGCGTGGTGAGCTGCGCATGATCGGTGCCACCACCCTGGATGAGTATCGCGAGCGAATCGAGAAGGATCCGGCCTTTGAGCGCCGCTTCCAGCAGGTCTTCGTCGACGAGCCGAGCGTCGAGGACACCATTGCGATCTTGCGTGGGCTGCGGGAGCGCTACGAGGCGCACCACAAGGTAGCGATTACCGACGCTGCGCTGGTTGCCGCCGCAACCCTGTCCCACCGCTACATCACTTCTCGGCGGTTGCCGGATAAGGCAATCGACCTGATCGATGAGGCGGCGTCGCGGTTGCGGATGGAGATCGACTCCTCGCCGGTGGAAATCGACGCGCTGCGTCGCACCGTCGATCGGATGAAGATGCAGAAGTTCGCGCTGGAGAAGGAGTCTGATCCTGGCAGCGTGGAGCGGCTGCATAGGTTGACCGAGGAGCTGGCCAATGTGGAGGAAGAGCTGCGCTCCCTCGAAGCTCGCTGGGAGGCGGAGAAGCAAGGCCTGAACCGCGTCGGCGAGCTGAAGAAACAGATCGACGAGCTGCGGGTGGCATCTGAGCGGGCGCTGCGGGAAGGCGACCTGGTCAGGGCCAGTGAGATCAACTACGGCGAGATTCCTGCCCTGCAAAAGGAGATGGAGGAGGCTGCTAATGCCGAGAATCAGCTGCCCTCGATGGTCTCTGAAGAGGTCGGCCCGAACGATGTCGCTGAGGTGGTTTCCAACTGGACCGGGGTCCCGGTCGGCCGGCTGCTGCAGGGTGAGACCGAGAAGCTGATGTCCATGGAATCTCGGATCGGCGAGCGGCTGGTCGGTCAGTTGAAGGCCGTCCGCGCGGTCGCGGATGCCGTACGCCGCTCGCGTGCGGGTATCTCTGATCCCAACCGGCCCACCGGTTCCTTCCTGTTCCTGGGTCCGACTGGTGTTGGCAAGACCGAGTTGGCCAAGTCGCTCGCGGAGTTCCTGTTCGACGACGAGCGGGCCATGATCAGGATCGACATGAGCGAGTACTCAGAGAAGCACTCGGTAGCGCGGCTCGTCGGTGCACCTCCCGGCTACATCGGCTATGAGGAGGGCGGCCAGCTCACTGAGGCCGTGCGGCGGCGCCCGTACTCGGTGGTGCTGTTGGACGAGGTGGAAAAGGCGCACACTGAGGTCTTCGACATCCTGCTGCAGGTCCTTGACGATGGCCGGCTGACCGACGGCCACGGGCGTACCGTGGACTTCCGCAACACGATCTTGATCTTGACCTCCAACCTCGGCTCGCAGTTCTTGGCCGATCAAACGCTGGACGTGGAGACCAAGCGGAATGCCGTGATGGGCGTGGTTCGCGGGACGTTCAAGCCTGAGTTCTTGAACCGGCTCGACGACATCGTGCTCTTCGACGCCCTTGGCACCGAGGAGCTTGCCAAGATCGTGGAGATCAACTTGGCCCGGCTGAACAAGCGGCTCGCCGATCGGCGGATCACCGTCGAGACCACGCCGGCGGCCAAGGAGTGGCTGGCCCTTACCGGCTTCGACCCGGTCTTCGGCGCTCGGCCGCTACGCCGGCTGATCCAAACCACCATCGAAGATCAACTCGCGCAGCGGGTGCTGGCTGGCCAGGTTCACGAAGGCGACGTCGTGATCTTCGATGCGGACGAGAGCAGCGACGGGTTGATCATCCTGCAGTCGCAACCAGCGATCGCCTAACTGATCACCGACTTGTCAGAATCCAGCCACGCTATAGCGTGGCTGGATTCGGACAAGTCGGCGGTTAGGGATGTCACCACCAGCCCTGTTTGTGTGCCCAGCGCAGCAAGATCACCGATATCGTCAACATGATCAACAGCAGGATGACCAGTGGTATCCAGCGCGTGGACTCGTTGACAATGACGTTCATCCCGATGACAGAGGAGAGCGAGGTGATCGGGAGGGTGACCGCTGCGATGACAGCGAGACGTTCGGCGGCGATGGTCATCTTGGTGTCGGTACGCGCGCGGTAGAACTCGGTGACACCCATCAGAAAGACCAGCTGAGAATCGCTGATGTGGGCGACGGTCTCGTATTGGTCGAGCACGTCTTTCATCAGTTCCAGACCCTCGGGCGGTGCGAAGGTGGTCAACTTGATCGCCCGCCGATAGATCTCGCTGCCCTGAGACGCCATGGTCTTGATAGTGAGCAGCTCATGTCGAGCCGCGAACAACTGGCTGAGAAAGGCCTGCGGATCCTTCTCATCCTCATCAGCCATGACCCGCTGCTCCATGAGGCCCACCTCACGGGCGATCTCAGCGACCATTTCGGATTCCCGGCGTGCGATCGAGGAGACGATCGCGTAAGTGAGTCCAAACGGCGAGGTAGGGTGCAGCCTGCCGCTCTCCATGCGTGCCGCAACTGCGTTTGTCTCCCGCAGCGCCGCCTCCAGGGGAACTATTGGATTCAGCGGTCCATGGACAGTGATCAAGAAGTCTTCCCCGACGAATTGGTCGAGTTCGAGGTAGTGCACGTGGCCGCGTGCGCCGATCTCAGGCGCGTGGACGACGATGAACACGTGGTGCGGATAGACATGGACTCGCGGAACGTGATTTCGGTTCCGGCTTTCGCTGATCGCCATCGGATGAAACTTGAACTCCTCGGTGAGGAGTATCTCGGCTTTGTCGCTCCATTCCGGAATGTCGAGCCAGAGAAACCCGTCCGAGCGTTGCCGCAGGTCCGCAAGCTCGGCAACGTCGTGCTCGCTCACGCCGTTGTTGTCGATCCAGCGCAGCTTCATGGGCAGTCTCCCTTCCAATTTGTTTCTACACCACGCGACCACCGATCACCCCGTCGCCGATCGTCCGCGCAGTGCACGCCGCGCCCCAAGGAGCGGTCTTGAAAGAGGCCAGTCTCCTCTTGCGACCGGGGATTGACGGCGCAGTGCTGGTGCGAGATCTGGCATACCCACGAGCCTTCACGCTTCGCGTTGGTCGCACGGACCAGTCTTATGTCGACCTCGACGACCCACTGCGACTGGAGTTCGACTACGTGCAGCGGCTGGCCGATGTGATCGACAGCGTGGCCGAGCCGGGGCAGCGGTTACGTGTGATTCACGTTGGTGGCGCGGCGATGACCTTGCCGCGGTACGTGGCGGCGACCCGACCGACCTCGGCGCAGATCGTGTTCGAGCCGGACATCGAGCTCACCGCCTTCGT
>JBKPAB010000132.1:0-4940 GCA_046726195.1 Actinomycetota bacterium
GCGGGGCCCGCGCGCCAAAAAACCCCGGAGCGCCCCCCCCGCGGTGCTGCGGCGGCCCGCGGGCACACGTATTTGGGCCCCCGCGCGACGACGAATTCGGGGGGTTCCAACCCGCGAACCGCGCCCGCGATGTTCGCGCGCCGATCTGCAGGAGGAACCGACGAAACGCCTCGAGAGCGGAGCCAATTCTCCTCGACACGATCGTTTCGTCGGATCCGACGAAGACGGCGGCTCCCCGGCGAACATCGCAGCAAGCGGAGCGAGCCATTGAATACAGCGAGCTTGGCGAGCGAGGCAATCAAAATCGTCTAGGCTGCGCTGGGCTTTTCCCTTTCCGCGTATCTATGCCCGCTGGTTGGTGCTTCACGCTGATCTTGATCGGAGCTGGCGGTCCCGCCTTCGTCCTCAGCGCGGAGCTCGCCCTCCGCACTCGCCGGCTCGCCTTCGGCAGCCGGGGGCTCGGGCTCCTCGTTGCTCACCTGATGCCCGGCAACCTCATCAGTCGCCCCCAGCTCGGACTCCTCCCGGGCCTCCTCAGCGGCATTGCCGAGAGTTGGATCGCTTTCCATCTCCGCATCGCCGCTATCGGGCCAGGCGGCTAGCTCGGCTAATTCTGCTTCAGGCACATCAGGCAGACCCTCCGCTGTCTGCGCGGCAAGCGCACTCAACGACGCGAGCTGGTTGAGCATTGTGTGCTTGCGGCGGTTGAGCAGATCCTGCTCGTCCCTCATCTGGCGGCGACGGAGCGCGAGCTCCTGGCGCGCTCGGTCGTCGATGGCTGCGGCCCGTCGCCGCGCCCGGTCGATGATCTTCTCGGCCTCCCCGGTGGCGTCTAGCTTGATGCGCTCGGCCACCGCGAGCATTTCACTGCGGAGCTTGGATGCGTTCTCGGTCTCCTGCGTGAGACGCTCTCCGGCCGCCCGTTGCATCTCGGTCGCCTCGGCGAGCATCGTCTGAATCGCCTGATTCGCCGATTCCTGCGCTTGCTTGAGCTCGGCCAGCACCCGCTCGCGCTGTGCTGAAATCTCCTGGCGTACGGCTGCACTATCCCGCTCGGCGGCGGCTAACAACCCCTGTCCTTCGAAAGTGGCGGCCTCGAGCTTTCCGCTCGCGGCTGCTTCCGCCTCGGCCTTAACGGTCTCGGCTTGAAGTCGGACAGACGCCAGCAATTGCTCGGCGTCTGCTTGTGCCCGTTCCAGCAGCTGGAGGGCATCATGCTCACCGTTGTGACGCAAGGCCTCCAGTTCGGCCAGCTGCGAGTCCCGCAGTTGGGCCAACTCCGCGGTCGCGCTCTGGCGGAGCTCATTGAGTTCGGCATGTACTTGGGCGCTCAGCCGATCCGCCTCCTGAATGGCCTGCCGCGTGATATCGGTGGCCTGGTCCTCCGCGATCTGAAGGAGCTCCTGCACTCGCCCGCCAAGTCCGGAGAAGTCGGCGTGAGCTGCCCGAGTCTTGGCCTCGTCGAGAGCATTGCGAAGCTCATGGTTGTTAACCAGCAGCGCGTCGTACTGCTGCAACAGCTGAGCTATCTGAGCCTGCGTCGCTCGTACGAAATGATCAACGGCCTCACGGTCATATCCTTTGCGGACCAAAGGAAAACGGCCGTCGTCGGGATGTTGGTCAACTCTTGGGGACAGGTTCACGCCGGTTCCTTACACGCCAAGTGCCGTTATCCCCGAGTCATCTCAGGGTAACGGCACCTGAAGTCGGGGGCCACCTACTTCGACTTACCCCCTTCGCCGGACAGATCCGAGGGAGCCACCAGCACAGTGGCGTCACCGTCGATCTCCAACTCATCGCTCTCCGCCGACTTGCCACCATTCCTCGCCGAGGAGCCTGACTTCTTGCCGGGAGAGCTGTCCTCGTTCAGACCGGCAGGGGGCAACATGTCGGGACGCATCACCGTACGATCACCAGCCTCGCCCTCAAGATCGCTGGGATCGTCCAGGTCTGGGAAAGCGCTCGCTGTTTGCTCCGCAAGCGCCGACAAGCTCGCCAGCTGGCTCAGCACGGCCTGCTTGCGCTGGTGCAGCAACTCGGTCTCTCGGCGCAGCTGCTGCTTCCGCCACGCGAACTCCTGTTGGGTCCGCTCATTAATTGCCGCCGCCTGCTTCTTGGCGGTGGCAATCCTTGCCTCCGCCTCCTGAGCGGCCGCGTTCTTGGTCTGCTCGGCTTCAGCAAGAGCCTCAGCGCGGATCCGCGCGGCTTCGGCGAGGTCGGCCTCAAGGCGCTCGGCCGATTCGCTGTGATATTTGGTTGCCTCGGCGAGCAGTGCCGCGGTCTTCTGCTGAGCCTCGTCATGGGTCATCCTGAGGTGGGCGATTGCCTCTTCCCGCTCGGTTGCCAGCTTGGATCGCGCTTCCGCAGCCTCGCGCTCCACGGTGCGACGTAAGTTCTCGGTGTCTAGGTAGGCGTTCTGACGGGTCGCTTGTGCCTCGTGATCCGCTTCGCGGCGGATCGACTCGGCCTGCCGGCGCGCAGCGGCGATCAACGCATCCGATTCCGCCTTGGCCTTGTCGACCTGGGCTTGGACATCCTCGCGCAACTTGGTGCGCAATTGATCAATCTGCGCTGCACCGCCGCTCTTGATTGCGTCACCCTCGCGAGCCGCGCTACTGCGCAGCGTATCTGCCTCACGGCGCGCCTGTTCCTTGACTTTCTCAGCCTCGATCGTGGCGTTCTGCACGAGCTCGCGCGCTTGTTCTTGAGCCAGTCGCAGGATGTCGTTGGCGCGCCCACCAAGATTGGCATAGTCGACGTCCTTGTCGTCCTTATCACCGGCCGAGGCAAGATCATCTTGTAGCACTGTCACCTGCTGCTCGAGCTGGGCAGCGTGGCGACGTGATTTGACGACACTCTCCTCAAGGGTGCGGACGTAGTCGTCGACAGCAGTTCGGTCATAACCTCGTAATGCGGTCGGAAAGTTCCCGACTGCGCTTGCTGTGTCGTCGAACAGGCCAAGCCCCGTATTGTCTGATGCGTTCACCGCAAGAAGCCCTTTCCGAGAATAGGTATTGACGCCGAGTCTGTGCCCCCGCGAGCGACGGCTATTCGCTGAGCCGCCGCACGCTCAGCCGTTATGCGGATCCGCCGCGGCATGCTCGACCAACTCAAGCAGAACACCGCCAGTGTCCTTGGGGTGGACAAAGTTGATTTGCGAGCCGCGGGTACCGAATCTTGGTGCATCATAGAGCACCCGTACGCCGCAACGACGCAGGGTCGAGGATGCGGACCGGACATCCGAAACAGCGTAAGCCACATGGTGCAGGCCAGATCCGCGTCTCACTAGGAAGCGGCTGAGCACCGAGTCTTCGGTCAGCGGCATCACGAGCTGAAGCTGGGCTCCCCCCGGTCCGCCTTCCCTGGTCGTCAGCATCACCTCGGCCACTTGTTGGTCGAGGTTTTCTTCACGATGCACCACCTGCAGCCCAAGCAGGTCATGGTAGAAACTGATCGCTGTCTCCAGATCAGAGACGGCGATACCTACATGATCAAGACCGAGTAGACCAGGTACCGCAACTCCGAGATCGGAGGGCCTTCTAGGCATGGACATTAGAGTGCCAGACTGGTGTCAACACTGGCCGAAAAGTTTTGTAGCGGATGTGCCGTCAGGCGAGCTGGGAGGCTGAGCATGGGATCAGGCATTGTCGGTGGAACGCGTGCGCCGATCGTTTTGATCATCACCATGCCTGCCGAGGACAGCTCCAGCTGAGTGGCGTGCCATTGTCGGTTGGCCGTGACGAGATCCGTGACGTTGTCGGTGCCGTCCGGTCGGGCAATCCGCGGGCGCTCGGTCGGCTGATCAGCTGGATCGAAAATGCATCCCCGGCGCTACCGATGATCATGAAAGAGCTGGCTCCGGATACCGGGCGGGCACATGTCGTCGGCCTGACGGGCGCGCCTGGGGTCGGCAAATCGACCACGGCCACCTCGCTGGTCCGTGCGGTTCGGTCCCGCGGCGAGCGGATCGGGGTACTGGCAGTGGATCCGAGTTCACCCTTCTCCGGTGGAGCGCTGCTCGGAGATCGAGTTCGGATGCAAGAGCATGCACTTGATCGCGACGTCTACATCAGATCCATGGCGACCAGGGGTCACCTGGGCGGGCTGGCGGTCGCCGCACCCCAAGCATTACGAGCATTCGATGCTGCAGGTTTCGACATCGTGATCGTGGAGACCGTCGGGGTCGGTCAGTCCGAGCTTGAGGTGGCCGAAACGGCGGACACGATCCTCGTCTTGCTGGCACCTGGAATGGGGGATGGGATCCAGGCAGCCAAGGCAGGCATCTTGGAGATCGGCGACATCTTCGTGGTCAACAAAAGTGATCGCGACGGGGCACAGGCCCTGGTGCGAGAACTGCGGACCATGATCGCAATGACTGACCGGGGTCCGCAGGACTGGAAACCACCGATTGTCTCAACGGTGGCGTACGAGCATCGTGGGATTGAGGATCTGCTGAAGGCTGTCGATCGGTTCCGAGGGTTCCAGCTCGACACCGGACGCGCCCAGAAACGCCGCATTGCACGGGCCCGGCGCGAGGTGGAGAGTATCGCGCTCGCGAAGTTACGCGCCGAGTTCCGGCTGAACGGGGAAGCTGGGCTGGATGATCTTGCAGAAGCGGTGAGTCGAGGTGAGCTCGATCCGTACGCTGCGGCCGATCGAGTGGTTGTCGGCCTATGAACCGCACGCTCGGGGATTGGGCTAACGGAGTGGCTGCAAATGGGCGGCGCGCCTGCTCCCGTTATGTGGATGCATCGGGTAGAAATGAGTATCCGCGCGTCTGCCTGTGCATGCGGATGTCCGAATAGTCTGCGATGTAGGCCGGAAGGGATGAATAGTCCGACATGGTGTGGATCAAGCGGATAATCGTCATCTTGGTTGTCGCCTTCGCGCTGTTCTATTTGATTGCCCAGCCTGAGGCCGCCGCCAACGCCGTCCAAGCC
>JBKPAB010000133.1:0-22237 GCA_046726195.1 Actinomycetota bacterium
CAGTGGTTTTTGACCCGACATCAGATGAGCAGCTTCCAGATGGGACTGCCGGGCTCTACCTGGGCGGCGGCTTTCCGGAGGTGCACGCAGCCGAGCTTGCGGCGAACGACAAGCTGCGAACCGAGATCCGAGCAGCGATCGATGCCGGTATGCCGACAGTCGCAGAGTGCGCTGGGCTGCTCTACCTGTGCCGGAGTGTCGACAACCTGCCCATGGTCGGAGCGATCGAGGCGGACGCGATCATGACCGAGCGACTGACCCTGAGTTATCGGACCATGATCGCGCGTCGTGATCAACTTTTGGCGGCTGCCGGGAGCCGGCTGACTGGCCACGAGTTCCACCGCACCACGGTCGAGCCGCCCCGCGGTGCAGCCGCTGCCTGGTTGGTCGGCGATGAGCCGGTCGGTTTTTCCGCCGATCCTGCCGGGCTCGGCCACCAGACTCTGCACGCAAGTTATCTGCACCTGCATTGGGCGGGGTATCCGGAGCTCGCCCAGCGGTTCGCCAATGCGGTCCATGATCATGCTGCGGCCCGGATGCCCGTTCTTGATCTTCATCACCACGGAGACGCCGACGTTGCCGAAGGCATGGTCGATCTGGCGGTCAACGTCCGGCTGCCCGCTCCCCCGGATTGGCTCAGCGCAATCATCAACAGCAGCACCCAGCACCTTGCGGCGTATCCCAACACCGACGCAGCGACGAAAGCCATTGCCGAGGCCCACAAGGTCACGATCGATCAGGTGCTGCCGACTGCCGGAGGGGCGGAAGCGTTCACCTTGCTGGCGCGCGCCTTTTGTTGCAAACGCCCGCTGATCATCCATCCGCAGTTCACCGAACCCGAGGCGGCGCTCCGGGCGGCTGGCCACCAGCCACAGCGGCTGATCTTGTCGCCGTCGACTGGCTTCCGACTCGACCTCGGCCGGCTGCCGGCGGACGTCGATCTGGTGGTCATCGGCAATCCGACGAACCCGACCAGCGTGCTGCACCCGCGGGCTTCGATCAACTCCCTACGCCGGACCGAACGCGTCCTCGTCGTCGACGAGGCATTCATGGACGCCGTGCCTGGAGAAACCGAAACCATGATCAGTGACGACCTGTCAGGCGTTGTGGTCCTCCGGTCGCTGACCAAGACCTGGGGCCTCGCCGGCCTGCGCGCGGGGTATGTGATCGGTGACCCGACGCTGATCGCGGCACTGCGCCGGCAGCAACCGCCCTGGTCAGTGTCCACACCTGCGCTGGAGGCAATCGTCGCCTGCCTGACACCGAATGCACGAAGTCTTGCCGCCGACGCGGCCGTGGAGATCGCCGCCCGTCGCAACTACTTGATCGAGCAGCTCGCCAACCTGGGCCTCAACGTCATTGGCGAGCCGAGTGCCCCGTTTGTGCTGGTTGACACTAGCCGCGTACGCGGGAATCGGGATCCTGGCTGGGCTCGCCTGGCATTGCGAGACCATGGTTTCGCGGTACGCCGTGGCGAGACCTTTCCCGGCCTCGGGCCGGACTGGATCCGGATTGCCGTGCGTGAACCCGAAGTCACCGACCAGTTTGTGTCTGCCTTTGGCCGGCTTGTCAACATTGGAGGCGCGGAAGGAGGTGCGGCAGATGGGCGGCGTACCTGGCCCTGAGGTGACCGCCACCGGCGAGCACCGGAAACGCCTCATCGTGGTACTCGTGATCACCGGCGCCGTGATGATCGCTGAGGTGGTCGGTGGTCTCATTGCAGGTTCGCTTGCCCTGCTCGCAGATGCCGGCCACATGCTGAGCGACTCCACCGGTCTGATCATGGCGCTCATCGCGACATCCCTGGCGACCCGAGCTGCCACCGTGAAACGCACCTTCGGGCTGCAGCGTGCCGAGGTGCTGGCCGCTCTGGCCAATGCATTGCTGCTGGTCGGCGCAGCGGTTTGGGTGCTGATCAAAGCGGTTGATCGGCTACGTGATCCCGTCGAGATCAACACTGAGCTGATGCTGGCTGTGGCTATCGTCGGCGTGCTGGCCAACCTGGCCGGGCTGCTAATGCTGCGGCCAGCGCAGGCCACCAGTCTGAATATGCGGGGCGCGTACCTCGAGGTGCTCAGTGATCTGCTTGGTTCGCTGGCGGTCATCGCCGCAACCGTGCTGATCTTGATGACCGGCTGGACCCCTTTTGATGCGATCGCCTCAATCGCAATTGTGGTGTTGATCATCCCCCGCGCTTGGTCGCTGCTGCGCGAGGTTGTCGATGTGCTCTTGGAGGCCACCCCGCGCGGTGTCGATCTTGACGCGGTGCGTGACCACATCAAACGGGTGCGCGGAGTCGTCGACGTCCATGACCTGCACGCTTGGACGATCACCAGCGGGGTACCGGTGCTGTCCGCGCATGTGATCGTCGATCAGGCGTGCATCAGTGAGGGCCGTTCTGGTGAGGTGCTGGACCGCCTGGGCGCATGCCTAGGTGGACACTTCGACGTCTCGCATTGCACGTTCCAGCTCGAGCCGGTCGGCCACCAGGAGCACGAGGCCGCCCACCACGCTTGACGCTCTGAGTCACTCCTCAGTTGCCGAAGGACCCGCCGAGGCCCGCGGTACAACCATGACCGGCAGTTGCGAGCGTCGGACCAGGCGAGCCGAGACCCCACCAAGCAGCACTCGGCGGATTGGACCATAGCCACGCGAGCCGCAGACCAACATGTCCACATCGTCGAGCCCCAGTGCTGCCAGCCGCTCCACCACATCCCCCTCGAGAAGCACCGCCTCCGGATCGAGCTGCGGCGGCACCCCGGCGACCGCGTAGTCCAGAGCCTGAGTGTAGGAAGCACGGGCAGCGTCGTAGAACACCTGCTCGTCCCGGCGGCCCGCGATGTAGGAGTAGTGCTCCGTGGAACGGGCCACAACGCTGTACAAGACGAGTCGCGCTGGGATCCGGCTGGCCGCGCGGACCGCGGCACGCAGCGCCTCGTGGCCGTCCTTGGTGTCGACGAACGCCACGCCGATCTTGGAGATCACACCGCTATCGGGTGCCTGCCAGGACTCGGGGACCACGCAGACCGGCGCGGTGGCTCCGTACAGCAAACGGTTGGCCACACTGCCGAGCCGGCCGCCGCCAGCTCCGTCCTTGCGACTGCCGCCGACCAAGACCGCTGCGGCATCGACGTCCTCGGCAAGGTCGGCGAGACCACGGGCCGCGGACGTCGATGCGACAAGGCGATAGATGGCCGCATCACCGGCGGCGGCATGCGCCTTGTCCAGAGTCTCCTGGCCGAGCTGGCGTACGTACGCCGCCCACTCGGCGTCGACTCGACCCGCTCCGAGCGGGTGCTCCTCAGGGTAGACAGTGGCCACAACGGGCACGTCGCCGGTGGACCGGCACCACGCTAACCCGAAGGCGACAGCGTCCTCGCTGGCGTCCGACCCGTCGTACCCGATGACGACGCGCCAGGCCATGTCACGTGCTCCCGCCGGATCCCGCCTCTGGCACCTTCGCCTCCGGTTCCTCCTCGGGCAACTCCGGTGCGTCTGGGTAGTGGTGCCGCAGCCTGGAGTGGGAGTAACCGTAGATGAGGTAGATCGCGAGCCCGATCACGAGCCATACGACGAACCTGATGTAGGTGGTCAGTGGCAGCCCGGAGATCAGGTAGAGGCACAGCAGGATCCCGATCGGGCACCAGATGTAGGGGATCGGCACCTTGAAGGGCCGTTCCACGTCTGGTCGCGTCCTTCGCAGCACCATCACGCCGATGTTGACCAGGATGAATGCGAACAGCGTGCCGATGTTCACGATCTCCACGATCGCGCCCAAGGGCAACAACGCGGCGACGAGAGCGGCGAAGATGCCGAACCCGAGGGTCAGCTTGGACGGCGTCCCGGTACGTGCATTGACTGTTGCCCAGGACTCCGGCACCAGCCCGTCGCGGGCCATCGCGAAGAAGATCCGGGTCTGGCCATAGAGGATCACGAGCAGCACGCTGGTGATGGCCACCAGCGCTCCGAAGGCGGTCAGCGCGGCCGCCCAAGGAAGGCCGGCACCCACTTCGAGGGCCTCCGATAGCGGCGCCTCGCTCGCGCCCAGCTGGGCCGCGGGCAAAGCGCCGACGGCCGCAACCGAGACCAGCACATAGATGATGGTGCAGATCACCAGCGAGCCGATGATCGCGATCGGAAGGTCACGCTTGGGGTTTTTGGCTTCCTCGCTTCCAGTGGACACGGCGTCGAAGCCGATGTAGGCGAAGAAGATCAGGGCCGCTGCAGTGAGCACTCCGCCAGCGCCCTGTGGCGCGAACGGCTGCAGGTTGTCGGCGTTGAACGCGGTGAACGCAAGGCCGATGAACAGAGCTAGCACGCCGAGCTTGATGAACACCATGACGGTGTTCAGATTGGCGGTCTCCTTGACTCCGCGCATCAGCAAAAGCGTGATCAGCAAGACGATCACGACCGCAGGAATGTTGATGCCTCCCTCGTCAAGGGAGGTCGTCAACCTCTCCGGCAGCGCGACGCCGAACGCGGTCTCCAGGAAGGCGTTGAAGTTGGCGCCCCAACCAACGGCGATCGCCGCCACGGAGACGCCGTACTCGAGGATCAGATCCCACCCGATCACCCACGCCACAACCTCGCCCAGGGTGGCATAGGCGTAGGTGTACGCACTGCCCGACACCGGGATCGATGCCGCCAGCTCGGCGTACGACAGCGCGGAAAAGAGGCAGGTGATTGCCGCCAGCGCGAAGGACAAGATCACGGCCGGGCCGGCCTCCGCGAGCCCCTCGCCTACGACGACGAAGATGCCCGTGCCGACAATGGCGCCGACCCCCAGTGCAGTGAGGGAAAGCGGTCCCACCGCTCGCTTGAGCTCGTGACCGCTCTCGTGGGTCTCCGCGACCAGAGACGGTACGGGACGGATGTGGAACAGGTGTGCCTTGGTGTAGCGGACCATGATGTCCTCCACTGATTGGCCTTTTTTGCATGTTAAAGGCGATGCCGTGGCTTAGGAAGAGGATGCAGCATCCTCCGCCCAACACGCCAGGGAAGTTGCAACATGTGCAAGGCGTAAGGAACGCACGTAGCCCTTATGCGCGCTGAGCTTGTCGAAGCGCACGAGGATGGTGCCCTTCGACAGGCGCCGTCCTGAGCTTGTCGAAGGGCTCAGGGCACATTGCAAACGTTCGTTGCTGTCGCGAAACCGTCGGTGGCTGGTGGAAGGCTGCACGTTATGACGACTCAGTACTACACGGCCAGCAGCATCGACGGCTTCATCGCCGACCCGGACAACTCCCTGAGCTGGCTTTTCCAGTTCAGCGAGCCCAGCGGCATGGAGGAGCAATTTCCGAAGTTCATCGCGCAGGTCGGGGCCGCGGCGATGGGCTCGACGACATATGAGTGGATTGCGGACTACACCGGTTTCCTCACCGACCCGAGCAAGTGGGAGTACGACCTTCCGGTGTGGGTGTTCAGCAGTCGCGATCTGCCGCGCCCCGATGGACTGGACATCCGCTTCGTCTCAGGTGATGTTGCGCCGGTTCACGAGGAGATGGCCCGCGCTGCCGACGGCCGTAACGTCTGGCTGGTGGGCGGCGGCGATCTGGTCGGGCAGTTCCATGATCAGGGCCTGCTGGATGAGGTGATCATCAGCTTCGCGTCCGTATGCCTTGGTGCCGGCGCGCCTCTGCTGCCGCGACGGATCGTGACACCGCCGCTGCAACTGAAGGAAGCAATCGCGTACGGGGCGGACTTTGCGATGTTGCGGTATGCCGTCCGCAAGAGCTAGTGGAACTTCAGCAGGCGGAGACTGTTGGTCACCACGAAAAGCGAGCTGAGCGCCATCGCCGCGGCGGCGATCATCGGATTGAGGAAGCCCGCTGCTGCCAGCGGTAGAGCCACGACGTTGTAAGCGAATGCCCACGTGAGGTTGCCGTAGATCGTTCGCAGCGTGGCGCGCGAAAGCCGGATCGCGTCCGCGGCCGCCCGTAAGTCGCCACTGATCAGCGTCAGATCGCTGGCATGTATTGCAGCATCTGTCCCGGTGCCGAGCGCGATACCAAGATCAGATTGAGCCAGCGCTGCGGCGTCGTTTACCCCATCCCCGACCATGGCCACGTGATGCCCAGCCTCTTGCAGCCGCACCACCTCGGCGACCTTCTGTTGGGGCAACACGTCGGCGATCACATCGTCGATGCCAACCTCAGCGGCGACCTGTCGGGCCGTGGCTTCATGATCACCGGTTAACAAAACCGGGCGTAGGTCCAGCCACCGCAGGTCATGTACGGCCTGGGCGGAAGTGGGCTTCACCACATCCGCGACCGCAATTACCCCGCGTGCCTCAGCCCCCCAGCCAACCATGACCGCGGTGCGACCCTGTGCCTGCTCGGCCGCGTACGCCCCCCGCAGCTCCCCAGCAACCCGCAGGCCCTCCTCCTGCAGCAGCTCCAACCTCCCCACTACCACCGACTTGTCAGAATCCAGTTGACCTATAGGCGCACTGGACTCTGACAACTCGGCGAGGACGCCGAGGCCGGGGCGATTGGTGAGCTTGCTGACTGTTGCCAGGGTCCTCCCGCGGGCACGCGCATGCTCGGTGATGGCCTTGGCAATGGGATGGTCCGAGCCGGACTCGGCGGCGCCCGCTGCCATGATCACCTCGTCTGCCGTGGTGTCTTCGCCCGGGATCACCGCGACGACGGCCATCCGGCCCTCGGTGATCGTTCCGGTCTTGTCTAGCACGATGGTGTCGATGTGCCGGGCGGACTCCAGCACCTCGGGCCCGCTGATCACGATGCCCAGCTGGGCACCTCGCCCGGTGCCAACGAGCAACGCGGTCGGAGTTGCCAGCCCGAGTGCGCACGGACAGGCGATGATCAACACCGCTACAGCGGAAGTGAAGGCAAACGAGACGCCAGCGCCCTGTCCCAACCAGAAGCCGAGCGTCGCCACGGCAAGCGCGATCACAATCGGTACGAACACTGCCGACACCCGGTCCGCTAGCCGCTGCACCCCCGCCTTGCCACTTTGCGCGGCCTCGACCATCCGCACAACTTGTGCCAGCTGGGTGTCGGCGCCAACTCGGGCCGCCTCGACCACCAGCCGGCCGTGGGTGTTGACGGTCGCGCCGACCACGACATCGCCCGGGCCCACCTCAACCGGCACCGACTCGCCTGTCACCGTTGAGGTGTCGAGCGCGCTGTGTCCGGAAATGATCACCCCGTCCGTTGCCACGCGTTCGCCGGGTCGCACCACGAATCGGTCACCCACGTGCAGCTGTGAGATGTCGACGACGGTCTCCCCGCCCGGGGTGAGCAGTGCGGCCTCAGACGGTACCAACTCGAGCAATGCCCGGATCGCGTCGCCGGACCGGCGCTTGGCTCGCGCCTCCAGGTAACGTCCGAGCAAGATGAACGTGGTAATGCCGGCCGCTGCCTCCAGGTAGAGGTTGGCCGTGGCGGCATGCCTGACAAGCCGAAACTCAAACGGATGGGTGAACCCAATCTCGCCCGCCGCCCCGAAGAGCAATGCGTACGCCGACCAGCCGAACGCCGCCAGGGTGCCGATCGAGATCAACGTGTCCATGGTCGCGTTGCCATGCTGCAGGTTGAGCAGGGTGGCGCGGTGGAACGGCCAGGCACCCCACGTAACGATCACTGCGGTTAATGCGAACGAGACCCATTGCCACCAGGGAAACTGCCACGCGGGAACCATCGCGATCATGATCACCGGAAGGCTCAACGCCGCAGTGATGATCAGCCGCCGACGTAGCTGATGCAATTCCAGGTCGGGATCACGGGGTCTATCGGCCGGCAGCGTCGCTCGGTACCCGGTCTTCTCGATGACCTCGATCAGGGCCTGCGGCGTGGTTCCGCTGCCGGCATGCACAGTCGCCTTCTCCGTCGCGTAGTTGACGGTCGCGTTGACGCCTTCAAGCCGGTTGAGCTTCTTCTCAATCCGGGCAGCGCAGGAGGCGCAGGTCATGCCTTGAACATCAAGCTCGATCGTCTGAACCGGAACCCCCAGCTGTGTCATCTCCTCACCTGCACAGTGAATTCGACTACGTACGGTTTGCCGGCTCGGTAGAACTCAACGAACATCCGGTAGCTGCCTTCATCTGGCACCCTGCCTGCGAAGTCCAGCCGCGGCCCGCTGCCCAGGGAGGTGGAATGCAGATGCAGGTAACCAAGATCGGCCGGCCGGATCACCACCGCGTGGCCCAACGCGCCGTGCGCCGGCTGCAGATCGGTTACCGGCTGACCATGATCGGTCACAGTGACGGCGGCACTGCTGTCGGCGCGGGTGGTCAGGCCTGCGTCGAGCGATACCGTGAGGCCCCTGGCCTCGACCTGATGGGCCGCCGGCGGCAGCGGCTCGGGCCGATATTCGCCGCTCACCATGAAGTCGCTGGACAAGGTGATCTCGCGGTTCAGCGCCTGCGACCTGAAGTAGATGATCACGTGCCACGGACCGGGAGTCAGGTTGAGTAACCCCCACCACGACGTGCCCTCGCCCTGCTGAGCCATGAGGTGCTGATACCCGGTGAGGTCACGACGGAATGCGATCAGATGGAGGGGCTCGCCGGAGTCTTCGCCGAGCCATGAAAGCATCTGGCCGCCCGGAGCAGTCACCGCGAACTCTACTGGGACGTCCCTGCCTGGCTGCTGCGTGGGTTGCACCACACTTACCGCGTACCCTTCCACGGCGCTCGGTGGCAGGCCCATCTCAGAGTTGTGCGTCGGTACCGGCGCCAGCAGCGCCTGCGACTGGACCCCCGCCAGGTACGAGACGCCAAAGACAGCCGCCAGAGTGGCAAGGAAGGCGACAAGCTTGGCCGGCGGGTTCATAAATCAGGCGATGATCATTAAGGCGGAGCGTTTGCGAGCCTAGGCGGCAGCGACTCTGTAGCCGGCCTCGTCCACCGCAGCCTCGATGCTGGAGAACGGGATCTCGATCTCGCTGATCACGATCAATTGGCCGCTGTCGAGATCAACCTTGACATCGGTCACTCCATTAACCGCAGAGACCTCTTCGGTCACCGAGCTCACGCAGTGGTCGCAGTGCATCCCTGAGACGACGTACTCGCGGGTGACTGGCATGGGCATTTCCTTTACTAGCTACGAGTAGGGACTGATCACGAGCGCACCAGGCGCGCAATGGCGTTGGATGCCTCTTCGATCTTGATCTCGGCCTCGGCGCCTCCTTCAGCCGCAGCACGAACTACGCAGTGGCTGAGGTGTTCACCGAGCAAGCCGAGAGCCACCGACTGCAGGGCGCGGGTCATTGCGGACACCTGCGTCAGGATATCGATGCAATACTGCTCCTCTTCGATCATCTTCTGCAGGCCACGGGCTTGGCCCTCTATGCGGCGCAATCGTTTAAGGTAGTCATCCTTGTTTGCGATATAGCCGTGGTGGCTGTCGTGATCAGGCATCGACCATTCCTTGATCTCTCGGGTACCCCCTAAGGGTATATTCCTGTGTCAAGTCGATCATGTCCGAGCCCATGTGATGATGTGCGGTCAAAGCAGTCTTAGCAGCCACAGCAGGTTTTCAACAGCTTGCGGACGAACCTGTGGGTAATACGTTCCGGCCGGGAAAATCCCAGCCGCCTGAAGGCATCCCATCCGAGTCGTGAGATGGCCCCAAAAGAACTTTCATCCACCTTGTCCAGGGATGCATTTCCGCTAGTCAGGGGCCAGTCGTGCGCCCCAAGCCACTGGTAGTCCCCAGGCCGATACCCAGGGTCTACACAAGCTCCCCGCGTGTCTCCCACAGCGCAGAATTTGTTGTCCACAAGGCCTGTGGACAACTGGCTATCCAGGCCCGGCATCGGCGGCGTACGGTTTCCCGCGTTGACCTGTCTCGGCATCCGTGAGCGTACGTGTCAGTGCATGTCATTAGTGTTCCGAACACGTATTCGATTGGCACTGAGGCGGGTGTCCGAGGGGCTCGGGGGGCCGTCCGGCGGATCTGTAAGGAGTCGGGGTGAGTGTTGCCGAGGTGATGCCGCCCTACAGCGGCCCGCCCTACGCCGAAACTGCGCCTCGACCATCCGACCGTACGCCGCCCCAGGACATGGAGGCCGAGCAGTGCGTGCTGGGCGCCATGCTGATGAGCAAAGACGCCATCGCTGATGTCGTCGAAGTGTTGCGCGGCTCCGACTTCTACCGTCCGGCACATGAGCAGGTCTACAACTCCATCATCGACCTCTACGGCCGCGGCGAGCCGGCCGATGCGGTCACCGTCGCCGATGAGCTGGGCAAGCGCGGCGAGTTGCTGCGGATCGGCGGCGCGCCGTACCTGCACACCCTGTTGGCGAGCGTCCCGGTCGCTGCCAACGCCGGCTACTACGCACAAATCGTGCACGAGAAGGCGATCCTGCGCCGGCTCGTTGAAGCCTCGGTCCGCATCGGGCAGATGTCGTACGCGGCCGAGGGCGACGTCGATGACATCGTCGACCGAGCCCAGGCCGAAGTGTATTCGGTCACTGAGCGGCGGATGTCGGAAGATTACAAGCCCCTGTCGGAGCTGATGCAGCCCACTCTTGACGAGATGGAGGCCATCGAGTCTCGCGGCGCTGGATTGTCTGGTGTGCCGACCGGTTTCGCCGATCTCGACGAACTGACCAATGGTTTGCATCCTGGGCAGATGGTCATCGTGGCGGCTCGACCCGCAGTCGGGAAGTCGACGCTGGCTTTGGATATTGCCCGATCCGCATCAATAAGGCACGGACTCACCTCGGTGATCTTCAGCCTGGAGATGAGCCAGATCGAGATCACCATGCGGCTGCTTTCCGCGGAAGCGAGTATCCCGCTGTCGCACATTCGCGGCGGTCGGATGAGCGATCAGGATTGGAATCGGGTGTCGGCGAAGATGGGCCAGGTCTCGGAGGCTCCGCTCTTCATCGACGATTCGCCCAACTTGACCATGATGGAGATTCGAGCGAAGGCTCGCCGCCTCAAGCAACGTCACGACCTCAAGCTGGTGATCATCGACTACATCCAGCTGATGAGCTCGGGCAAGAAGGTAGAGTCCCGGCAACTCGAGGTCTCTGAATTCTCCCGGCAACTCAAGCTGCTTGCCAAGGAGCTCGACGTGCCCGTCGTTGCCCTCTCCCAACTCAATCGCGGCCCGGAGCAGCGCACCGACAAGCGGCCGATGCTTTCTGATCTTCGCGAGAGTGGCAGCCTGGAGCAGGACGCCGATGTGGTGATCTTGCTGAACAGACCTGATCTTTATGACAAGGACTCTGATCGTGCTGGAGAGGCTGATTTCGATGTCGCCAAACATCGCAACGGCCCGACCAAGATGATCACTGTCGCCTTCCAAGGCCACTACTCGCGCTTCACAGATATGCAGTTCTGATGGACGTTTCTTGGCCCGCGGCCAACGTGCGCCGCATCCAGCGGCACGCGCTGCACCCTCCAGCACTGCCCGGGACCGATCCCGCTGAGATCGCCGCCGTCATCTGTGGCGCTCATGCTCAGGTGCTGTCCGCGGCCGAGTTGTCGATCGCGCTGCGCATTCAGGGAGCTAGCCGTTCCACTGTCCAGCGTGCGTTGTGGGATGACCACAGGTTGATCAAGAGCTACGGTCCGCGCGGCACCGTGCATCTGCTTGCTGCTGATGATCTTCCGGCCTGGGCAGCCGCACTGTCCGCCATCCCAGCGCACTCCCCCTTCCCAGACGGCGTACGCCTGGCACCGGAGCAGGCGGAGGAGATCGTCGATGCAATCGGTCGCGCGCTCGAGGATGCCGAACTCACCATCGATGAGCTGGACCAGGCGATCATCGACCAGGTCGGAGCGTGGGCTGGCGATCGGGTCATGGCCGCGTTCCAGGATTTGTGGCCGCGATGGCGGCAAGCTGTGGCCACGGCGGCCCACCGCGGCGTGTTGTGCTTCGGTGAGAACAAAGGCCGTCGCGTGACGTACACCAATCCCCGCCGCTGGCTTCCTGGGTTCAAGCCGGTCTCCGAAGACAAGGCCATTGCCGCCGTGATCACCCGCTACTTGTACGCGTATGGACCGGCGACGCCGCAACAGTTCGCTCAGTGGATCGGTGCCCCGCCCACCTGGGCGGCTGACCAGTTCAAGCAGCACAGTGAGAAGCTGACCAAGATCAACTTCGACGGTACGCCCGCTTGGGTGGCTGGTGGGGATACGGCAATGCCTGATGAGGAGGGTGCCAAAGGCAGCGTTTTGCTGCTGCCGTACTTCGACGCGTACGCGGTCGGGAGCCATCCGCGATCCCGGCTCTTCCCTGGCAAGGCCGCCACGCGCGCGCTCGCGCCATCGGGCCAGGCCGGTAACTATCCGGTGCTGCTCATCGACGGGGTGGTCACCGGCGTCTGGCACCAACGTCGCTCCGGCCGCCAGATTGAGGTGACGGTCGAGCCGCTGGTCCGGCTCACTGCGGGTCGGCGCCGGGCCCTGGAAAAGCAGGTCGAGCGAATCGGCGAGATTCTCGAGGGCAAGCCCCGGCTCATTGTCGGCACAGTCACTGCCGGTAGTCATGCCTGATGCCACAGAACGTTCACCCGGAGGTTACCGTCAGCGGGCGACGGGTATCTCTTCAGCGAGGTTAGGTTTGTCGAGATGAATCAGCGGCACTAGGAGGACTGTGGTGTCACGACACATTGCGACCGCGCAGTGTCAGATCGATGCCCCGCCGGAGAAGGTGTGGCGCGCGTTGACCGATCCCGAACTCATCAAGAAGTACATGTTTGGCGCAGAGGTGGAAACCGACTGGCAGCCCGGTAGCCCGATTACGTGGAAGGGCGAGTTCGAGGGCCGAGAGTACGAGGACAAAGGCGAAATCATTGCCGTCGAACCCGGGCAGCGTCTGGAGGTCACCCACTTCAGCCCGCTCACCGGCCAGGAAGATCGCCCCGAGAACTACCACCGAGTCCGTTACGACCTGCAGCCGGCAAATGGCGGCACAGCAGTACGACTGACCCAGGACAACAGCAGCAGCGCTGAGGAGGCCCAGCATTCGTCGGCCAACTGGCAGCTGATGCTCGACGGCCTTAAGAAGGTCGCGGAGAAAAGCTGAGCCCATCCATGAGCAGTCCAAGTCGCAGCGCAGGCCTAAACACTCTGCGGCTCGAGCATGATCACCGGGATCTGACGAGGGGCAGCGCGACGGTGGTACTGCTCCCACCACGGATAAGCCTGATGGCTGCGGGTGAGATAGCGCTCCCGCTCTTCGCCGGTCAACTCGCGAGCACGCATCTCGATTGCTGATCCGTTCCAGGTCACCGTCGCGTTCGGTCGTGCGCGCAGGTTGTAATACCAGCCTGGGTGTTGCGGCCGACCGAAATTGGAGGCGATCACCACCAGGCGGTCGCCGTCAGGCAGTCCCAATACCGGGAGGGTGTGCGGCCGACCGGTACGAGCACCCGTCGTCGTCAACATCACGATCGGAAGGCCTGAGACCCAGGCAGAGAAGGTGGTACGCCCGCGGCTGAGCCGGAACACCTCGCGATCCAGGCGGGGAAGCAGTCGCGCCGGCACGAATGACATCGGGATGATCGGCGCTGCCATCCCGACGATGCGACGCCGCAGACCGGAACGTTGCTGCTCGAAGTTGATCATCTGTCTCTTGATCAACTAGGCCGATCGAACCACTCGCATGGTCGCCCTTCGCGATCGGGATTTCTGGACGTTCAGTATGTCTGATTGAGTGACGTCTCATGGACACCGTCACGATCACTGAGAATCCGCTCGCCCTCGAGGATCTGCTCGCGATCGTCAATGGTGCGCGAGTGGGGTTTACGGATAACGTACGGGCCACCATCGCGGCCAGCCGGGCTCTCGTCGATCGCGCCTTAGCCAACAACGAGGCCGTGTACGGCCTGACCACGCAGGTCGGCCACGGCAAGGACATCAGGTTGAGCGAGGAGGAGATTCGCAGCGAGCAGATGTTCCTAGTTATGTCGCACAGCGGAGGCATTGGCCCGCCCCTTCCCACCCCGTTGGTACGGGCTGCGCTGGCGGTGCGGCTTAACGGGATCGCCCGCGGCGGCTCCGGTGCCTCGCCGACGGTCGCCGAGACGTTAGCGGCGATGCTGAATGCCGGCGTTCACCCTGTTGTCCCGGAGATCGGGTCAGTTGGTGCGGCCGACCTCGCGCCGATGGCTGGGATGGCTCAGGTCGCCGTCGGGCAGGGGCAGGCCGAGTACCGGGGCGAGCTGCTCCCCGGAGGTGAGGCTCTGCGACGAGCCGGCATCGCGCCACTCGTACCTAGCGGCAAAGACGGGCTGGCGCTGATCTCCGCCAACGGCGTATCGGTGGGACAGGCGGCACTGGTGGTTGCGCGGGCCGAGCGGGCAGCCGGGGCGGCGGACGTGGCCGCGGCGCTCTCGATGGAGGCGAGGGCGGCGAACCCGTCGATCCTGCATCCGGCTGTTGGGCGTGCCAAGTCCATCCGAGGCCAGATTGCTGCGGCGGATCACATCAGAGACTTGATGACCGGGAGCAGCCTCCTCGAGCCCGGCGCAGCGAAGTCTGTGCAGGATGCCCTGTCGTTTCGCGTTGTACCCCAGGTACACGGGGCGTTGCGCGAGTACATCGCGGCCACGCGAAAGGCCGTAACCGTCGAGCTCAACTCCTGCGACGACAACCCTCTGGTTTCCGTATCGGAACAAACCATGATCAGCAACGGTAACTTCCACCCCATGGTGCTAGCCATTGCCTGCGATGCGCTCCGGATCGCCCTCGCTCAGGTGGGGCAGCTCAGCGAGCGCAGGATGTCCCATCTTTGGGACGGGTGCATGCAGCAGGTGACCGGACCGCCGACTGGACCCTTGTATGGGCTGCAACTGCGGTACCCAGCCGCGGCGCTGTTTCCCGAACTCAAGCAACTCGCGGCGCCGGCCACTCTCGACACGCCGCCGCTCGACCTCGGCGTCGAGGACCACAACACGGCTGCGCCGCTGAGCGTACGCAAGACTGACGTTGCGGTGGGCATGCTTGAGGACCTGCTGGCGATTGAGCTCATGCTCGCCCGCGACCTGTTGACGATCACACCAAACAAGCCGGTCCTCGGAGCTGGTACCGCCGCAGCCCTTCGCATGGTCGAGGAGGCGATCACGATGGCAAACCCGCAGCCTGACGCAGTCCACCGGGCACTGCGGGAGCGCTTCCCTGTCAGGACGGTGGGTGAGTCCGCAACCAACGGCCGAAATGCGGCACGGTGAAGGCGAGGGTGCCGCGCTCGGCGGAATACACCAGGCCTTTCTTGAGCAAGGCATCACGAGCAGGCGATAGCGAGGACGGCTTACGGCCGAGCACTTCGGCAACATCGGTGGTGGAGACCGGTGCGTCCGGGGCCAGCTCCGTGGCCAGCCCAGCCATGGCTCTGAGGTAGTCGCGCTCGGCGGGGGTGGCTCGTTCGTACCGGGACCCGAAGAATCCGACGGCCAGCTCGGCCTCGGCTTCCGGGGCGGCGACAGCAACATCGGCGGCGGTGATCGGCGAGCCGGGCGCATGGTCCCAGGCGGCTTTCCCGTATGCCTGCACGAAGTACGGATAGCCCCCTGAGGTGGCGCCCATCGCCTTAAGTGCGTCGGCCGCCCATGTGGCGCCCTCGCGTTCGGCCGGGGCCAGCAGGGCCCGCTCAACACCAGCCGAGTCCAGGCGGTCAATTCTGATGTAGCGGAAGAGCCGCTCCGAATAGGACTTGGACGCCGACAGCACGCTGGGCAGGTGCGGCAATCCCGCGCCAACCACCATGAGCGGCGCGCCGGTCTGCGCCAGCTCGTGGCAGCTGGCGCAGAGCGCCGACACGTCGTCGGGGGTGAGATCTTGCATCTCGTCGATGAACACCGCCACACCCACGCCGACATCGACCGCGATGCCGGCGATATCGGTGAGGAGCTCCAGCAGGTCGATCTCCATGTCCCCGGAGTCGGCGCGGCCCGAGCTCGCCGGTCCGTCAATGGCTGGTGTCCACCGCTCGATCAGCTTGCCGCCACGCGGGTTGCTGCGCAGACCGAAAGCCTTCAGCGTGGCCAACACGTCGCTGACGCGATCAGGTGCTCGGTGCCGCACCGACAGCTCGCGTACGGCGGCGTGTAGGGCCCCAGTCAGCGGCCGGCGGAGGCTCGTGTCCGGCCGAGCCTCCACCTTTCCAGTACCCCATCCCCGATCCAACGCCTTCGACCGCAGTGCATTAAGCAGTACCGTCTTGCCAACTCCCCGTAGCCCCGTCAACACGAGGCTGCGCTCGGGCCGGCCCCGCTCCACCCGCTCCAACGCGACATCGAACGCTGCAAGCTCCGCGTCACGACCCGCAAGCTCCGGTGGCCGCTGGCCCGCACCAGGCGCGTACGGGTTCCGTACGGGGTCCACGTCTCGGACCGTATCAGCCCGTATAGCGCGAACCTTAGATTTCGTTAGACAACGCTCGACGTGTCGCAGCTGCACAGAATTGGCGCTTGGAGATGGCCGCTATCGTCGATTGCACTTCGTTACCTCGACACTTCGGGAGAGAATTCATGAGCCTGATCAAGGGCCTCATCAAGACCGCAGTCGCGGCCAAGCTGATTCAGGTCGCTCAGCGCGAACTGTCCAAACCCGAGAACCAGCAGAAGATCAAAGACGGCATTCGCAAGGTCCAGCAGGCCGCCAGGTCACGGCGCTGACGGCTCCGCTTCACGGGAGCATCACCGCGGTTCGCCCGGCCGTCCTGTCCACCTCGGAGGGTCAGCGGTGATCCTCGCAGCCGACGGCAATTGCCAGCGCTGAACAGACTCGGGCCATTTGATTTTCCCCAAGGGATGTGACTTTCTCCGTCAGGAGTGCCTTCCAGGCGTCACCGAGATTGTCGAGGCTGATCGCACATCGTGTCGGCATGCCGTCTTCTGCGTCGAGGACGACCTCACTTGGAATGCCCCGGATGACTCGAGAAATGGACGCCGTTGTCACGCGCTTGAGCACGGGAATGGCAGCATCTCGCGTCAGTACAAGTACTGGGCGGCGACCCCATTCGGGATGCTCGTAGAAGTAGACACCCCCGCGCCTCACCATGGCTCGAAGCCCGCTTCACGTTCCTCGTCATTGAGCTGTCGCATCTGTTCAGCCGACATCGTTGCCATCATCGTCCCGAGGTTCCCCCACTCATCGGCATCGAACTCCCCACCTTGGGGAATACGTTCGTAGCCTTCGACAATCTCCTTGTCGACTGCCGCTGCGCGATCAGCGGCGAGGTATGCCTCGATCGCCTCGCGAATGACCTGCGATCGTGAGACGCCGTCTGCGGAGGCGCGGCGGTCGAGCAGGTTGAGAAGGTCCTCGTTGAGTTGAACCATCGTCTGTGTGCGTGAACTCATAGCCATATGATAGCCCTATGGCGGATGTCAGCGGGCAGTCAGAACCACTGGCCCATCGTCGGTGATCGCGACCGTGTGTTCGGCATGCGCCCCTCGCGAGCCGTCGCGACTGCGCAGCGTCCAGCCATCGGCGTCGGTGTAGATCTTGTCGGTGCCCGCCAAGAACCAGGGCTCGATGGCAATCACCAGGCCGGGCCGGAGCACCAGGCCGCGGCCTCGCCGACCGTTATTGGGTACGTGAGGGTCGCCGTGCATGGTACGCCCCACGCCGTGCCCGCCGAACTCGGTGTTGATCTTGTAGCCCGCATGCGACCCGACCCGCGCGATCGCGAAAGAGATGTCACCGATCTTGTTGCCGGCGCGCGCTGCCTCGATTCCGGCGGCCAACGCCTCCTCGGCCGTGGCGATCAGCTGCTGATCTTGTTCGCGAGGTGATCCGACGATCACGCTGATCGCCGAGTCCGCCACCCAACCATCCACCGACGCTGCAAAATCCAGGCTGACCAGATCACCGTCGCGAAGCTGGTAGTCGTAGGGCAGTCCGTGCAGGACGGCATCGTTGACTGACGTACACAACACCTTGCCAAATGGGCTAGCACCGAATGAGGGGTGGTAGTCGATGTAACACGAGGTGGCTCCACGATCCCGAATCAGCTGGTGCGCCAACTCGTCGAGCTCGAGAAGGTTCACCCCGACATCGGCTCGGGCCCGGAGCGCGGTCAGCAC
This sequence comes from Actinomycetota bacterium, assembly GCA_046726195.1. Taxonomy (GTDB): domain Bacteria; phylum Actinomycetota; class Actinomycetes; order Propionibacteriales; family Propionibacteriaceae; genus Microlunatus. Next base: position 18,010 of record JBKPAB010000133.1, read on the forward strand.
CTCGGCGACGAACTGCCCAGCTGGTCGCATCTGCTCGATCTCGACCTGGGTTCGATACTCGATCACTCTGAGATTGTGCCGCACGCCGTCCAACAGCCCGACAAAACCGACCGGCCTGTCGCGATCACGGGATCAGCGAGACTTTGATCGATTCCTTGCCGCTCCCGACCAGATCGAGACCCTTCTGGAAGTCGGACAGCGGCAGCTGGTGAGTGCAAATCTTGTCCAGAGGCAGCCGTCGCGACTCCAGCATCCGAATGGCAGCGGGCCAGCAGTTTGGGCCCAGGTGCGCACCGCGTACGTCAAGCTCCTTGTCGTCACTAATGATCGACCAGTCGACGCTGACGTCGCTGCCGAAGACGCTGTACTCGACGTAGGTGCCGAGTTTGCGCAGCAGGTTCAGACCCTGGGCGACGGCGGAGGGGTGTCCACTTCCCTCGAGGTAGACGTCAGCCCCATAGCCGTCTGTCATGTCCTTGATCTTCGCCACCGCATCCTCCGAGCCGATGTTGATGATCACGTCGGCGCCGCAGTCCTTGGCGATCTCCAGCTTGTCCTGGGCCATGTCGAGGGCGACGACCATCTTGGGGTTCTTGGATTTTGCGCCAGCGATCATGCCGAGGCCGATCGGTCCGCAGCCCGCGACGACGACAACATCGTCGAACTTGATGTCGCCCCGCTCCACGCCGTGCAGCGCACAGGAAAGTGGCTCGGTGAAGGCGGCGTGCGCAGACGGCAGGTCGGCTGAGATCTTGTGGACCAGAGCGTCTTTGTTGTAGATCATGTACTCCGCCATCCCGCCCGGCGTACGCCGCTTGAAGCCGAAGACGTCGTGGGGTTCGCACATCCAGTACTCGCCGTTCAAGCAATAGCGACACTTCCAGCACGGAACGATCTGCTCAGCGACCGCCCGATCGCCAATGGCGATTCCCCAGCGATCGGCGGCCGCGTCATCGAGCTGAACAACTTTCCCAACAAACTCGTGGCCGGGAATGACCTCAGTTTCGGCCCAGACTGGACGGTTTTCATCGCCCCAGAACTTCGCGGCGCCGTGGTAGCACTTCAGGTCGCTGGCGCAGATGCCGGTGGCCTCGACCTTGATCAAGGCTTCACCCGGTCCTGGCCGCGGCACTGGGACTTCCTCCAATTGGTAGTTCTCAGGCCCGTGACAGATCACAGCCTGCATTGTCTCGGGAACTTGATTGACCTGATCGGCCGCGGATTCGGACATGCGAGAACTCTCTCATCGACTTGCCAGAATGTGCCACATGAAGATCGTGGTGACCGGAGGCAAAGGTCTGCTCGGCACCGAAGTCGTACGAAAGCTCGAAGCACGCGGTGCGACCGTCACCTCCGCGAGCCGGCGTACCGGTGTTGATCTTGCTACTGGTGCGGGGCTGGAAGCGGCGCTTGAGGGCGCCCAGTGCGTGATCCATGCGGCCATCCATCCGTGGCGGCAGCGCACAGTCACTTTCGGCGGCACTCGGCGGTTGATCACGATCTTGGCGAATCGGCCGACGCCGCCACATGTTGTCTACATCTCGATTGTCGGCTGCGACCGCAGCCCGCTTCGGTACTACCGCGCGAAGTACGCCAGCGAGCTGGTACTGGAGCGCAGCAAGCTGCCGGTGACTGTGGTCCGGGCCACGCAATTCCACACCTTGGTTGCCTCAGTGGCCCGGACGGTGACGGTCGGCCCGCTGGGCTTTGTGCCTAGGGGGCTGTCGTTTCAGCCGTGCGACCACCATTGGATGGCCAGTGAACTCGCCGACATTGCACTCGGGCCAGCGCCATCCGGCTACCACCGCGCTGCCGATCGGGCCGGTCCCGAGCGCCTCAGCCTCGCCGAGGCGGTGGACTTGATCCGCGCCAAGGACGGAAAGGCGGCACCGCGGCTGATCACCCTTCCGCCACTCGGTGGCACCCTCCGAGCGCTCGAGGCAGGTGCCAATCTGCCCGAGCCCGGTGCCAAGATCGGCGGCCCCTCCTTTCGCGAGTTGCTGATCAGACAGTGAGGGCTTTGAGCTCAGCGAGCAGCTTGGTCATGGACTCCTTGGCGTCGCCGAAGAGGAGCGTGGTCGTCGGCTCGTAGAGGAGCTCGTTCTCGATGCCCGCGAAGCCTGGGCGCATCGACCGCTTCAGGAAAACAACCTGACGCGCCCGGTTGGCGTGCAGGATCGGCATGCCATAAATCGGTGCTCCCGGCGTCGTTTCAGCCGCCGGATTGACGACATCGTTTGCGCCGACCACCAGCGCCACATCCGCCTGCTTGAACTCCGGATCGATCTCGTCCATCTCCCTGAGCTGCTCGTACGGCACCTGCGCTTCGGCGAGCAGCACATTCATGTGGCCAGGCATCCTGCCGGCGACCGGATGGATCGCGTAGTCGACCTGTGCCCCGCGTTCCTGCAGCAGATCGACGAGCTGCCGCAGCGCGTGTTGGGCCTGTGCAACCGCGAGGCCGTAACCAGGGACAATGATTACGCGTTCGGCGTACGCGAGCAGGATCGCGACGTCGGCGGGCGCGGCGGACTTCACCGGCCGGTTACTCACCGTGGTAGCACCCAGGGTCGACCCGCCCTTGAGGGCACCGAAGAGGATGTTGATCACCGACCGGCCCATGGCGTGGGCCATCAACCGGGTGAGCAGGGTGCCGGCGGAGCCGACAAGCGTGCCAGCGACGAGCAGCAGGATGTTATCGAGGAGGTACCCGCTCGCAGCGACGGTCAGACCGGTGAACGCGTTCAGCAAAGAGATCACGATCGGTACGTCGGCGCCGCCAACTGGCAAAACCAGCAGGATGCCAAGCGCAGCGCCGACGGCCGCCAGCAAGATCGCAAATATCAGGCTAGGGAAAAAGACCAGCCCCACGCTGAAACCAATTGCTGCCAACAAGCCCAATCCGTACAGGATGGGATATCCGGCGAAGACCACTGGCCGCGTGGTCATCAGCTCTTGCAGCTTGAGGAAGGTGACCACCGATCCGGCAAAGCTCACCGAACCAACGGTGATCGTGAAGGCCGTGGCGAGCAGATCGAAGATCGGCGCTGAGCTTGCGCCGAGTTCGGTTAGCTCGATAATCGCCACGATGGCCGCGGCACCACCCCCGACCCCGTTGAACAACGCCACCAGTTGCGGCATCTGGGTCATCTGCACCCGGTAAGCAGTGAGGACACCGATCGCCGTGCCAGCTGTAATGGCCGCCAAGATCGGCAGCAGGTGGTCGATATCGGAAACCAGGAAGACGATCACGCACGCCAGCACCGCGCCAGCCGCGCCGATCAGGTTGCCGCGGCGGGCTGTCCTCGGCGAGGACAATCCCTTGAGTGCAACGATGAAGCAGACTGCGGCCGCCAGGTAGCCGAGCTGAGCCCAGGCCGGTGTCACCGGTCGAGCTCCCGCCGGCCGGACTTCTCCAGCTCCTTCCTAGGGCGCGAGAACATGACCAGCATCCGGTCGGTGACGACGAATCCCCCGACCATGTTGATCGATGCCAGGACCACGGCGACCAGGCCCAGCGCCAGGATTGGCGTCGACTGGGCGGTGCCGGCAACCAGGATCGCGCCGATCAAGATCACGCCGTGGATGGCATTGGCACCTGACATCAGCGGAGTGTGCAAGGTCGAGGAGACCTTCGAGATGACCTCCACGCCAACGAAGATGGCCAACACGAAGATCGTCAGCCAGATGATGGGCTCAGTGTTCAATTTGCTCGCTCCCGCTGCGGATCGCGCCTGCAAGCCGCCTACTTCGTCGTCGCTCGCAGACGAAGAACATGTCCGCTCGCTCCTCCTCAGCACAGCGGCGCGCGATCCGCGTACTCATTTACCTCCATCGCGAAGCACCCGCCCGGCATGTGTCACGCACATCGCAGAAGTGATTTCGTCCTCAAAATCCGGCGCGAAACGCCCATCACGGGTCATCAGCATGATCACATTCAGCACATTGTGGGCGTAGAGCCGACTCGCCGGTTCGGGCATCTGGCTGGGTACATTCGCGCCGCCCCACAATTGCACCGGTCCGACTCGCACCACGCTGCCGGCCACCACGCCCTCGACGTTACCTCCGGCCTCCGCGGCCAGATCGACAACAACCGAGCCAGGCCCCATTTGGAGGATCATCTCCGTGGTCACCAACAGCGGTGCGCGGCGCCCCGGCACCGCTGCTGTGGTGATCAACGCGTCGCCCGCTGCGATGTAGCTGGCAAGCAGCTCGCGCTGCCTCTGAG
>JBKPAB010000134.1:0-14288 GCA_046726195.1 Actinomycetota bacterium
AGCGAAGGCATCGTCGAGGGCAGCGGATCGGGGCCGGTCGGACCGAAGGCGGCCAGTAGCGCTTCCGCCGACAACCCATCGAGGTCCCCAAGATCAGCACCCCAATGCAAGATCACCGGCAGCCCGGTCGGTCTTAGCTGCATCAGGACACTGACACCCTGTGCTCGCATATGGAGTAGGGAGGCCGCTGCGTCGTGATCGAAAGAGGACACGCTCGGAGCCACATCCTCTACCGACATAGATCTTCCCCCAAGAATCAGATTGCTCCGCTGAGCGCAAGATCTTATCGGAACGCCGAAGAGCCCGCACCACCGCGCGATCGGCACCATCGTAAGTGGCACGCTTGATGCCACCGTGCGACGGGAGGCCGCGTGTCGGCTGCTTTAAGTGGGGGCGCTCGCGCATCGCGCTTGGAATCCGCCGCCGTCGTGGTCGCGCGCAGAGGTAAGAACGCCTCCGCTCGCTCCTCCTTCGTGCGGCGGCGCGCGATTCCCGACGCTCGCGCCCCGAATTGAAGGGTCAGACGACGGGAGGAGTGCCGTCGTAGCGCTTCTCTTCGACGTGCCTGGTCCGACTTCGTTGCGCCTGCATCACTAGCGCCAAGATCAGCGCCAAGGCGCCGGCCACGATGAAGATGATGCCGAGCGTGTCGTCGGACACAAACGGCATGTCGATGTTGAGTGCAAAGAGCAAGATCGCGCCAATCACGATCAAGACAATGCCAGCTCCGATACCCATGTGTTTCCCCCTGTTTTTTGGAAGTCTTCCCGTCGGCAGGTCAACTGGCCTTCTTGGCTGACCTGGATGCCGTTGGCCTTTTGGCCGCTTTCTTCGCCGGCGACTTCTTGGCCGGTGCCTTCTTCGTTGTGGTTTTCTTCACCGCAGCCTTCTTTGCCGCGGGCTTGGTCGTCGCACCCTTCGGAGTGGCGCGGTTCTGTTCGACGCTGCGACGCAGTGCCTCCAAGAGGTCGACCACCTCACCGCGCTCGGCCTGACCTTCCTCGTGTTCACCGAAAGTGGCGGCAGTGTCCACGGCGTCGCCCTTGGAAAGCTTTGCGGCGATCAGCTGCCGCAATTGATCTTGGTACTCATCACTGAACTTGGCCGGGCTGAAATCGGTGGCCATGTTGTCGATCAGCGACATTGCCATCTTCAGTTCCTGGGGCGAGACCCGCACGCCGTCGGTAAGGCTCGGGAAATCAGCCTCGCGCACCTCGTCGTCCCACAGCAGCGACTGCAGCATCAGCACCTTTCCGCGGGACCGCAGGGCACCCAGTCGGGTCTTCTGGCGCAGCGAGAACTGCGCGATGGCGGTCCGATCGGTCTCCTCGAGGGCTCGCCGGAGCAGCGCGTACGGCTTTCCGGCTGCCTTGTCCGGCTCCAAGAAGTAGCTCCGGTCGAACATGATCGGATCGACCTGTTCCGACGGCACGAACTCCACAACCTCGATCTCGTGGCTGCGCTCCTCCGGAAGCGACTTCAGATCCTCATCGGTGAGGACGACGGTGGTCTTGCCCTCGGCGTACGCCTTGTCGATATGGGCGTACTCGACCACCTTGCCGCACACCTCGCAGCGGCGCTCGTAGCGGATGCGCCCGCCGTCAGCGTCGTGGACCTGATGCAGGCTGATGTCGTGGTCCTCGGTCGCCGGATAGAGCTTGATCGGCACACTCACCAGACCGAAGGTGATTGCACCCTTCCAGATCGCTCTCATATCAGGACTACTACCCACTCCGACCTCACAGAATCCGGATAGCCGCATTTTGCTGGCACATTGACCAGCCGATACTGGCTTCATGGCCATGGCATCCCAGGACCAGGTGGTGACCGTCGAAGGCCGGACGATCAAGCTAACCAACCTGGACAAGGTGCTCTACCCAAAGACCCAAACGACCAAAGCTGATGTCTTGTCCTACTACGCACAGGTCGGCCTGACTATGCTGCCACATCTGCGTGATCGGCCGGCGACGCGGAAACGATGGCCCGACGGCGTAGCTGAGGTCAAGGGAAAGCCGCCGACAGTCTTCTTCAACAAAGACCTGGCCGCCGGAACGCCGGATTGGGTGCAGCGCCGGACCATTTCACACAGAGATCACGACAACGACTACCCAGTGATCAATGATCTTGCGACACTCACCTGGTTGGCGCAACTGGCAGCCCTGGAGATCCACGTGCCACAGTGGCGCTTCGGACCCGACGGGCAGCCGCAGAACCCCGATCGTCTCGTTCTTGATCTTGATCCGGGGCCGGGCGTGGAGTTGGCCGGCTGCGCCTGGATTGCGCAACTTGTCCGGGACATTCTGCGCGACATTGGACACGACCCAGTGCCGGTTACCAGCGGAAGCAAGGGCATCCACCTGTACGCGCCTCTGGACGGCTCGCAGACGCCCGAGCAGGCTACGGAGGTAGCACGCGAGCTCGCGCGGGCGCTGGAATCTGATCATCCTGACCTGGTGATCTCCTCGATGAAACGCTCCCAGCGCGAGGGAAAGGTGTTCATCGATTGGAGCCAGAACAACAGTGCCAAGACCACCGTTTCGCCCTATTCGCTGCGTGGTCGGGAGCAGCCCTGGGTTGCCGCTCCGCGGACCTGGGAAGAACTGGAAGATCCGAACCTGCGGCAACTTGAGTATGAAGAGGTCATCGCGCGACTTGCTGATCTTGGTGATCCGCTTGCACCGCTGGCTCCAAGCGCTGATCGAGATCGGCTCGCCACGTATCGGAGCATGCGCGATCCCGCCAGGACGCCGGAGCCTGTGCCAGCCGGACCACCGGACCAGCAAGCTGACGGCTCTCGGTTCGTCATCCAAGAACACCATGCCCGTCGACTGCATTACGACGTTCGGCTGGAACGCGATGGTGTTTTGGCCAGTTGGGCGGTACCCAAGGCGCCGCCGACCGATCCGAGCGTTAATCACCTCGCGGTCCGGACTGAAGATCATCCGCTGGAGTACCTGACCTTCCACGGCAGCATCCCGAAGGGCCAGTACGGCGCGGGCACCATGCGGATCTGGGACACCGGTACCTACCGGCTGCATAAGTGGCGTGAAGGTAAAGAGGTCGTCGTCACCCTCTTCGGCCAGCCGGGCGGCGGGCTTGGTGGGGTCCGCAAGTTTGCTCTAATCCACACCGGTAGCGGCGACTCGCAACCGGAGAAGAACTGGCTGATGCACCTCATGGAGACCGATCCAGAAGATCGAGAGGGGCCTTCGACAGGCTCAGGCCACATGTCTATGCGCCCTGAGCCCTTCGACAAGCTCAGGACGGCGCCTGTCGAAGGGGGCACGACAGATTTCGACTTCCCCGAACAGGTGGCACCCATGCTCGCCACGGTGGTCGAGGAGGCGAACTTCGGAGATGAAGCCGGCTGGGCATTCGAGATGAAGTGGGATGGGGTACGCGCCCTCGCATACCTCGCCGCTGGGCGCGTCAAGCTGCTCAGCCGTAAGGGCAGGGACGACACCAACGCCTACTTCGACGTGGCCGAAGAACTCACCAAGATCAACGTCCAGACCGCGATCTTGGACGGTGAGATTGTGGTAACCGACGCCGCCGGACGACCCAACTTCGGCCTGCTGCAGCATCGGATCAACCTCACCAAACCGGCTGACATCGACCGTGCTGCCAAGACCTACCCGGCACAACTGATGCTCTTCGACATCCTCGAGCTGAACGGCCAATCGCTGATCAAGAAGACATACCAAGAGCGCCGAGACATCTTGGAAGAACTCGTGCCCGCAATGCCTGGCTCGCGGATCCAGGTGCCGCCGATCTTCGACGGGGATCTGCGAGCGGCACGAGAGACCGCTGATCAACTTGGACTCGAGGGCGTCGTGGCCAAGCGCCGCAATTCGATCTACCAGCCGGGGCGGCGGGCCCATACCTGGCTCAAGATCAAGCTGCATCGCATGCAGGAGGTTGTGATAGGCGGCTGGCGCGAGGGCCAGGGCCGCCGTGGGGGTGGAGTGGGGTCGCTTCTTATGGGGATCCCGACTGAGGCCGGCCTGCACTATGTCGGCCGCGTGGGATCCGGGTTCAACGACCGCCAGCTCGATGACATCCAGGCCAAGCTGGAGAAGCTGCGCCGCAAGACCTCCCCGTTCATTGATGTCCCTCGCGAGGACGCTCGTGACGCGCATTGGGTGACGCCGTCTCTGGTGGGCGAGGTGTCATACGGTGAGCTCACCGAGCCAGGCCGGCTGCGCCATCCGGTTTGGCGCGGTCTGCGGCCCGACAAGTCACCCGACGAGGTGGTCTGGGAGCGCCCGCCTGGAGGGTGAAGCGACGGATCACGTTACGTGTCGCGTACCTCCAGTGCGGCGATGGCCTTGCTGATGTGCGCTGCTCGGGTCTTTTCAGTGCGCGCAGTCACAACGTCCAGAATCACGGCGTATTGGGCTGTCCTACTGAGCGATTCGAAGGCCGAGGACGCCACGGGGCTCGCGGCCAGCGCGGTAGCAAGATCAGGTGGCACGGTCGCCTGCTTCTGAGACTCGTACGCGGCGTCCCAGCGGCCCTCGGCCTTGGCGGCCTCCACTTCGGCGAGGCCGGGCGGTTGCATCCGCCCAGCAGCAATGAGCTCCTCGACCTTGCGCACGTTCACCTGCGACCATCGGCTCCGCGGGCGCCGCGGAACGCACTTCTGCAGGTAATACATCTCGTCGAATGCCTTGCGCTGCCCGGAGATCCAGCCGTAGCACAACCCGATGTCGACCGCCTCGTCGTCGGTCAGCGATGCAACGCCGGATCCCTTCTTAGCGATCTTGAGCCAGACACCGGCGCTATGCTCCACATGCTCGGCCAGCCATGCCTCGAACTCGGCGGCGTCGCGGAATGCGATCACTTCGGCCGCATCCGCCTCAGACTTGCCTGGCATGATCATCACTCCTCGACGATGCCCGCTAGCGATAAGCCCCGATGCGCCGCCAGCCGCTCTGCTTCGATCTCCAGTTGGACACGGATTCGCTTGGCGATGTTGCCCCAGAGCGAGAGGCGTAGCGTGAACTCGCTGCCGGTCTTCGGTCGCCACGTGCCGACGATCTCAGTGCCCGACAACACCGCGCCCGGCCGGCCCAAAATCGGCCACAGCTTCTTGTGCCTGCTGGTATCAGGGACGATCAAGTCTCGGTCCTTCCCCTGCAGAAACAGGTCGAAGCCGCCCAGCAGTCGGAGCAGTTCTCGATCGTGCTCGATGCCGCCGATCTCCCCCACAATCCATCCTTGCCGGCCATCGACGCTGACTTCGACCGCGTCCTTTGGCCAGTGCGCCTTGATCTCGGCCACTGGCGAGTCGAGGAAGGCCGCAACATCATTCGGTGTCGCCGGGCCGAGAAACCTCAGGTAGTTGCGGATCGGTTGCAGCGACTGGGGCGCAGCCATTGGGTCCGGCGCAGGTCCGGGCGGGCGTTTCGGCCAGTCGGGAATGCGCCGCAGCACCGGCGGTGAGGTACCCGGCTCAAGCTCGAGTCCGGCATATAGAGCGCCGATGCGGAACGGTACTTCCCAGGAGTGCGTCGCTTTGCAGGCCCTGCAGTAGCGCAGGTAGGGAGGGTCCAACCGTGGGGTGAGCCGGGTGGAGACTTCGCCCTTCACCATTGGGCGGGTCACCACGTGACGCATCTGCGTGGCGACCTCGGTAAGGCCTGAGAGGGTGGGAATGCCCACCTCTTTGAGTGGCTTGTCAGCACCGATCACCCGCTTGGCCGCATCTCGGTCCGATAGCGGCGACGTCGCGACGAGAACATCTGGCAGATCGGTACGCCGGTAGAAATGGGGTGCCGCTCTCAGTGTCCAGGCCAACGCCACATCTGGGCTGGATTCAAGCTCCGCGGCATCGTGGATCGGAACACCACGATTGGCCAGCGCCCAGCTCGCGCCGTCCCGCCCGGTATCTTGAACACCGAAGTCGAAGATCGCCGCATTGGTAATCGCTCGCTTGGCTTCGACTCGATCGAGCTGCTGGGCATGGATACGATGCGCTAGCACGTCCGACCGTTTCACCCGTTCACCATGGCACAGACCACTGACAGCCTGTACCTAGCTTCCTCATGAGAGACGTGAGTGATGTTGGCCCGAGATTCTGAGTAGGGTAAACCTTCGAAATCGTCTCCAAGGAGAGACCATGGTCGGACGCGCTAATTGTGTGATCACCCTCCGATCCGATGGCGTCTCGCTCGTGCTCGATATCTCCGCCGGCCAGCTACCTGCCATCGTGCATTGGGGACCGGACCTGGGGGCACTCGAGCTCGCCGACGCAGAGGCGTTGATCGTTTCCAACATTGACCCCGGCGGACCGAACATCGTCGACGAGCCGATTCGTCTCGCGATACTGCCGGAGCATTGGACGGGCTGGGTCGGTCGCCCGGGCCTGAGCGGATCCCGAGCCGGCCGAGCCTGGTCGCCCAAGTTCACTGCGACTGGGGTTCGAGTGGACGGTGAATCCGTGATCGCCGCTGCAGGTCAGGCGACCATGATCAACGCCGGGCCGGCCTCGGTGGAAGTGGACGCTGTCGACGAGGTTGCCGAGCTTCAGCTACTCATCACAATCGAGCTGACGATTGGCGGGCTCATCAGAGCGCGCACGCAGGTGATCAACACCGGCAGGAGTCCGTACGCCGTCGACGACTGCGTGTTGGCATTTCCACTGCCTCAGAATGCGCGAGAGATCTTGGATTTCGCCGGCCACTGGGGCAAGGAACGGGTTCCGCAACGGCGTCCACTCGGTGTTGGGGTGCATCTCCGTGAGGGGCGAAAAGGCAGGACAGGACCCGACGCAGCCACTCTGCTGCACGTCGGCGAGCCGGGATTCTCCTTCGCTGACGGCGAAATCTGGGCCGTACACACCGCATGGAGCGGAAACCACACGCACTATGCGGAGCGGCTCTTCACTGGGGCCCAGGTCATCGGCGGTGGGGAACTCCTGCTGCCTGGGGAAGTGATCTTGCAAGCTGGCCAGGACTACAGCACTCCCTGGATCTACGGCTCGTACGCCACCGGCCTCGACGCAGTCGCATGGCGGTTCCACCGCTTCCTTAGGGCTCGAGAACACCATCCGTCGACCACCCGGCCGGTGACCCTCAACGTCTGGGAGGCGGTCTATTTCGATCATGATTTGGACCGCCTGGCTGAGCTTGCCGAGTGTGCGGCTGCCATTGGCGTGGAGCGTTACGTGCTGGATGATGGCTGGTTCGGAGCACGGCGCAATGATCGTGCCGGGCTCGGCGACTGGACCGTGTCAACTGAGGTGTGGCCGCACGGACTGCATCCACTGGTGGACAAGGTGATCGGGCTGGGGATGGAGTTCGGTCTGTGGTTCGAGCCCGAGATGGTCAACCTCGATTCCGCGGTGGCACGCGCTCATCCGGATTGGATCATGGCCACCGGTGATCGGCTGCCCGTCGAGTCCCGCCATCAGCAGGTGATCAACCTGGGAATCCCGGAGTGTTATACCTACGTCCGGGATGCAATCTTCGAGATCCTTGCCGAGTACAAGATCAGCTACATCAAGTGGGATCACAACCGCGACCTGATCGACGCCGGCACTGCGCCGGGTGGCCGGCCCGGGGTACATGAGCAAACACTCGCCTTCTACCGGCTCGTTGACGAGATCAAGGCGGCACATCCGGGGCTGGAGATCGAAAGCTGCTCCTCCGGTGGCGCTCGTGTTGATCTTGGCGTACTGGAGCGTACCGACCGCATCTGGGTGAGCGACTGCATCGATCCACTAGAGCGCCAGCAGATGAACCGCTGGACCTCTCAGCTGGTGCCGCCGGAGCTGCTGGGCTCACACATTGCCTCGACTCGATCCCACACCACCGGCCGGGTTCACGACTTGTCCTTCCGCGGCGTTACCGCCGTCTTCGGGCACCTCGGCATTGAATGGGACCTGACGGTGGCGACGGCCCAGGAGCTCGCTGAGCTTTCGGAGTGGGTCAATTTCTACAAGGCCAACCGGCGGCTGTTGATGCGTGGCGACGTGGTGCGCGCCGACTTTCCGGATCCCAACATCGTCGTGTACGGCGTGATCTCCACCGATCGCTCGTCGGCCATTTATACCGTCGCTTTACTCGGTCGCTCGGACGTGAGGCTCCCCGGCCGACTGCGATTCCCTGGGCTGGATCCGCACAGGCGCTACCGAATCCGGCCAGTCCCGGTCGGCCGCCCACCGTCAGGCTTGACTCCACCGCCGTGGTGGGGGGCGATGACCGCTGAGTGGGAGCCCTCAGGAGAGCGCCGGGCGCTCGGCTGGGGGCTGCCCGCCGACGGCGGCCCTGGCCTCGTGCTCTCCGGCGCCGCGTTGGCCTCGGTCGGAGTAATGGCTGCCGACATGCATCCCGAGCACGCGATCCTCTACCGTGTGGAGGCGCTGGACTGATCCATGGCCAGGGCCGTCGCCATGCTTGGGGCGAGCGGCAGTCGCGGGATCAAAGTGGCCTGCACCGCGTGATAGAGATCCGGCTTACCTGGCCAGACAGTTTCGATGACCTGATTGGTGGGGTCGAGCTGATGGTGCCAGGACCCGTACGTCCGATCGAATAAATAGCCTTCGGCGTACGCCCACCAGGTGGAAGCTAGACGCGAATAACGATCATCGCCGGTCCGCGTCCGCAGCGCCGCGGCCGCGGCGATGGCCTCAGCGACCACCCAGTGCATTCGGTCCCGGACTACGGGCGTGCCGTCCCAATCGGTGGTGTAGACGAAGCCATCCGCACCATCAACCGCCCAGCCGTCGGCCACGGCACGGTCGAACAGCTCCCGGGCGGCCGGAAGCAACCAGTCAGGAGGATCAGCCAACGATGCCTCCAAATGCAGCAATAACCTCGACCACTCCAGGCCGTGCCCCACAGTGGCCCCGTACGGCTGAAACTGATCATCCGGGTGATCACGGTGGTGATCGAGCTGGGGATGCCATCGCGAATCAAAGTGTTCGGGAATTCGCCATGCGTGTGGCTCCGCGAACTCCAAGGCCACCCGCCGCGCGATTCCCAGGGCGCGCTGGCGCAACGCATGATCACCAGTTACGTCAGCCGCCGCGAGCAGAGCTTCGACCGCGTGCATATTGGCATTGACACCGCGGTAATCGTTGAGCTGGGTGAAGTCACCGTTCCAGGAGTCGATGCACATGCCAGCCATATCGTCGAAGAACCGCAGGCCCCAGACCTCAAGCGCCTCGGAGAGCAGATCGCGAGCGCCGGTCAGCCCGGCAACAGTCCCCGAGGAGCCTGCGAGCACAACGAAGGCATGCGTGTAGCACGCCTTCTCGTCCGGACTCTCGCCGGCAGCGTCGACACTGGTGAACCAGCCGCCGTTCCTACCATCCAGTAACCGCCCGGTCAGCCCGGCGAGGGCTTGTGTCGCCAGATCAGCATCGCCGGGCCGGCCCACCAAATGACCAAGGGAATACACGTGAGCCATCCGCGCGGTGATCCAGGTAAAGACTGGCCGAGACATGTAGGGCTCGCCGGTCGCGTCAAGCCACGCGGCGCCACCCAGCGGATGCGGGAAGCGGCGGCCAAAGTCGAGAAGCCGTTCGCATTCGGACTCGAGCGCCGAGGCAGGAATGCCGGCGTCTGGTGATGACATGGCCTCAACCTAGCCGCAGCGCGCCGGGTCTCAGCGGAGCGGGGCGCGCAGCAGTACCTCGTTGGTTTCGGTCTGGCGGATCTCAATATCAGCTATCTCGGAGACCCGCAACGGGGTCGTGCCACTGGGTCGCATCTGCTTATTGGGCGTCGCAGGCCATTTCCTGATCTCGGTCGCGTTACCGGACCGGTCGACCACGAAGATCGAATAGTACTCATGGCCGCCGCCTGGGGTCGGCTCGCTGACCTCGCCGTACTGGCATTCCACCTTGATCTCGGTGCCGTCCTGACCGGGAATGACATCAGCGACTGCGGTAATTGCGTTAGGTACAACGGGTGAGAAGGCGACCCGCTGCGGGCTCTCCGGCCTGAGCGGAAGCAGCCCGGCAGCCACCGCCACGCCGCTGATCGCCAGCAGTACCGCTGCGGCGATCCCCGCCACCGCCGCCAGCATCTTACGCCGTCGCATCCGCGCTGCCTTGATCATCTTCGGCAGCAAAGAGGGCGGCGGCGCGGGCTCGATCACCTCTTCCTCGGCGCCGCCGGCTGTGGACACTTCCCCGCGACCTGCGTCTTTGTCGACCGCCATAGACAACATCGCGGCATCTGCCGGCGAGACCTGCGCCAGCAGACCGGGGATGCCAGCAAGTTCCGAGACCGCAGCTTGGCAGGACGGGCAGCCGGCCAGATGCTCCTCGAACTCCCGTCGCTCAGCAGGAGACAAGGCGCCCAGCACGTACGCGGCATCCCACTCCGCGAACTTGTCGGGGATTGCATTCACGGCCGAGTCACTCCTTTCTCCTGTAACGCCAACCTGAGTGTTCTGAGCCCGTAGTGCAGCCGCGACTTCACGGTGCCCTCGGGGATTCGGAGCCGAGCGGAGATGTCGGCGACCGACCTGCCCTCGTAGTAAGCGGCGCTGATCACCGACCGATGCTCAACCGACAGGCTGGTCAACGCCTCCGCGATCAACCACCGGTCGAGCACTGCACTGGTCGCGTCGCCGACACTCTCCTCCGGCGCCTCCTCGATCCGCTGTTCGTGCCGCGACGCCGCGCTGCGCCACCGGTCGATGATCAAGTTTCGGGATGCCGTAAAGAGCCAGGCTCGGGCCGCGGCCTCGTCGCGCTGGCCGAGACTGGGATCCTTCCACGCCTTAAGCAGCACCTCCTGAACGACGTCCTCGGAGAGCTGGCGATCGTGGGTGAGCCGCATCGCAAACCGCCACAGCTCGCTCGCGTGGCGGTCATGCAGCTCCTGCAACGCGGCCTCACGCTGTCCGCCGACCACCGAGCCTCCTCCCGACTCCTGGCCCGCTGCCGTACGCAGGCTCACTGCGGTCGCCACGTCTTGCCCTGCTCTCTCACCCCTCACCGATGAGAACGACAGCGGCGCGCTCTCAGTTCATCCCGGCTACGGCATGCCGGGCCTGACCAGCGCCCTGGAGCTTAGGGCATCACTCAAGGATGTGCGCCGATTCGCCGGCCGTCTCGGGCTTAGCTAGCGTGCCGCGTGCGCTGCTCCGCTCGGTCGCCTCTGGGTGCGCCTTGGCCAGATGATCGCCTGGGCATAACACCAGCAGCGACCTGCCTTCATGAGCCTCAAGGTTTATCGGGAAGGTGTGCAGGTCGTCCACTTCGCCGATCTCCTGATCGGTGAACATGTCCACCAGCAGGCTGCCTGGCACCAGCTTCTCGGAGTGGACACTGCCCGAAATCGGGTGGGCGGAGAAGTTCAGCACGGTGACCTGTTCGGCGTCGGTGAGCTGGTGCACCATGACCAGCATCGCCTTGTTGGATACCTGAGGCACGTCGAGCTGCACGCTGGTGGCGATCCCGTAACGCTTGCGCACGGCCAGTATCTCAGCGAGCCGCCGAGCAAAAGAGGAACTGTCCCGCAACTGCGCGGGCAACGAACCGTAAAGGCTGACGCCGCGGGGCATCTTGGACAGCGACTCGTGGGCATGGGGCCGATAGTCCATGAGGTCATACGCCGCACGGTGGATCCAGCGCGTATCACCATCTGCGAGCAGTCGGCTGACCTGCCTGCGATCCAGGGTGAGCATCCCGCACAGATCCCAACCAGATAAGGCGAAAACTCCTGGCTGCAATGCGTTGAACATGGCCAACAGCAGGTGCGCCTGCTTGATCCGCTCTACCTGCTCACGAGTCAGTTTGGCGATGCTGCTGAAGCCCAGCGAGGCTGCGATGACCGTCGCCGTGGTCGATGCAATGCCGTTCTGGGTGAACGTCGCATTGTACGGAGCCGCAGCTCCGGCCAAATGATCAAGAAGATCCTGACGGACGGTCGCCGCCAGCTCGTGGCCGGTGAGCTCCCCGCCGTGGAAGGTGAAGGTATCCCGTGCGTGCAGAGTCTCGAAGTGCACCAGTTCATAGGTCAGCTCGTCATGGTTCTGCAGCGCATGCACGAGCGAGGCAGGCTCAACTCCGTACTGCATGGACAGGTTGAGCGTGAGACGGACGAACTCGGTGTCCTCGGTCGCGAGCGCGTGGTGATATGCGGGCCGATTGACGAAGTCGTAGGAGAGGTCGGCGCCCCGTTCGGCTGAGCTCTTGATGTCGTCGATGGTGAGGTTGAGCTCCTGGAAGGTGAAGCCGCCGACCTTGCGGACCATGCTGGCAATCAGCTGATTTGCCGCCTCGGACAGTGGATGACCCTCCGACCAGGCGGGGGAATCTTCAGAGCTCTTCTCCACGCCGAGGAAGCCGTTGGCGTCGAGCCGCAGGGCACCACTTCCAAGATCACCAAGGGAGTGCAGCGCGTCGCCGATCACCAAGCGCATGCCGGCGAAGGTAGGGTCGAGCCAGTTGATCGAGGGCTGGCCCTCCTTGAAGTAGTGCAGATAGACCCAACGGCGCTCCACGCCGTCTGGCCCCAACACCGGCGCCGTGGCACTCCAGTTGGTGTCCTTGACACCAGGCTCGTAGAAGATCACACGCTGCATGCGCCCGATGATGTAGCCGTGTTTGGCGAGTTGATCTTCTGCCTCGAGATCGAGGTTGATCGAATCGCCGTGGGTCACGATGGGCAACAAGTGCCAGTCCTTGGGGTCTATCTCGACCATGTGGTAGATGCCTGGGTAGTCGCCAACCTTCATCTCGGCCAACCGGAAATCCGAGCCCTTGCCGGTGTGGCCCGGCACGATGTCGTCGATCACCATCCCGAGGTGGCTAGCGGCCACCTCACACATGGACCGGAATTCATCCTCCGTTCCGAACGCCTCGTCGATCGCGTTACTAATCCGATCGAAGTGCCCATCCACGCTCGGCGTTAGATCCCAGCCCACCAGACCACCGGCCCTCTTGACCGGGCCGGTATGGACGCCGTCGATGCCGATCTCCTCGAAGGCAGCCCACAGGGCCTCGTCGCCAAGGGTGCCCAGAAATGAGGTGCCGGGCTTGGTGATCATGGAAATCGGGTATGCGGTGAACCACACTGACGATCGCTGGATCGCTGCACGGGGATCCGGGTTGGCAAAGGGGTTTTGCCACATACCGCCGTGACCGGAGAACACCGTGGCGAACCTCTTTGCATCCTCAAGCATCGACCGCTCCACAAGCCATCCGACGTAGGCGGGGTTATCGCCGCTGGGTTTCCCGGTGCGCTCGGCCCGCGGTCCAATTGCGAAAAGATCGCGGAGCCGGACTTTCGGTCGCAGCCGCCTGGGCCGCGCCGGATAACGCTGTTCGTCGTAGCTGATTTCGCTTGGTTCATGCGCCGCAGGTGCCGAGTCTTCAGCGTCGATTTCGCTCATGATTCCCCTATTCATGCCCGCTTAACCTGGAGTTTGCGAACTGTGCCCCACGTTAGTGGCAGGGGTGCTGCTCATGCACTATGGCGAGTGGTTCGCTGCGCTATGTGCCCTGAGCTTGTCGAAGGGCGCGCGCTTCGACTTGTCAGAGCGCTATGTGCCCTGAGCTTGCTATGTGCCCTGAGCCTGCTATGTGCCCTGAGCCCGTCGAAGGGCACGCGCATCGACTTGTCAGAGTGCGGGTGCGAGCTGCGCGTTCCAGCTTGGACTGCCGAGCTTCCCCTCGATCTGCTGGTCAAGATCAACTCCGAGTTGCCGAGCGAGAATCGCAGCCGAGATCACAACCTCGGCGAGCTGGTCCCCAACATCCTTGGAAGGTTGGAAACCCAGACCCTGACCGATTGCCCGCCGCAGGCACTTGAGGCTCTCCCCAGAGCTCTCGGCCAGACGCAACGCAGTATCGGTCAGGGCATCCTCCCCATCGCGATCCCGCAAGCCATCCGCGAGCGCCATAATCCTCGGATCGGTGGCGATGAGCGCGAGATCGGGGTCGGGATCACCACCCAGGATGAGGAACCGATAACCGATGATCTCTGCCCGGAACCCGCGTTCTCCCGGCCGTCGCGCACGCAGCTCGCTGTATACAACGCCCGCGGCGCGGTGCAGCAGGAACAAGCCGCTCAGCTCGTTGGGTGGCACGTGAATCTGAAACTCGACCCCGACCCCACGGGGAACGACGTAGGGATCGCTTGGCGGCACCAGCTCGATCCGGGAGCGGGCCAGCGACATGCAGGCGCGCGGTTGTTCCTGGTCCCGAGCGGACGCGTACTCAACCTTCCAGCCAGCCTGGCTGAAGATCGACGCGGCGCCGTATGGATCATCGGCTGCAAGCAGGGGGGCAAGCATTCGTGAACTCCAGACAACGGGCTGCGCTG
>JBKPAB010000135.1:0-11398 GCA_046726195.1 Actinomycetota bacterium
TCAGAACCGCGCCAGCACGCCTGAGCCGGGGTCGTCGTCCTCGTCGTCCTGGTCGTCGTCCTCATCGCCGAAGACCGCACGGCCGAGAGCGTCAGAGGCGTCGCGGTGCAGGCGTTCGAGCACGTGCGCGTAGATGTCGGCGGTCACGCCGATCTGGGAGTGCCCGAGGAACTCCTTGATCACGTTGAGGTCTACGCCCTGGGCCAGCATGAACGTCGCCGATGCGTGGCGGAGGTCGTGCAGGCGGAGCCAGGGCAAGCCGGCAGCGGCGCGCACGGCGTCGAACCAGCGGTTGAGGTTGCGTGGTTCCATCGGTGTGCCGACGGTCGACGGGAAGACGAGGTCGAGGTCGGTCCATGCGGTGCCGAGCCGGGCCCGTTCCACGTCGAGGCGGTGCCGGTGCTCGCGGAGTACGGCGACGGTTGACTCAGGCAGCGGGACGGTACGCAGGGAGTGATCAGACTTCGGGTCAGCAAAGCGCAGTTGGCCGTCGACGCGGATGAGTGCCTGCCTGACCGTGACGGTATGACGATCAAGGTCGAAATCGGACCAGCGGAGGCTGAGCAGCTCGCCGCGGCGAAGCCCGCTGGTGACGGGAAGCACGAGCAGCGGGTAGAGCCGATGGCCCTCGGCCGCGCTGATCACGGTGCGCGCCTCGGCCTCGGTCAGGAACCGCCGCCGGCGCCGGGCAAGTGGCGGCGCCTTGACGAGCACGGCGGCGTTCCTCGGCACAAGTTCGAGGCGCATCGCGTCGTTGAGGGCGTTGCGAAGTAGCGCATGCGCCTGGCGTGTGGTGGTCGGGCCTCCGCCTGAGCGTGCCATCGCGGCGAGCATGGTCTGGACGTCGGCCGGCGAGAGCTTGTCGAGCTTGATACGGCCGAGAGCAGGACTGATGTAGCCGTCGACTAACCAGCGGTACCAGTTCACGGTCTGCGGACGGGTGCCGTCAGTGGCCTTGATCTCGGTTAGCCACTCCTCCAACCAGTCCGCCACGGTCCGACGCTGCTCGGCGAGGTTCTGACCCTGGTCCTGAGCCCTCCGCACCTTGTCGAGCTTGCGTCGGACATCTGTCTCGGAGATCCCGTAGACGGTGACGCGGCGCCGCTTGCCGTTGACGATGCCGAGGTTGAGCATGCCGACCCAGCGGCCGTCGCTCTCCCTCTGGTAGATGGAGCCTTCGCCCTTGGCGCGGCGGGGACGTCGCGTGTGGTCTTTCATGGTCTCGCCTCCTTTCGGTCGTCGGGTCATGCGGCCCGAACGGGCTTGGTGCGGGCTTCGATGAATGCGGGCAGCGCGTCGGCAGGCACTCGACGGGCACGGCCGATCTCGACAACGGGAAGCGCGCCAGAGTCCATAAGCGCATACACGGTCGAGCGGCCCAGCCCGAGCAGTCGGGCGACGTCGCGGGCCTTGAGTAGCTTATGTTCCTCCATCGTGGACAGTCCTCTCCGGTCAGGCGGTGCGCAGTTCGAGGCGGGCAGTCTCGCGTCGCTCGCGGGCGCGGGCGGCGGCGGAGGCAGCGAGCCAGGCATCGCCGGTGGTCAGATGGCCGGTGGCGACATACGACCAGTGAGCAAGGACGACCGTGGTCTCCTCGTCGTGCTCGGCCGTACAGCGGTCCAGAACGCTGGACGAGCGCTGCCGGCGGTAGTCGACCCGGGCGCGGCGAAGCGCGGTCATGGTGGTGGAGTAGCGGCGGGACTTCGTGCAAACGTGCCCGCCGAAGCCCAGCATGTGCGCCCACTTGCGGAGCTTGAGGTGGGCGAGCTGACGCAGCCCGCCGAGCGCCCACGTGGTACGGATCATGCGGGCGTAGTGGTCGGAGCAAGTCAGCCGGCCGAGGTCGGCGAGGGTGAGGCGCCGGTCGGGGAAGCCGGGTGCGTCGAGGGTCTTGGTGACGTACTTGCCGATGTAGGCGGCGACCGCCTCGGCGGACAGCTGCTCGCCGGCGCCGAACGCCAGGACGGGTTGGACGTCGACCTTGTCACCGAAGCGGAGGACGCGCGCGGGACCGTGGTTGCCGAGGTCTGGTGTGGTGACTGTGACGTGGTGGGCGGCGGCATGGACGGCTCGGTCGAGGACGTCGACCGTGAATGCCGGCGGTGGGGACTCGATGTCGTCGCCAGCGGCGTCGAGGCGGATGGGCGCATGCAGGTGGATGACGCCGCGCCGCTGGTACTCGCCGACCTTGACGTAGGTGGGCCGGACGATCTCGCGGAGCCTGGATTGCGAGACGCCGGCGGCCTTGGCCAGTTCGCGGCGCAGGGTGATGGTGAACCGCCGCCATAGTTCGGGGACGAGCGCGTTGAACAAGACCGCGCCGGTGTAGTCATGGCAGTCGGGGCAGAGCGGCATGCCGAGCAGTTGGTCGCCGTCGCGGTGCCGCTGCCCGCACCAAGTGGGCCGGCCGTGCCGACAGAGCTTGAGCTTGCGGCCGGGGCGGCGGCAGATGCCGGGCCGTCCCTTCCGGTCGGGGTCACGCAGGCCATGGACCGGGCCGAATGAGGGTGCGGTGAGGGTGACGAACACGCGCGGGTGCCCGGCGACGGTATCGGGGACGCCCTTGCCGCCGCGCAGCCCGGCGGCGACCAGGTGGTAGGTGTCGTAACGGTAGGTGTGCGCGCAAGACGGGCAGACGGTCTCGCGGCGGTTGTTGCAGGCGGTGAGCAGGGCGCCGTCGGGCTCGTCGTCGCTGGTGTATAGCTGGCGCATCTCGCCGGTGCGGGTGTCGACGACCTGGACCGTGCCGGCAAGGCGGATCGGTCGTGCGCAGCCACCGGTGCGTTCGACCTGGTCCATCCAGCGGCCGAAACCTGGGTTGGACGCCCGAGCGACGACCTCGGCCAGCACGCCCGCGTCGGGTGCAGCTGCCTCCGGCGCGAGGCCGGCCCGGGTCGTCGTCACGGGTACGCCTCCTTCGAGTGGTCAGTCGTGCTCGTGTGTTGCGAGGTGGTCGGCGGCGGCGACTTCGGCGTCGTCGTATCGGGGGGTCGGGGCGGTGACGGTGCCGCACTGGTCGCATTCGGCGGTCCAGCCGTGCTCGGTGCGGACGATGGAAAGGTCGACGGTCACGGCGACTGTCCGTAGCGGCCGGGCGGGGACGCGGCGGGCGGCGGCGGCGACGACCTGAGCGAGTTCGCTGGCCTGTTGGCCGGTCAATGTCATGGACTCGCCGGGTGGGACGCGCAGGGCGACGGTGTTGCCTTCGGTGAGATGGACGTAGGCGAGGCGGTCGCGGCCGAGGGCATCACGGCAGGGCACGGCGGCCTCCCATCCGGTGCTGGGTCGGTTTGGGGTGTCGGTACGGTCTGGCATGGGTCTCGCTCCTCCTGGTAGGTGCGGGGCCAAGGCCCTCGGCGGGTGGTGACTCACTCGTCGGGGGCCGCCTGGCGTTGGTGCTCAGCTCGATTCGTTTTCGGGGTCATGGCCGAGGTCGTCAACAAGCCGGAAGTGCGGGGAGCCGCGGGCGGCCGGTGCCGGCACGGGGTGCGCTGGATCGAACACGAGCCGGCAGACGGTGTCCCTGCCGCAGGCCGGGCAAGGGCGGCGTGGGGCGAGGAGGCGACGCTGGCCCCACCACGGACAGTCCGAGCACGCAGCGGTGACAATCCGGTCGGTGTTCATGCCGCCTGCGTCCGTTCGTCGGGGCGGTTGGCGACTGGCCGCAAGGGCGGCGGTGCCGCGTGGTCGCGAGCCATCTGTGCGATGTCGGCATCGGTGACATGGCCGGCACGGACCCTGACCGGTTCCCGGAGCCCGTCGAGGCGGACGTAGCCCACACCGGGTGTCGACTCCGGGATGCGGTCGCAGTAGGCGCCACGCAGACGAGCGCCTTCACCGAGAACCATGTCGACCTGCACGCGCTCGTCGAGCCGCAGCCCGATCTTGGTGGGGAACAGGTTGCGGAAGGGGAGGACGTCCTTGCGCGGGTCCTGCAGCGCGCCGATGACGTTGACGCCGACCGCTCGGCCTTGGCTGAGCAGCATAGAAATGGCGGCGGCGAACTGATCGCGCATCTTACGGTCGGGCAGGTACGCGGTGAGGTTCGCCAGCTCGTCGACAGCGACGAGCACAAGTGGGTCGGCCGGGGTGGGGACGTGTTGGCGAACGGCGCCGGCGAGTCGGGCGGCCCGCTCTCGCATGAGCGTCACGGCCGCCTCGAGGACGTCGAGCATGGCCCGGTGGTCGCCGTCGGCGAACCGGGTGAACAGCGCCCGACCGGGGGCGAGTTCCATGCCACCCTTGGGGTCGAGCGCCCACACCTGCACGGTGCCGTCGTGGATCAATGGGCAAATCGCGCGCAGTGTCGACCACAACGCCGAGCTCTTGCCGGCGCCGGTGACGCCAGCGATGAGGACGTGAGTACCGAGGAGCCGCAGTAGCCACGGCGTGCCGCTCTCAGTGACGCCGAGGCGTAGCGCGGAGAGGTCAGGCCGCTCGGGGACAGGCAACGCGGGAACCGGGATGGCAAGTGTGTCCAGTCGGGACAGTTCGAGCCAGATCCAGCCGGGCTTGTGGACTCGGACCCGGCAGTCACGCGTCCGACTCGCGTGCGCCAGTGCTTCGGCCGCCCGCTCGTAGTCCTCTGGGGACTGGCCGGGCAGCATCCGCACGAGCAGCCGGTCTGCGGTCGCGTCGCAGCGGACCCTCCGCAGTTTTGGAACGAGGCCCTGGCCGTCGACCCGGTCAGACAGGCCGTGCAGCACGGTCCACAGCTGCCAGTTCCGTCGGTAGACCCACCAGCGGCGCCACCAGGTCCCAACCGTGCGAGCGAACGTGGGCGGGTGCGCCAGCCCGGACGGTCTGGGCAGATCGGGTGATCACGGTTCTCTCCGTTCGGTGATCTCGGGGGCCCTGTCGAGGGCGGCGAGTAGGTCGCGGGTGCGTACGAACCGCTCGCCGTCGATCTCGATCAGCCGCAGCTCGCTGGCGACGATGGCCGCGGCGACCGCTGCCCAGGTCCGGCCGAGGAACAGCGGCGCCTCGCTGACGCTGAGCAAGGTGGGCAGCAGCCGCCGCGCATCGGATGGCACGTTCGGCTCACGCGGCCTGAGTCCGGCCGGCGCTGACGGGCTTGATCTCGGTCGCCCGGTAAGCGATGCCGTGCCGGTCGCCCTGCTCCCAGGGAGCGGCGACCAGGTCGACCAGCTGCACGAGCTGGCCCTTGGTCAGTCCCTTGGGCTCGCCTGGCACGGTGACCTGGATGACGTCGGCCTGCTCGTCCTGCATGACGCAGACGCCGACTTGCCACAGCGCATGACCGCTGCGGTTGGTGCGAACCTCGCCGGTGTCGACATTGACCCGCTGCTTGGCCGGGGTCGCACAGATGCACATGAGTCCGTCGAGGCGGACCGGGATCGAGCGCATGTCCTGCTCCCTTCGTCGCTGTAGTGCTGACGCTGGGAACGGTCGCGGAAAGGAGCAGGACGGCGGCACTACGTAGCAGGACTTCTTGGGACGTCCCTGCTACGGTGAGACGTCCCAACGCTGCAGCAGGGCGGGAGGCCGGGCATGACCAACGACCGGCTACGCGACGCGCTGCTCAAGAATGGCGTCACACCCCACGCCTTGGCCGAACTGCTGGAGGTCGACCCCAAGACGGTCGAGCGGTGGATCACACTCGGCCGGCTGCCATACGCCAAGTACCGGCATCGGATCGCCGCGCTGATGCGCGAGACCGAGGGCTATCTGTGGCCGGACGCGCTCAGTGCGGACCAGATCGCCCAGGTCGCCCGGTCCGAGGTCGTAACCATCTACCCGCACCGTGCCAGCGTCCCGGCCGAGGTGTGGCGGCGACTGCTCGACGGCAGCACCGAGCAGGTCGCGGTGCTGGTCTACTCCGGACTATTCCTGCCCGAGACGAATCCTCGGCTCGTCACAGCGCTCAAGGCCAAGGCGCGAGCCGGTGTCAAGGTTCGGCTGCTGTTCGGCGACCCCGACGGCGAGCAGGTCGCCGAGCGTGGCCGCGAGGAGGGCATCGGTGCCGCGCTGGCGGGCAAGGTCCGCAACTCGCTCACGTTCTACCGGCCGCTGCTTGAGCTGGACGGTGTCGAGATCAACCTGCACGGCACCACGCTCTACAACAGCCTGTACAGGTTCGATGACGAGATGCTCGCCAACACGCACGTCTACGGCTTCCCGGCCGCCTACGCGCCCGTCATGCACCTGCGCCGGCTTTCCGCCGGAGATCTCTTTGACACGTACGCGGAGAGCTACGAACGCGTCTGGGCCGCCTCTCGGCCTGTGCGCGCGGCCGAACTGGATGGCTGAGCCGTGGCCCGCGTCGAGCATTACCACGATCCGGCCGCACCGAGGGCCAACTCAATCGTCGTAGCAGTCACCGCGTTCGTCCTCAGCGACGCCGGCGAGCTCCTGCTCATCCGCCGATCCGACAACGACCTGTGGGCGCTGCCGGGCGGCGCCCAGGAGATCGGCGAGTACATCGCCGAGACCGTCGTCCGGGAGACCCGCGAGGAGAGCGGTGTCGAGGTCGAGGTCACCGGCCTGGTCGGGATCTACAGCAATCCCAACCACGTCGTCGAGTTCTCCGACGGCG
Organism: Actinomycetota bacterium; assembly: GCA_046726195.1. Taxonomy (GTDB): domain Bacteria; phylum Actinomycetota; class Actinomycetes; order Propionibacteriales; family Propionibacteriaceae; genus Microlunatus. The sequence continues at coordinate 6,557 of JBKPAB010000135.1, forward strand.
AGGTCCGCCAGCAGTTCTCCATCTGCTTCCGCGCTCGACCGGTTGGCGGCGCCCTGGCGACGAGCGACGAGTCCAAGGCGGTTCGCTGGGTGCCTCGCAGCCAGCTTGACGCCCTGCCGATACACGAGTCCATGCGGCTACGCATTCATCACGGCTATGAGCGCCGGCCCGAGCCCTACATCGGGTGAACGTCCGCCGCCTTCAACCGATCCTCCGTCCGCCGCACCGCCGCGATCAACTCCGGCCGCGCATGCCGCACAAAGTCCGCCACCACGTCGTCCGAGGCGTACCGTGCCTCGATCTCGGCCAGCCTCTCCTCAACCGTCATCCGCTCCCCGGTCGGCCCCGTCACCATGTCGCAATACGTCAACGCATCCGCCAGCGCGGACTCCTCCGGAGGAAACTCGGCGGCCAGTTCATCCGCGAGCCCGCGATGTCCGGCTTCTATCCAAGCGCACGAGTGGTGTGCAACCAGCGCCGTGACCTGGGCGTCGAATCCGATCCGTCGAAGCCACCGCGCGCCATCTAGCGGATGAAAGCCCGTCTCGGCGAGATCGGGGGAATAGCCGACATCGTGAAGCCACGCCGCGGCTACTAGCAGCTTCGCATCCCGCCCGATGACATGGCCGATCGCTTCGGCGCGGGCAGCGACGGCCTGTACGTGTCGCCAGCGGCGCGGGACGGAAGCGGCTAGCTGATCTCGAGCCAACGTGGCAGCGCACGTCACCGGGACCACTGGCCCAGCCTATGGCCCTGCGGATGTCGGACCGCCGGCAGCGGGTGTGGCAGCCCGCGCGATCGGCGCGGCGCCGCCGGCGTCTCCTGCTGCCAGGCGGGCGTCAGGAGAACGCCCTGCCGTAAGCGACGCCGCGGGTCATCTTGGTTGGAAGTCGTCGGGCCACACCGTGGTGGCGTCGTGGCGGACGTCGGTGCGGTCAGCGCCCGCGAGCTGCGCGCCCTCCATGTTGGCGCCGCGCAGGTCGGCCCCGGCGCAGGTCCGCTCCCCGCAAGTCGGTGCCTCGCAGATGGGCCATGCGGAGGTTGGCGTCGGTCAGGCGTGCGCGCTGCAGGTTGGCCTCACGCAGGGTCGACGTCCTTCCAGCACCGCTCGATGCCGCTGCTCGGCCACACCCAGCTCCACCAGCACGACCGGCCCCTCTTGCCGTTGCCGCCGCGAACGGCCACAGCGAAGAAGCCACCCCAATCAAGATCAAGAATCAGGAGCGAGTGTCGCACACCTACCGAAACGCCCGTCGCACACCTACCGGAACCGCGTCCCGAAACTGTCACCCCAGCAATCGGAACCCTGTGAGGACTGAGCGGGAACCAGGCGAGGAGAGGCGTTCAGCCACGACAACCGACGCGGTCGTTCGCCCAGGTCAGACGACCTACGGCAGACGGAGCCGCCTGTCGGAATCGAACCGACGACCTGCTCATTACGAGCGCCTCCCGGCCGGGCCAGGCCGGCGGTCAGCTTGTCCCACACCCGGGCGTATCCCAGCCGCGGGAACATCCCCAGCGCGAGCACGAAGTACACCCCGACCCGCGACGGCAGCTCCCGCAGCCGGCGCTGCACGGTCCTGGTCTGCTCCAGGACGTCATCGACCAGCTCGAACGGCAGGTACTGGGTCAGCTCGCCGAGATGACCAGGGGCGAAGACACCCGCGGCGACGGTGGAGGCGTGCGTGATCGTGGTGGTGGCAGACTCAGGACGCAACGGGACCTCTGGATGTGGGGGAAGATCGTGACGGATCGCACCCACCTACCAGAGGCCCCGTCCCCTACCAGCCCGCCGCGCCGGCAAGATCCACTCATCTTGATCTCAACACGCCGCCGCAGATCCTCGACAAGCCCACCAAGCCACTAACTCCGCGGCATTGCATCCCGCAGGGACGCGAACGCGGTCTTGACGCCGGGCAGCTGCCCTCGACGATGATTGCGCCGAGGGGCGGGGCCGACACGCGAGCTGCCGCCGTCCTGGTCCTCGTCGTCATCTTCGGTGCGCCGGCCGGCCGAAGGCCGGCCCTTGGAGACGTACCGAGATTCGTCACGGGCCAAGACGACGGACATGAAAGTGTTGTCTCGGAGCAACCGCGGTGTCGAAATCGAGCAATACGCGCTTCGCCTCGGCCGTCCTTGGTGATAACCCGGCCGGTGCCGTTGTCTCGCCGTGTCGGAGGCACCGGAATGCGGTATGCTCGCAGCAGCGTCGGAAGTAGCCCAAGGAGGTCATATACGACCCAACGTAGGTGGCTGGGGAAGGTTTTCACGCAGGCTGGACGGAACAATCAGGAGAATCGTCGAGATGGGATCAGCCCGTCGCAACCGTCGAAGGATGTGGCTTGGAGCGTCGCTTACAGGGCTGGCTGTGATAGTCGGTGGCGCTTACGGCCTCGCTTCGAATGTGGGGACCAGTCTGATACCGCCAGAGTGGCTCCGCGGGCGGGAATGGCTAGTCTGGGTAGTGTTGGCGTTGCTACTTGTGACTGGAGCTGCGATCGCGGTAGCACAGTTTCTACAGGGAGATGTAGCGGACGGTGGGAACGGAGAAGGCGGCGAGCCGACGTCGGTCGTGCAGAATGTCACCCTGGCAGGAAAGAAGTCGTCCGCGACCGTGACAATGCGAGATGCAATCAGCACTTCTGGCCCGGTGTATACCCGCCCGGTGACTCAGAACTACCCGGCCGTCTCGGCGCGTGAACAAGCGGAGGCCGTGCGGGGTCCGGCCGCCATGACCAATCTGCCGCCGCGGAATCCAGCGTTTACCGGGCGGACTGAATTGCTGGGACTCTTGGGTCGAGAGTTAATGCTAGGCCCGGTGGCCATCAGAGGGTTGGGCGGAGTAGGGAAGTCGCAGCTAGCGTTGGAGCACGCGCACCGCGGCCGACGCAGCGGGAAGTATGAGGTGACGTGGTGGGTCCGGGCCCAGACACCTCTCACGCTTGCCCAAGATCTCGCAAGTCTGGCCCCCACCCTGGACGTTCCTATTGGCGCGGATCAGGAGGAGACTGTCGCCGCCGTCCGCGCAGCCTTGCAGCACCGGGACAGGTGGCTCATTGTGTTCGACAACGCCGCGTCTCAGGTAGTGCGCCCGTGGTTGCCGGTCGGCAAGGGCGATCTATTGATCACGAGCCGGGACCGGGGTTGGAGCACGCTAGGAAGCCAAGTCAGCGTAGCAGAATTCGATAGGAATGACTCGTTAGCCTACCTGAGGTACCGTCTTGGGCGGGACGACCCTCATGCTGATTCGCTGGCTGTTACGCTTGGGGACCTGCCGCTTGCGTTGGCACAGGCTGCGGCGTACTTGGATTTGCACGGCGGGCTATCGATTGCTGGCTACCTGGACATCTATCGCGACCGCGAGGGCGCCGGACGACTGCTAGCGCAAGGCATTGATGGCTATCCATACACGGTCGCGACTACATGGCTGATCCACTTCATCGAACTGGCCGAATGGCAACCGGTTGCGTTGGAGTTGCTGCAGCTGTGCGCATATCTTAACCCAGATGAGATTGACCTTGGGACGTTTCTTGCTCGGCCAGAATTGCTTGAGGGCCCGTTAACAGGGCGGCTAGCTTCGGCTGTTGGCAGCCCATTTGGGCGGGAAGAGGCTCTCGGTGGACTGGTTCGCACCGACTTGGTGACCCGTCTGGACGATGAACGTGTGCGTATCCATCGGCTCGTCGCCGAGGTCACGCGCCGCCAGCTCTCCGCCAACGACACAGCCTCCACAGGTCAGAATGCCTCGTGGGCTCGTCATACCGTTGGACTCGTGTTCGACCTGTTCCCGAAAAGACCGTGGGAGGGTCCGGAGAGCTGGCCGGTGTGCAGGCAGCTTGCGGCGCACGTGATCACGGTGGTCAACCGCGCCTTCGACGCTAAGGTGGTCGACGGCAAGGCGTCTGCTCTCCTCGACCTGGTCGGCATCTACCTGACGGTCGTGGGCGATCGCGTTGGCGCCAAAGCAATTCTTGATCTGACACTTGATATCAAGGAGGGCATTTTCGGAAAAGATAGTCAAGAGATTGTAGATACGCTTAACAGCCTCGGGATCGTTCAACGACAGCTTGGGCAACTGTTGTCCGCTCGCACTGTACTGGAGAGAGCCCTCGCCATCTGCGAGGCGCAGCAGCCGCCCGATGACGCCAGGATTGCTCGGGTCCTCAACGGCCTCACTGCGGTGTATTCGGAACAGAACGATCTCACAGCTGCTCTGGCGAATCAGCAGAGGGCGGTCACAATCAGTGAGAAGTTGTACGGACGCGAGGATACGCAGTTCGCTGGCGCTCTCGTGAATCTCGGCATGGTCCACTTTAAGATGGATCACGTGACAGAGGCCCTTGGTAACCTTAGGCAGGCTCTAACCATATTCCTCTCTGCGCATGAGAACGAGCCACACCCCGACGTCGCTGGTGCGCTTGATAACATCGGTCTTGTTCAAAGGCGAATGGGTGATCTATCGGCCGCCTTAGCTAGCCACGAGAGAGCCCTTGGAATCCAAGAGAGCGTGCACGGGGGTCGGGATCATCCCGAAACTGTAATTACACTCTTACACCTCGGGATCGTGCAGGGCCGACTGGGAGACTTTTCCGCCGCCCGTCTCACCTTGGAGCGGGCTCTCGCAATGTTTAATGTCCTGTCGGGGCAAAGTCAGGAGATGGTGGGCGAAATATTGCTTGGTTTAGCTGCCGTTCATCGGCAGACGGAGGATATTGCTGCTGCTCGGGCTAGTCTGGAACGGGCACTGACTATATTCGAGCGTATTGACGAGGCCAGAGCAACTCAAGTTCGTCGACTACTAGATGATCTTCCCCCAAACTGAACGTACTTACCCGACGGAGA
>JBKPAB010000136.1:0-22222 GCA_046726195.1 Actinomycetota bacterium
CTTGATGAGCTGGCCGTGGAACTCCTCGACCACGCGGCGGGCCAGCTCATCGTGCACGCCCAGGACCTGGCGCCAGCGCCGGTCGCCCATCTGTGCGGCCTGCTGGGTGGAGCCGACGATGTCGGTGAACAAGACGGTCTGGAGCACCCGGGTGGGCTCGGCGGTCCGGCGGACACCGGCCAGGAATTGCTCGACCAGGTCCAGGGCTACTTGTGGTGTCTCCCAGGCCAGCAGCGCGTCGATCCCGGCCAGCTCGACCAGCTTGGCGTGGGGGATGTGCTCGGCTAGGTAGCGGGCCTGTTGGATGGGGATGATCTGGAAGCCCTGCTTGGCCAGGATGAGGGTTGGCGCCTGAACTAGTGGCAGGAGGGGACGTGAGTCCAGCTCGAGGATCGCGCTGGTGAAGGCCTGGATGGTCCGCGGGCTGGCTATGGCGCGCTGGTACTTGGTCGACCAGCGGCGAAACCGTGCGTCACCGGCCCGGCTAGCCGCCCACATCCCGACCAGCGCGTCGGTCCCCCACAGTTGGTCGATCTGGGTCCGGACTGCCTGCGCGACCTGGAGGGGGATCCCGATCGGGTAGTCGTCGGCGGCCACCCACTTGGCCGAGCAGTTCACCAGGACCAGCGCGCTGGTCCGTTCCGGTCTGGTCGCGGCGAACAACAGCGCCATCGGGCCGGCGTCGATGTGGGCCATGATCGCGGTCCGCTGGGAGCCGACCTGGTCCAGGACCGCATCCAGCTCCTCGGCGTACCCCTCCCACGGGGGCAGGGCGTCCAGCAGCACAGGGTCGGAGGCCCCCGTCCCGCGCCGGTCGAACAGGATCAGCCGCGAGAAGGACGCCAGCGTACGGAAGAACAGGGCGATCCCAGGGTCCTCCCAGGCGATGTCGATGTGACCGAAACTCCCGAAGCTCACCACCAGGTCGGGCGGCCCCTCGCCGAGGACTTGGTAGGCAATCCGATCGCGTCCCAGCCACGCATACTTGGTCTCCACCTGCTGCACGACCGCCCCCAGGGACTTCCGCTCCAGAGTGGAGTCTAGGCCCGATTGTCGCCGTTCCCCACCGGCAACCTGCACGCCGGCGAGGTCAGCAGGTATTGGCCGACCGTGTCGTCGCCACCCACTGCCACGGCAAGCCGAGCATCATGGCCGGCGTACACACCATCGAGCACGGCACCTACCTGGACGAGGAGTGGACACCGCCTCTGGCTAAGAGCGGTTCAGCAAGCGATAGGACGAGTCGGTGCCCCGTCACAAACCGGGGCCGTAGTACGGTCCCGCCAAGAGGTGTCCCGTCTGGCTCCTAGACAGTCCTGGTGCAGCTGTAGCGTGTGCGAGCACATAACCCACCCCACCAACCTCGTGGCGGTGGCATTGGCCCGGGCATCAGGAGTCTGTTATGCCCGCACAGCCCACGTCCGCCAAGCCCGCTGACGTACGTGAGAGCCACGCGGTCAGGATCGCCTAGAACTTGCCGGCACCATCCCGACCAACACCGGCGGCACGCACCTCACCGCTCGCCCTCGCGGGATTTCATTCCCCGCTCGTGGCCCGAGGATCGCGTCGAGTACGTCGCTCGACCGTCTCGTCGAAAGGGTGAACGCGACACTGCCCGCACCTCGCAGCTACGAGGTGGTTCACGCCGACACCGGCGATGCCCGTGGCATCGATGTCGCGTTCATCTACGATGACACGCTGTTCCAGGTTCCCTTACCCCTAGAGGGGTCAGTGTTCTTTCACGTGGTGATGCGCCGTAACGCCACCCGCGAAATCGTGCAAGCGAATTTCAAAACCACGACGGCCGCCGCAAGGACTTGGGCCGTCTTCGGCAACCATTGGCCCAGCCGCAGCGGCGGTCAATTCGAGTCCGAGGGCTACCGCGCCATCGCCGGGGAGACGCTCAGCTATTTCCACCAGCGAGTCCTCGAGGTGCACGGACCCCAGACACCGGTGCTCGCGATGGGCGACTTCAACGACGAACCGTTCGACACCTCACTTGTTCGACACGCACTCAGCACCCGACAGCGAGTCAAGGTCGCCAATGCGAGGGAGAACCCGCTGCTGTGGAATCTGATGTGGCCAAATGCGGGCCTGCCCGATGGCAGCTTCTACTTCGACAACCAGCCCCACATGCTCGACCAGTTCCTGGTCAACAAGAAGATGGCCACCGCCGACGCCCTGATCAAGGTCAACCCCGACACGGCACAAATCCTCAAACCGGCTGCCATGGTCGATCCAGGTGACTACCCAAAGCCAATCCCATACGGCGGAATGGGCGATCCGGTCAACCCGAACGGATTCTCTGATCACTTCCCAATCACCATGACGATCACCGAGGACGAATAGGGGCCCTGTGTGTTCGGTGCAGCACGGCTTGGGACATGCCTGTGAAGTCCTGACCAGCCGCTACCTCTAGGCTCGTTGGGGTTCTCGCTTGGTCATCCAGAGGTCGTCGTTGATTCCGACGCCTCCTGGCCGGTTGGAGGAGAAGAACAGCACCTCGGCGTCGTCGGAAAAGTTCGCCTATAGGTCATTTGCCGAGCTATTGAGCACAGGGCCGAGATTCACCGGACACCCCTACGGATCGGTCACGGCCGAACGGGTCGACACCCAGAGGTCCTGCCCCCCCGACGGAGTCGGGCTGTTGGCTGGACAAGATTGCAGCGGCCCGGGGCGGTTGGAATGAAGAATCAGCTCCAGGCCGTCTGCCCGGATCGCCGGCCTCGCGTCTCCCTGAGGGCTGCTCAGCTCCGGCACCAGCACCGGCGGGCCGAACGAGCCATCGGCGCCGAGCGTGCTCTTGTAGATGTCGGCGCCGCCGAGGCCAGGCCGGGTGCTGGTGAAGTACAGCACGGTGTTCCCGGCCTCGTCCTCAACATAGGCGGGCCCGACATCGCGGCCCGAGGTTCACCGGCGTTGACCACCCCTCATCTTCATTTCTGTCGGTCCGTCGGGAGACGTATAGATCGAGATCGAGCCCGCCGACGGCGCCGTTGCGATCGCTGGAGAAGAACAACAAGAGCCCGTCGCGCGACAGGGCTGCGTTGCGCTCAGGGGTGCTGGGCGTGTTGATAGTTGGTGGGAGCAGGACGGGAGGCCCCCAGGCACCGCCGCGGCTGCGGTGTGACACATAAAGGTCCTCGGTGAAAGGGCTTTCCGGGGTTAGATTGCGATTGAAATAGAGGCTGAGACCGTCATCGGAAGCGGCGGGAGCCCTTTCCGATGAAGTTCGAGGGGGTGTTCCATCCACACCTACCTGAAGGGTCGGGAAGCTACCCGATCGAGGTATCGGACGAGCGGGGGTTGGCTCCGCCGTTATTTTCCAACGATCCAAACGACTGGGAGTCCTGGTCGTTCTAGCCGAACCGGATTCCCCTGAGTGGGGAGACAGGGGTGGCACGCTAGAGCAACCGCGAGTCCGGAATCTCCGTCTTGCCGTCGACACCGGCTCCGACGATCCAACCGACGTGGCCAGCGAAGTTTACGAGTCCATCGGACCATGGTGGCGGCTAGCACGGACCTGGATCGAACTGCTGTCGACACAGGATCTTCAAGGTGTCGATCGGTTCCACTGGTCCAGTGGCTCTCTGGACCTCTGGTCCCCGGCACAGACTGGGCTGCGGCGAACGTACCAGGACAGGAGCCGACTCAGGCAGTCCCCTCGGTTGAGCCTCGACTTCGATGGTGTGGCGTACCTTGCCGTGGCCTTCCACGCAGCCGGGCTCGGCCATCAGCCGCCGCTGGAGTGGGAGATGCTCCGGGAGGCAAAGTCGGGATTCGACAGAGGGCACTACAGGAATTCGGTGATCAATGCCGGGCAGGCTGCCGAAATGGCCCTGCTTCGCCACTTACGTCGACTGCGGCCTCCGGTGTTCAAGCGTGGTAAGCCGACACCGACTCTCGGGGGTCTAGTGAGACGTGAGAAGGAGAATGCAGATGTTCAGAGCCGCGCGACCGTGGTGCCCGATGACTTCGAGTCAGGCGTAGTCGAGGTACGAAACGGTGTCATGCATCGGGGTAGGTCAGTGGACGAGTGGCAGGCTGCGACAGCGTTCGAAGTCGCGAAGAGCCTGGTAGCCACTGTGCTTCCACGGAGCTATCTGCGCGAGCCATACGGTCTCGTAACTCGCCATGATCCGGCGGCTGGTCCGTAAGCATCCGCTGGAGGTCAAGGTGCGACGAGTCGTTGATCGCAACGCACCACGCCCCTGTCCGCTCCTAGGGCTCTACGCCCCGGTGACGAAGATCTACAGCTTTGATCCACCGCTGACAGCCGTCCTTTAGTGTTGGTCATTTGCCCGTTCTACCGGCCAGGGCATGGCGTCTCGGACTTCGATTCCCCGAGCGTCGATTTCTTGGCTGAGGGAGCGTAGGGCAACCGCCATCGCGAAGCCTTGTGGACACGGAGCCAACGATAACGATCACTCGCTCGTCGCAGGACTAAGATCAACAGCCCTGATCCACGGCTGCAGACCGTCCGCACCGCGTACCCGACTCCACCCTCCTGCCGTTCTTTCACCCACCAATCCAACTGGCCGGCGTCCGACCACATGGCCCGCTCGACCACTATCGGCGGCTCGACTGCTCTGCAATATCGCTGCTCAGCACCTGCTGCTGCAATGTCATGCTGTCGATCTCCATGGGCACTATCAGAGCGTCGAAACTCCGCACCCCCACCAGGCCGAACGCGCGCACCGGGACGACGGCGAGGTCGGCTTGGCCGGCCTGCACGGCTTTGATGGCGTCCACTTCACTGTCTGCCGACCCACGTTCGAACTGCTCACCTTGCTCCACAACCAGCGCGCCCGCGGACAGCTTCGCTACTTCGTCGACAAAGGGCTCCACTTCCACGCTGAATCTCGGATTGAGCATCTTCAGCGTGCGTGTTGGCTCAGGTACAGCTCACCAGCCTTATCCACCGGGCCATTGCAGCCACTCGCGACGAGGCAGACGATAGCGGCCGCCACACCCACGGTCGCTAGCCGCTGCTGAAACCAACGTCGACGCCCGTCGCCGTCCACGGGACGATTATCCGCGATCCCAGTCGTAGCGAGCTGAAATTCTCTTGGCCGGCGCAGGGGCTGCCGACTGCTTCTCATAGGGCCGCCTTTACGACGTCGAGGATCACGTCGATCACCAAACCCGGATCGTCTTCCTCGACAGCGTGACCGGTGTGGACGACAATCTGCTTTGCCCGTGGGCTGAGGACCAGCCAACCCTTCTGATTCTCAACGTTGCGTCGCATTTGCGCCCGCTCTGAGGGAAATGGCGACTCCTGGACGGCCTCGTCGGAAAACTCCACCGCCACGATCGACACAGGGATGTCGCCAACCCGCCGGCGTGCGGCCCACGCATCCTTCTCCACCTGCAGGTAGTCGCGGCGCGTTCGACGTTCTCGGGATTGTTCGGATCCGTCTCCTCGACGATCTCGCGAGGCGGATTCCGAAATGGAGCCCCAGTGTCGACGAAGACCATGCCTGCTACCTGCTCTGGATGGGCAAAGGCGTAACCCGCCGTGATGTAACCACCGCCTGACGTCCCCACGAGAATGTATGGCCCGGGGATCTGGGCGGCGTCGAGCAGCCGGTCGAGGTCGCCGACAACCTCCCCCAGACCGCGCGGACCGGGAGCGGGACCGCTCCGTCCCAGGTTGGCCCGGTCGTAGACGCAGGTACGCGTCATCCTCGCGATGCTCGGCTCGGCAAATGCGTACGAATCGCTCGTATCTCCCGTCGCCTCCCTCCATGAGCACTGTCGGCGAGCCGCTCCCTGTGCACCTTACGTACAGTCCGCGGTCGCCTCGATGTTGACGACGCGGTCTAGGTCTGCAGGCGCCGATGGCGTGGATGGACCGTCAGCCGAGGCGCCAGCGCTGCCGGCATTACCACCGCAGCCAGCGAGGAGAACTGACGTGACAACCGCGGCCGCTGCTACGGCGTGGCCCCTGCGAGACACCTCTTGTGACCGAGCAACACCGAGCGACCGATGGCGGGCTACGTTTCTGAGAAGCATGCTGCCTCCTTAGAAGAGTTAGCCCCAACGTCGCGTCTTGTCGCGAGCGTCACATCGAGGCCAGCCCCTCCCTTTTCGATGGGATGTGGGAGTTAGCCCGCACAATCAACCGGATCGCGCGCGCCGCTGTCCTGGACGAATGAGCGAGCGGCCAGCCTTCGCTAACAGCCGACACTTGTGCAGTGCGGCTGGCTGCGAGCGAGTGAGGAAGACAGCGGCCTCAAGAGCGCGATCCGCGCCGAGCGAGCGAGGCAATTAAATTGGTGCTTCACCGTCCTGCCAGGCCTGAATCATCCGCGCAGCGATGGAGGTTTTCCCAGGCAGGCCCAACTCGCCGGCTTCCAGCTTCGCGCTGAGCTGGTCCCGGGTGTACCACTCCGCATGGGCGATCTCGTTGATATCGACACGGATGTCGGTTCCCGCCGCACGGGCGAAGAAAGCGACCATGAGCGAGCGGGGAAACGGCCATGGCTGGCTGCCGAAATACCGCAGCTCGGACAGGGCAATATCGGCCTCTTCGCCGACTTCCCGATGAATGGCCTGCTCCAGCGACTCGCCGGATTCAACAAAGCCAGCCAGCACCGAAACCCGATTCCCCCAGGTTGGCTGGCCACCCAGCAGTATCCGGTCCTCCTCGTCGACGACTGCGACGATCACTGCTGGATCCGTCCGGGGGAAATGATCTCGGCCACATCGCTTGCAGTGCCTGGCAAACCCGCCATTGATCACCACCGTCGCCCCACCGCATCGAGGGCACTGCGGCTCCATGCGATGCCAATGGGTTAGGGCAGCAGCAGTCGCGGCGATGTCGCGCTCGTTGTCGGTGAGCTGGAACCCAACCTCACGGAAATCATGCATCTCTCCGTCGGCCAGTTCCTCCACCGCAAAAATGGGTGAGCCATTAAGCAATCCGAGCAGCCGGTGCCGCTGGCTGTCGAATTCCATGAAAGGCCTTGTCATCCGCAGCTTGCTGCCGCCGGCATTGGTCGAAAATCGGGACTCGGGGTCAACGGTCAGCAGCATGGCATCCTCGGCGTACCAGAGTCCGGCCACCCACTCGGCGGATCCGCGATGGTGGTCGACGCGGTCGAGGTCGCTCGGCATCGCCCAATTGATCATGATGTCAGGGTAATCGCTGAAGCTGGGAATTCAGGGTCGATTCGATGTCGTCGCGGCCCGGTAGCGCATCAGGGCGGACGAGCTCATCCGTGCGCACGTAATAGAAGATCGCGTCGATTTCCTCGAGTGGAAGACCGTACGCCTCGGCCCACGCCAGCCGATAGATGGCGAGCTGGAGCGGATCGGCGGTCTCGGTGCGACCGGTCTTCCAGTCCACTACTTGGAATCGCGCTTCTTCAGATTCGGCAGGCCGCTGATAAACGGCGTCGATGCGGCCCTGTACCAGCCGACCACCAAGCCAGATGCTGAATGGTGCTTCGATCGCGTACGGCACGGTGCTGCCGAACCGTCCAGCCGCGAACGCCTGACAGAGCTCGCGCAGCTCGACCTCATCGTGAGTCCCGGAATCGGCCCGGTCAGGCAAGTCATCAAGATCAAGCAGCTGCTGCTGGCCGAGCCCGCTATACGGGAGCCGCGCGCCGAAATAGCGCTCGACCCAATAATGAAAGCGCGTGCCGAAGCGGGCGGAACGGGAAGGTTGCCGCGGCATCGGCCGGGCCAGGTCAGCGGCGAAGGTGTCCGGATCGGCGTGCAGCCGCAGTACCGCCGTCGTCGACAGCTGGGCGGGCAGCTCGACCGACTGATTCCCCGACCGCGACTCGATCGCCTCCGCCAGCAACCGGTCGATGTCGGCGTCCCACCCGGCGACGATTTCATGATCATCAAGCAGCAACGGATCTGCTGTCGGGTCGTGGTAGCTTCCCCGTTCTGCGAAGTGGCGCCGCGCTCGCTCCACATCGCGCGCGGCCTCGTGCCGCCGTTCCTCGGTTTCAGGATCGAGCGGTGCCGGCCAGAGCTGCGGAGCCACCTCCGTCACCAAGGGATTGTCGGGCCCGGGCGGTGCGGCTTCGACGAGCAGCTGGTCCTGCCGGACCGCCTCTTCGATGATCGCCTGAAGGTAGCTCGAGGCCGATCGTGGGTTGCTGAGGTCGGCTCGCCAGGAGTGGCCGGTGCCCACGAGGAGCTTCTTGGAACGCGTAACCGCAACGTAGGCCAGCCTGTCCTCGGCGAGCAGCTGCTGCCGGCTGAGCTGCTGCTTGTATGCCACCATTCCCGCATTGCTCGTCTCGGTGAGCTGTGGGATCGAGTCCGCGTCTCCACGCAGGTCTGCCGGCAGCACCGAGGGGTTCAGCACCCAGTTGTCAGTGACACGGTCGCTGGGAAAGACGCCTTTCATAAGCGCCGGCACGAAGACTGCCTCCCATTCCAAACCTTTGGCCTTGTGAACGGTGAGGAGCTTCACTGCCTCGCGGTCGGAGGGAACAGCCTGCTCGAGCCCCACGCCTTGCTCGCTCTCAGCATCCAAGTAGCTGAGCAGGCCGGACGGTGACGCATCACCATCAACATCGACGTACGCGGCAACGGCGTCGAGGAACGCTCCCAGCTGGTCGCGGCGCGAGGTTCGCGCGAACTCCGGAGTAGCCATGACTTCGACGTCCAAGCCGATTGTTGTGATGACGCGACGGGTCAGGTCGAGCACAGGTTCATCGCTGTGCCGCCGCAACCAGGCGAACTCCGCCGACAGCCGGGCGAACCGTTCCCGCGCCTCCGGTGAGTAGGCCGCGTCTCCGGGGCTGTCGAGCGCGTCGAGCAGACTGATCACCTCGGTGGGATCGACCTCTGCAACGGCTCGTTCCAGCGAAGTGAGGACGGCTGCACTGCTTGGCTGCTCGTTGTCCGCATCGTCGGCTGTGAGGCGCGCGGCGTGGGCGAGCTCCCGGGCCCGCCGCCCCAGCAGGCCAAGATCACGCGGTCCGACTCGCCAACGAGGACCGGTCAGCAGCCTGATCAGATCCGGGTTCGCGGTGACGTTGTCGATCAGCCGCAGTGTCGCGGTAATGTCCATGATCTCGGGGAGATGCAACAGGCCACCCAGTCCGACGATCTCCACCGGGACATCCCGCGCCGTCAGCTCTGCGTACAGCGGGGCAATGTCCGCGTTGCGCCGGGTCAGCACGGCAACATCTGCCCAGCGCGTCACCTCACCGTTCGCCCGCAGCCCCGCGATCTGGTCCCCGATCCAGGTGATCTCCTCCGGCCAGGTTTCGAAGGTTGCCGCCCGCACTTGACCTGATCGGGTCCCCGCGGGCGGCTGCAGCAGTCCAAGGCCGTCGCGGCAATCGTTGCCGGTGATCGTTGAGTCCGCCTCGGTCCGCAGCGGCCGACTGAGCACGTTGGCGACGTCCAGGATGGTTCGCCCGCTACGCCGGTTGATGGTCAGTGCGTAGCGATGGGCTGGTTGGCCGTCGGCGAGCGGGAAGTCGTCGGCGAAGGTCATGATGTTGCTCGCGGCCGCCCCCCGCCATCCGTAGATTGCCTGGAAAGGATCACCTACTGCGGTCACCGGATGCCCGCGACCGTGGCCGGCGGTTTCACCTGAGAAGAGACCGCGCAACATGATCGCCTGCGCTGCAGAGGTGTCTTGGTACTCATCAAGCAACACGACTCGGAAGGTTGCGCGCAGCGCACTGGACACCTGCGGTAGCTCGGTGGCCAGCCGGGCCGCAATAGCCATCTGATCAGCGAACTCGACCAGGCCGAGCCGACGCTTCAAGGCCTGGTAGTCACGTACCAGGCTGGCGAGTTCAAGCCGCTCCTGGCAGGCGATGATCGCCTTCTTGACATCGGCGTAGGTGTTGCCGCGGTTGTTGCGGGGAGCCGCCTTAAGGCCTAGCAACAGGTCGCGAGCATGCCCGTCCAGATCGCTCACGTCCACGAGGTGTTGCTGGAGATCGGCATCGAGTCTCAGCACCCGCTCGGTGACGGTGGCCGGTCGAAGCCGTGAAATGAATTCAAACGGCCCGGCCGCAGCCTTTACCACCCGCGCGGCAAGCCGGTATCGAGTGGCACCGCTGATCAAGGTCGGGTCGGCCTCGAAACCCAGCCGCAGCCCGTGCTCGGCGACCAGCCTGGACGCGAAGGCGTCATAGGTCATGATCAACTGTTCGCCGGATTCATCGACGCCGCGGTCGGCGATCACCCCGGCCCGCAGCAGCGCGTTGCGGACCCGCTGGGAGAGCTCGGCGGCTGCCTTTCGGGTGAACGTCAGGCCGAGCACCTCCTCGGGGCGTACGGCACCTGTGCCAACGAGCCAGACCACGCGGGCAGCCATCACGGTGGTCTTGCCCGATCCAGCGCCAGCGATGATCACGCCCGGCTCGAGCGGTGCGGTGATGGCGTCGAGTTGCTGGGCGGAGAACGGGATACCCAGTGCATCGATCAGCTCGGCGGCGCTGCTAAGTCGAGTACGCGGTGCAGGTGGCAGAAGCGTGTGAACGGTCATTTCACCACCTGTTGACCGACCGGCTGCGCGGGACAGCTGGTGCGGAAGGGACAGTAGCGGCAGCCGGGTCCGATGCGGGCCTCGTGATGTTCGCTGCGAATGATCCGGGCAGCCTCAGCTAGCCGGCGATGCACCCAGGTTGGCCGTTCGTCACCCGCGGGCTGCTCGGCACTGTCGGTTGCCTTGACCGGGAACGGGACATCGTCCAGCGAGGCTTGGTGGAAGATCTTCGGATGGCCACTGTCACCGTCGGCAAGCCGCAGATACACAAGTTCTGCACCGGCTGGCCGGGCGCCCTCCCCCGCCACGGCAGTGAAGGCACCTTTCTGCACCGCCAGCTGGTAAACCCCGAGCTGGTCGTGCAGCGCGATGTCGGCAGCCGTCGGCGCGGTCTTTGAGGTCTTGAAGTCCACAATCCGGATGCGGCCGTCGGGATCGCGCTCCACGCGATCAGCGCTCCCAGTGAGCTGAACGCGGTCGTTGCCAAGCTCGACCTCGCAGGAGAACTCGACCTCGGTACCCAGCAGGGTGAGATGAGATCTGGCCTCTTGCCAGGTGACAAAACGCTCCAGTGCGGACTCCGCCTCGACTCGCTCCACTGCCGATAGCCAGTGGGCGCCGAAGTCGAGCTGATTCCATACAGACTCCAGATGGTGGGAAAGCTCATCGTTATCGGCTGCACTGTGGGCGCCGTACTCAGCCAGCACATGGATCACCGAACCGAAGGTCGCAGCGGCCGTACGCGCCGACTCGCCCTGAGCTTTACGCGCCAGGAACCAGTTTCGCGGGCAGGCCAGTACCCTCGCGAGCTGACTGCCGGAGAGTTGCACCGGCTCCCCCGGCGGCACCAAAGGTTCGTCAGATCGGGTCAGCGACCGCATCCCCCACCAGTGGTCAGGCCGCGCGGCAGGTACCAATGGGTGACCGTCACCATCGGTCGCATCGGCCAGCCGAGCGAGGCGTACGGCCGCCTCCTCGCGTAGTCGCGGTGAGGCCTCCGGATCAACGGCGATGCTGCGCAGTTCGCCGACGAAGGCAGGCAGGGACAGCGGCCGCTGCGGCCGCCCCGGTAACTCTCTCGGCTGCACCCCGAGCTCGGCAAGGAATCGTGAAGGCTGGTCAGCCTCGCCTTCGGTGCCAGCCACTGCGGTCACCACAAGGCGTGACCGAGCCCGGGTGCATGCGACGTAGAAAAGGCGTCGCTCCTCCGCGATCCGGGCGGCGGTCGGTACCGACGCCAGCACCTCGTGACGGTCGAGCCGATCAGGCTCGAGCAGCGATCCGCGACGCCGTACGTCTGGCCAGCGACCCTCCTGAACGCCCGCAACCACGACAAGATCCCATTCCAAGCCTTTGGCGCGGTGGGCGGTGAGCACTCGGACCGCGGCCCCTCGCAGCTTGGACTCGCGCAATGGATCGGCGGGAATCTGCTGACCCTCGACCTCCGCCAGGAAGCCTGTCACCCCGCGCAGCCCCGACACCTCCTCCGAACGAGCGGCGATCTCGAAGAGCGCGCAAATGGCGTCCAAGTCGCGGTTTGCTCGGCGTCCCGCCTCGCCGCCCCGGGTCGCCTGTTGGCGCAGCTTCTCCGGCCAGGCCGTCTGCGACCAGAGCAGCCACAACGCCTCCTCAGCGGTGCCTCCTGCCCGGATAACGCGTTCGCAGCGCCGTAGTAGCTGACCTAAGCCCCGTGCAGCCTCGACATCCGGGCTGGGCGGGCAGTCGTCCAGCAAATCTTGATGACGTAGTGCCAGACCTATGAGCTCGGCAGAGGGCCGCGGCAGCGCAGTGCCTGCCAATTCGCCGCGTTCTGCCTCCCGCAGCGAGCGTCCCAGACGGCGCGTCGCCATGCTGTCCATGCAGCCGAGCGGTGAAGTAAGCAGCAGTTGGGCCTCGTCGGCGGTAGGCGCGCAACCTCGAGCGGCAACCTGCAGGGCCAGCAAGAGGGGACGCACCGCTGGGTCGGCAGCAAGCGGAATCTCGTCACCAGCTACCTCGACCGGTACCCCCGCGGCCACGAGCGCGCGGGTTAGCCCGGGAATCATGGTGCGACCAGTCCGGACCAGCACCGCCATATCCGTCCACGCCAGATTCTCGCGGAGGTGCGCGCTGCGTAAGATGTCGGCGATGTGTTCCGCCTCCGCACCGGCGCTGCTGCAGCTGTAGACCTCCACTTTTCCCTTGGGAAGTTGGGGGTCGACGGCGGGATGCCGAAAGGCCTCGAAGACGTCAGCCGGCAGCGAGCGGGGCAGACCCAAGCGACTCACGACACTACGGCTGGCTGCCAGCAGGGTGCTGCCGAAGCGGTGTGTCCGATTCAGCGCCACGACGGGTGCAGGTGATCCGGCCGCTGTGCGAAACAGTTCTGGGAAGTCCAAGACCGCGCGGGCCTCGGCGCCACGAAATGCATAAATTGACTGATCGGGGTCACCTACGACGATCACATCGCGGCCATCGCCCGCGATCACACGCAACAGCCGCACCTGGGATGGGTCGGTGTCTTGATACTCGTCGACAAACACGTAGCCGATCTCGCGGCGCAGTGTTGTGACGATCTCCGGCCTGGCCAGCAAGATGCGGCAGCGGTGCACTAGCTCGGCGTAATCGAGCACACCTTCGGCATCTAGCACGTCGAGGTACTCGTCGAAAAAGGCTCCGGCGCTCACCCACTCCTCGCGGCCTGCGGCCTTGCCTGCGGCGACCACGTCCTCGGGGTCCATGCCAAGCTGCCGTGCCTTCGCGAGTACGGCACGTACCTCGCTGGCGAACGCTCGGGTCGGAAATGCGCGAGCAACCGAGTCGGGCCATGGGACGCGCCGTGTTTCCAGGCTGCCCTGAAGCGTCTCTCGGACCCGGAACTCCTGCTCGGGTCCAGTGAGCAGCCGCAGCGGAGCTCGGAAGTCGCTCGTTTCGAGGCCGACCTCGTCGGCGAACCGGCGCACCAGTGCGTAACAGAACCCATGAAAGGTCATAGCCATCGGCGTCACCGTGCTGCGGCCCAGACGCCCTGCGATCCGGGCCCGCAATTCGGCCGCCGCCTTTCGGGAGAAAGTCAGTACAAGGATGCTGTCGGGGGTGGCTCCGCGACGTTCGATCCGATCCACGACGCATTCCACGAGCGTGGTGGTTTTGCCGGTGCCAGGGCCTGCCAGCACCAAGAGCGGTCCGCCCGCGTGCTCGATGACAGCGCGCTGGGCGTGGTCTGGCACTAGGGGTGTGGGCAGCTTCTCCGCCCCCCGAGTTAAGCGGTACATCGCGTCCGATCCTGGTCTAGATGAGATCAGCTCGTACCCAGGTATTGGAACAGAGCCGACTGACAAATTGGCGGAAACCGCGCATAGCGCGTCGGGCTCTCATTGCCGATTTCGGACAAATGATCACGAAATGGGCCGATTACGCAACGCGGAATCGAAGATCGCCACGGCCGCAGCCGCGAGCAGCCCGGTGCCCAGGATGAGGTCGCCGAGCTGAGCAAACGGATCGAAGTAGATCGTCGTGCTGCCATCTCGGATCAGCGCCGCGTACGCGAGGACCGTCATGCTCAACACATAGTTGGTCAACATCAACAACACCCGAGTTGGACGAGGGAAGCGACGGCTTTCGTTATTGGCCCAGCTGGATCCCGTGAACAGGTCCCAGGTCAGACCGAATAGGACCAAGGCCGCTCCGGAAAAACCGAGCAGCGCTCCAAGCGGGTCGGAGATGAAGTCGCGGTAGGAAAACAGCGCGGACAAGATCAGTAACCCGGCGAACGCCAGGGCACGCTGGGAAGTCAGGCTGCGCCGGATCAGCAAGATCACGACAGCGACCATGGCTACACCCGAAGCCACCAGGTTGAGTGCATCGGGGTTGATCGGGGCTGGCGTCCGATCGCCGAACAGGAGCTGACGCGCCAAGGCGACGAGCATCACGCCGATGCAGCCCATCACCAGAGCACGGCCTGGCTGGCCGCGGCGCGCCGCACGCACCGCGAGAATGATCAACACGACACCGACGAGCACCCGGCTGGGGTCGACGATGCGAGTCACCAGAGGGGTGATGTCGAACGAGAGCCGTGCCGCGACGCCTCCGGGGTCGAGCGAGGCCAGCACCTGGACGACAAAGAGGAAAACCTGAACGGGGATCGTGACCACAATCAGGGACACGGCGACGACGAAGCCAATCCGGCTGAGCTCATCACCCAACTCGGAGACGACGGGGGCTGATTCGCGTCGCCGGGAAAGCCGCAGCACGACCAGGCCGACCACGGCGAATGCCATCACCAGCGCGCTTGCCCACAACAACGCAGTCAGACCCTCCACCACGGGATCTCGTTGGGAAACCTGCCAGGCCCCTTGCGCAAGGCGGACGGCGACGACCACCGCCAAGATCACATGCGGCCAGGCCCGCCGGGCGAGCCGCTGCGCGTTCTCCGTTGCCGAGACCGTCGCTCGTACGGTGATCTCTGCCACTGATGCACCCGCCAGCGTTGCGGCCGGCAAGGCCAGATAGCCGAGAAACGCCGCAGTCTGCTGCAGGTTGAGCGGGTTGAAGTCGGCGCCATAGATCTTGCCTTCGCGGGTCTCGGCGACGCCGACTGCCATGGCCAGGCCAATCAGCGCCCACATCACGGCGAATTCCCACCAGGCAAAGCTGCCACGCCATCGAATGATCACGATCACCAGCAGCGCCACCATGAGGCAAGCCGCGAGAATGGGCCAGCCCACCCACCCCGACAGCGATCCACTGCGCAACGACCAGGTTCCCATCACCATCAGCGTGAACAGCAGCCCCAGCACCTTCAGCCACCAAGGTCCATGCTGGGCCGCCGACATCAACGAAGCGACGCCGAAGGAAAGCAGCAGGAGCATTGGCCAGACCGTCTGTTCTGGCAACCCGAGTCCGGAACCGAAGCCGAAAACGATCAAATAGCTATACTCGCGGATCAGCCCGGAGAAGATCACGGTCAGCCCGGCGATGGTGAAGACGATGTACCCGGCCAGCACGATCGCGCGGAGCCCGTACGGCCACTCCACATCACGCAGGCGCCCATGATCGATGGGATTGACCAAGGTTTGCCGGTAGAGCGCTGCCACGAATCTGGCGAGTCCCGACGTGGCCTGGGTGAAAGCTGACTGGTCGGTTACCGGCGCTGTAGCCAGGCCCGGGCTGGTCCCTCCGCCGGGGCTGGCTACCAGCTCGGGACCGGTCGCCGAGTCGGAGTCAGCCCGTGTCATCGCGAACCTGGAAGGTCCAGTCGTTGCTGAACAGCATCACCCCTTGCGATGTGGCAAGCGCGAGTCGGTCCTGGAGTGACAGGGTGAGCGATGGCAGCTTCCAGCGAGTAAGCACCGTGCCGTCTCGTGTGATGACCGACGCTTCGGTGGGACCCCAGGCCACAAGATGATCTTGAGTCGGGGTCAAGGTGAGTAACGGCCCGAGCCGCTGGTTGACCACACCTTCCGCACTCAAGATCACAGACTCACTCTTGGTGGCTACCACCGACTGATCGGCGAAATTCGCCATATCGGTGAGGGTGCCGAATATGGAACGTACCCATCGGTGCCGCCCGGTCTGAATCGACAGCGCGTGGGCTGTCTGATCTTGACTCACTACGACCGTATCGCCGATCACTGTCGCGGCCGCACCCTGCATCTCGAGATCCCAACTGCGCCTTCCAGAGTCGGCATCGAAAGCAGTCGTGGTGCCACCGCGATCCATGATCACCACAAGCCCCTGCCCGGCCGCCGGCGAGACGTTGACATCGGACCCAGTGGCGTGCCGCCACAGCACAGTGCCAGTGGCAAGATCAAATCTTCGTATCTCGCCGGCAAGATCAACGACGACCGCATCACGATCACTGACCCGGACCGGCGCTGTCGGTGCAAGATCATCGAAGGACAGCTGCCACAAACGGACGCCGCGATCGGAATAGGCGACCATCTGGCGGTTGCTCGTCGTCGTGATGATCACATTGCCGAAGGAACTCAGCGTCATCACAGTGCCGCCAGGGCGCCCCCGCCAGATAGAGGTCCATTCGGTGAGAGTCTTGGGGGTCGTGGCGACCAGGTCGCCGGCAGTGGTTGCCCGGATAACCAGCCCCGACTCCGTACGCACGGGCGTGGCCGCGGACGGCACACCCACCATGGGCCCTTCACCGAATGTGGGGTTGATCGAAATCGTGCTGAAAGGCTTCATCGTCCAGCTCTGCGGCGCAGTCCAGTTAATCGGTGTGTCGGAGGTGTTCTGGGCGCTCGGTTCTGGTGGATCGATGCGTGAGGTGGCAGTACGTACGGCGGCGTAGCTCTGGCTTTCAGCAACGATGCCCTGGCCAGGGCACCACGTCTGGCTGATGGTCACGACTCGACCCAGCTGGCCCGCCTTCGAGAGGTACCGCACCTCCCCCGACACTCTGAGGCACCCAGCACCTGCAGCCTCAGCCTGCAGCTCACTTCGGTAGTCGAGGGTCGCCCCAGCGGAACCGGCGCCGCTCCACTGGCTCCCAGCCCCTACGTCGGCCGGTAGCAGCAGCAGCGCCGGGCTGTAGACGTAACCCTCAGACGGGGCACTGAGGCCCATCAACTCAACGCCGTCGTTGACGCGGTAGAAGCGGATGGTCTGGACCGACACCGCCGGATCGTTGATCGCCGTCGTCGTGGTCCGCCAGATCTGAATCCGATCACGGTCCGCGCCGGCCACATCGATCAACTTGGCAGCGAAAGCGCTGTCGGTGCTGAGCAGGCCGGCCACTCCTGCCATGCGGGCCGATTCGGTGACGGCCAGGCCCAGGGTGGTCTTGAGTTCCCGGGTTGTGTCGGTCCGCTCATAGGACACCACACCATCGGCGGGCAAATAGCCGGCTGCCACGGTCATTCGCCCAGCCACGCCTTCCGAGCTGGCCACGAATGCAGCACCTGCAACCAGCACGCCGACGAGGCTGATGATCACAAGCGGGCGCCACCATGATCGTTTCGGCGACTCGGGCGCGGGCCAGGTCGGGTTGATCGCGACGCTTCCCAGTGGATCCGGTGGCAGCGTGGACCAGTCCTGCACTGGGAATGGCGACCAGGGCTGGTCCGAGACATTCATGGGCGCTCTGGAAGCGGTGCGTCCAGGAAACTCAGCACCACTTCGAGGGCCAGCGCGGTGCGCGCCAGGCCGAAGAAGTGCGTGGTGCCTGGAAACACCGCGAGCTGGGAGGACGGAACCCCGACGAAATCGCCGTTGACATCACCCCCGCGCAGCTGGAGGAACCTCACCATGTGGTCTAGGTGGACGGCGTCACAGTCCCCGACGGTGATGAGGGTCGGCGCGGCGATGCCTTGAATGTCCGCGTCGGACCAGCCGGTGAAGCCCTGGTCAAAGGTGCCGAGCTTGTCCAGCAGGTCCTGAAGCCGGCCGGGGTGCGGCGACTTGGCCCTGTACTCCTGCTCCATTGGAGTGCCGGCGATCATGTCGACTGTCATGGCTGCGACCGCCTCGCTACCCTCCGAACGGTCCCCATCGGGGTGGAAGGAAGCCGAGGACACGATCAGCTTTCGGACCAGCTGGGGCTGCCGTATGGCGAGGTGGAGAGCGACGGCGCCGCCGACGCTGAACCCGAAGAGGTCAGCTTGCGCCACCCGCAGGTGCTGCAGCAAGCCGACGACGTCGGACGCGAGGTGGGCAGACGTGAGCGGCCGGTCGATGTCGTTGGTGCGCCCGTGTCCCTGGAAGTCAGCGGCGATCACCTGGCGGCCCGCGGCCAGGCTCGGCAGGAGCTCGCCGAACTGCAGGTCGATGTTGAACAAACCGCCGTGTAGCAGGACCAACGGGGTGCCGCCGGAGCCGTGGACCTCGTAGTACATCTGCAAACCGTTAACGGCGGCGTACCCGGTTTCTGGTGAGGTTCGTGTCTCGGGCGCTCCGTGGGCGAGGTTGGACATGTCGGCTCTCCTAAGGTCGGGACGAGGTCTGCCGGGCCCAGCGTGCCATCGACAAGGCGCTGTCCGCCGAGCGTCTTCGCGCTTTTGGTTGGAAGCGTGCGCCTCAAGCACGGTTGAGCGAGCCTGTCTGCGCTTTTGGTTGGAAACGTACGCCTCAAGGACCTGCAGACCGCGCGTCTCCGCGCTTTTGGTGGGAGAAGTACGCCTCAAAGACCGCCGGCTGGCGCCACGACCATGGTCTCTGACCCTGCTAGACGATCAGGGGGTTGGCGACCTTGAGCCGATCATGGTCGATCATCCAGCGTATGCCCTCCAGCACCGCGGCCTCGGGTTCGAAGGCTGGGGCGTAGCCGAGTAGCCTCTGGGCTTTCTCGATCGAGGCGTAATGGCTGCGGGAGAGATGCCCCCAGCTGGAGTCGGCGAACTCCGCGGTCGTGCCGGATCGGAACTCAGTCCAGCTCACCGAGCGGGTCTGAACGGTTTGCCCGAACCAGCCCGCGGCAATCGCCAGGAAGCCACGGACCGTCAGAGCCGACGGCGCCACCACATTGAACGATTCCCCGGCCGCCGCATCCCGCTGCTCGATCGCGAGCTGGAAGGCCTGTGCCACGTCGTCGGCGTGGACGTGATGCATAAGCTCGGCACCCAGGCCTGGGACGGCGATCTCCTGGCCGGCCGATAGGGCGTACCAGACGTCCGGGTCAAGGTTTCCCAGTGGCCCGATCGGTGGCCAGCCGGGGCCGCTGATGTGGCCGGGCTGGAGCACCGTGGTAACCAGGCCGCCGGAATGTGTCTCGGCGGCCAGCAGCTCAGCGATGGCGGCCTTCTGGGTGCCGTACTCGCCGAACGGCGGCGAGGTGTCGTCCTCCCGCATCGGCTGCTTGAGGCTCGGCCCATACCGCCAGATGGTCCCGCAATGGACCAGATGCTTGCTCCGGCCGCGGAGTGCCTGCACCAGCGCGTCCGCTGAGTCAGGCGTGAAGCAGATCATGTCAACGACCACGTCGGCCTCGAGCCCAGCGACCCGGTTCCCGAACGTCCCGGCCGCGTCCTCGGCGGCCCGGTCCACCTGGATTTGCTCGACCTCCGACCACGCCTCGTCATTGAGATAGGGAGCGCGGGCGCCGCGGGTCAAGTTGACAACCTCGTGTCCGGCGCGGACCAACCGCGGGACCAAGAAGCTGCCGACGTGTCCGCTCCCGCCGATCACGACGATGCGCACGGTCATAACTCTAGTTAATCGGCTAGGCAACGGTGGATCATGCCGCCGTTACAGCTGGCGGATTCCCGCGCCAATCAGCATCGAGCCGATGACCACGAAAACGACGATCATGATCGTGTCGTTGTTTTGGACAAGCCAGCCCCGCGCCCGACCGAGCGGTCCAACCATTCGGTCCCGATCCACCACGAACGCCGCGATGGGCACGATCACTGTGAGACAGGCGATCACGGTGTAGCACAAGGCGACGCTGACAGTCGCAGCCCGCGGCAGCCCTGCTGCGCCGATGGTGAGTCCGGCACCGATGGTGAGGGCGAGCTCCTTCGGGTTCGCGACCGGCAACAGGGCGCCCAGTCCCGCCGCTCCAGTCGGGGACATGCCTTCCACCGATGCCATCCACTTGGGCAGCGCCACATGGTCGGTCGGTTTGGGTCGCCGCAACCACTTCACCACTGCGAATCCCAGCAATGCGACCCCGAGAGCAATCCGTAGGCTCGCCGACACCAAGGTGGAACCGGACTCAATTGTGATCACTTCAATCATCAATGAGACCAGAACCGCGACCAGTGCCACGCCCACCAGCCGCCCGAGACCATAAATCACACCGCGGGCTGTGCCTGAGGGAGAGAGCAAGATCAACAGCGCCGCAATGATCGGAGACGGACTCAATAGCAGTGCCACGGCGAACGGCAGAGTGTCCGCGAGAACCTC
Source organism: Actinomycetota bacterium (assembly GCA_046726195.1). Taxonomy (GTDB): domain Bacteria; phylum Actinomycetota; class Actinomycetes; order Propionibacteriales; family Propionibacteriaceae; genus Microlunatus. The sequence goes on from JBKPAB010000136.1 coordinate 20,312, forward strand.
GATCATCATCCGATCGTCCCATGCGGGGCTGCGGGTGAGCGTTCCCCTCTCGGCACACCGGGCGGGGTTCAGCATGGGGCGGGCCCGGTTGTATGGGCGACAGCATGCGGGGTTGACTGCGGTTGTGACCCAGCCACGTGGGGCCGAGTTTGGCGGCTCATCTTCAGCCCAGCTCGCCAGTGAGTTGTTGGGGTTTGTTGCAGAGACTCGTGTGTTGATCATCAACGCTGACGATCTTGGTATGTATCCCGCGATCAATGCCCCGGTCATCGAATCCATCGAGCAGGGAGTTGCCAGCTCCTGCAGCCTGATGCCACCCTGTCCGGGGGCACACCAAGCGATACGCCTGCTGAAAGCGCGACCTCATATTCGGTTCGGAATCCACCTCACGCTCGCCAGCGAGTCTGCCCGACTCCGCTTTGCGCCGATAGCTCCCCCCGACCGGGTAGCGTCCCTGCTCGACTGGGACGGCCACTTCTTCACCTCCACCGCGAGAACTAAGCTGCTGGACCACGCGAAAACTGAGGAGGTTGAGGTTGAGCTGCGGGCTCAGATCGAATTGGTTACGGCCGCCGGGCTAGCACCGACCCACCTCGACTGGCATGCGCTGGCCGACGGCGGACGAGAAGACATGTTCGAGCTCGGATTAGCTCTTGCCGCCGAGTACGGTCTCGCCGCAAGGGTATGGCTGAAGCCACATCGCCAGATGGCCCGGCAGCGAGGCCTTCCGGTCGTTGATCATCACTTCCTTGACAGTTTCTCGCTCGACCCCCAGACCAAGCCGGAACATCTCACGGAGCTCTTGCATGATCTACCGCCTGGTCTGAATGAGTGGGCAGTACATCCTGGCCCGAGCGACTCCAAGACACAAGCAACCGACAAGGGCTGGCGGGTGCGTAGCAGCGATTTGGCATACCTGACCTCTCAGACAACCCAAGATCAGCTCCGGGAGGAGGGCATCATGGTCATCAACTATCGAGGCCTCCAGGAGGCCTGGCGCTCTGCAAATCAGCCCGGTGGGTCGGGGTAGCGGTCCATGAGCTGGCCAGCACGCGTTCGGCGCGACGCGGGCCTTCGCTACGACCCCGAGCTCGCGCGCCAGTGCCTCGGACACGTGCTCGACCTGTTCCATCGGCAGGCAGAGCTAAAGACGACCGCGTATGTCCTCGACGGCAGGAGCTTCCATTGCGGGGCAGGTGTCCATGACAACATCTAGGCCGGCTGCGCGCGCACGCTCGGCGGCAGCTTCGTCGATCACGCCGAGCTGAAGCCACACCGCCTGGATGCCCAGCCTGTCCTTCTCGGCGATAGCCTGGTCGACGACCGCGCCGACCCGCTGACTGTTCACAAAGCAATCGACGACCTGGACTGGGCCGGGGATGTCAGCGAGCCGGCGATATCCCCGTTCGCCCAGGGCGTCCTCACCGCGAAGATTGACTGGGACGATGCTCATGCCGAGTCGGTCGCGCAGATACTGCCCAATGCTGTACGCAGTGCGCTTGCTGTTGGCGGATAGGCCGACAACGGCCCACTTTGCCGGCGTCGTCAACAGCCGTTTGATCACCTCGGGGTCACGCCACGTCGTCACAACACAGATCCTTGCCGATCCGGCCAGCGTGCAGCGACAAGGGCCACAGTTGGCAACCTCTACACCGGGTAGTTGATCCCATGGCTTTTCCTGTAGTCCGATAACAAAGTGTCGATAACGCGAGCCGTTCTCACAGCGCTGTGTCCGTCGCTGGGCGAGGTGCCATGCCCTGTCAAAGCGTCCACCACGGCCTGGATAAGCGGCAGCTGAGCCGTTTCGGGATAAGGCGCTTTGATCTGTTCCACTCCGCTGACCGTGAGCAGCCGCAAAGGCTCATCGGCGAAGCAGGAGAAGCACAGCGCCCCCGCTGTTCCGATGATCTC
>JBKPAB010000137.1:0-2432 GCA_046726195.1 Actinomycetota bacterium
GCGGCATTCGACATCTCGGCCGCCTGTGCTGGGTTCTGCTACGGGACGGCGATGGCCGACTCCTTCATTCGCAGTGGCGCCTCCAGATATGTGTTGATCATCGGGGTGGAGCGGCTCACCGACATGACCAATTACTCCGACCGGTCAACGGCATTCCTCTTCGCAGATGGGGCCGGAGCTGCCGTGATCGGCCCGAGTGACTTTCCAGGTATCGGACCAGTGGTCTGGGGCTCCGACGGCGACCAGGCGCTGCTGATTCAGCAGACCCAGCCCTGGGATGCTGCCCTGGCCTTGGACCCGGTGTCGTATCGGTCCGCTGCAGGCGCGGCGAATCGACCGACCTTGAGAATGGAAGGCAACCCCGTCTTCAAGTGGGCCTCCTACACAATGGCCAAGACTGCCGCTGAGGCGCTCGACGCCGCCGGCGTACGCCCCGAGGACCTGGACGTCTTCGCACCCCACCAGGCGAACATGCGCATCACCGACGCCATGTTCCGCGCCCTCAAGCTGCCGAGCCGCGTCGTCGTCGCCCGGGACATCGCACGACAGGGAAATACCTCGGCGGCCTCGATTCCGCTGGCGATCGAGGCTCTGCTGGAGGCTGGCGAGGCTCATAGCGGGCAGACCTGCCTGATCATTGGCTTCGGCGCCGGCCTGGTCTACGCCGGTCAGGTGATCATCCTGCCCTGAAATCTGGACACCGGAACCATCCACCCAAACCACTGAAGGAGCCCTATTGATGCCCACCACCGAAGAAGTCCGCGCAGATCTAGCTGAGATCGTTAATGAGGTCGCCGGCGTCCCAGTCGACGACGTCCAGCTGGACAAGTCGTTCACCGACGATCTTGACGTGGACTCGCTGTCGATGGTCGAGATCATTTATGCCGCCGAAGAGAAGTTCGGCGTCAGCATTCCCGATGAAGAGGCCAAGAACCTCAAAACGGTAGGCGACGCTGTCGCCTACATCGAGCGTGCTGCCGCCTGATCCCGCCGCTGATCATGTCGGGGCCAGCCAGACCAAAGATGGCTCCAAGATCAGCCCCAACCACTCGACACGCTTCGCAGGAGTCATGCCATGTCACGCATCCGCGTTGTCGTCACCGGACTTGGAGCCACTACGCCGCTCGGAGGCGACGTCGGAAAAACGTGGGACGGTCTGTTGGCCGGCAAGTCCGGCGTACACAAGATCGAAGCCGACTGGGCAGATGATCTTCCGGTCAAGATCGCGGCACAGGCAGCCGTCGACCCGGCCGAGATCCTGGAGCGAGTCGAGGCCCGCCGCCTCGACCGCTCCGCCCAACTGGCGGTTGTCGCCGCCTTGGAGGCCTGGCAGGACGCGGGGTACGGACTCCGGGAGGACAACCCGGTCGACCGTGAGCGCTTAGGCGTCGCCATCGCCACGGGCATTGGGGGCATGATGACCCTGCTCGCCAACTGGGACATCCAGAAGGAAAAGGGCGCTCGCCGTGTCAGCCCGCTAGCCATCCCAATGCTGATGGCCAACGCTTCGGCTGCCAATGTCAGCTTGCGCCTCGGAGCTCGGGCCGGGGTACACACACCAGTGTCGGCCTGCGCCTCGAGCAACGAGTCGATCTCTCTCGGCCTAGACATGCTGCGCCTCGGCCGGGCCGATGTCGCCGTCGTGGGTGGAACCGAGGGCGTCATCCATCCGCTGCCGATCGCCAGCTTCGCCCAGATGCAGGCCATGAGCCGCCGCAATGACGAACCGGCGCGTGCATCGCGGCCATGGGACGTCGACCGGGACGGTTTCGTGCTCGGCGAGGGCGCAGCCGTCTTGGTCATCGAGACCTTGGAGCACGCACAGGCGCGCGGCGCCCGCATCTACGGCGAACTCGCGGGCGCCGGCATCACCGCCGATGCTCACGACATGGTGCAACCGGATCCGACGGGCGCAAGTCAGGCCTTGGCCATGACCAAGGCGCTTCGCGAATCTGATCTTGCTCCTGGCGACATCGTGCACGTTAATGCGCACGCCACCTCCACGCCGCAAGGTGATGTCACCGAGGCCGGTTCCATTCGGCAATCACTTGGTGAACACACCGAGGTGATCGTCACAGCAACCAAATCCATGACCGGGCACCTGCTCGGCGGTGCAGGCGCGCTGGAGTCGCTGGCGACGCTGCTAGCCCTCTATCACCGCAAGGTGCCGCCCACGATCAACCTGGACAACCCAGAACCTGATCTTGGTATCGACATCGCCACCAAAGTACGCGACCTGCCAAACGGTGACCTTGCCGCAATCAACAACTCATTCGGCTTCGGTGGTCACAACGTAGCTGTCGCCTTCACCAATGCTTACGCCACAGGAGGGTTGAAATGACGACCACGGCTCCTGCTTCCCGGTCGGCCGGAGCCGCGGCTGCTCGCGCTCATCGAGCGGCCGGTGCTCATGCTGCTCCCGCACCCGCTAC
>JBKPAB010000138.1:0-8472 GCA_046726195.1 Actinomycetota bacterium
TTCGTGCTCGTTGTGCCCTACCGGGCCTACATGCGACGGCGCGGCACGACCGTGTTCGGCGAGCCGGAACCCACCAAGACCTGCCCGGAATGCCAGGCATCCGATCTGCCTGTCGCCGCCACCCGATGCAAGTACTGCGCCGCCCGGCTCACTGCTGCGACGGGATGAGCCATCGTCAGAGCGCGACGGCACGATGCAGAAACCTAAGTAAACCTAGGTTTCCGGCGGTCTACACAGGTTGCAACCTGTGTAGACCGCGGGAAACCTGGGTTAACCCAGGTTTCTGACTGAGAGTCGGTAAGTGATTGGTTCGTAACCATCAGACTGGCTGACGCTCCTCGCGTCCGACCGGTGATGCTCGATGGCGGCCTGGCGACTCAGCTCTAGTCCCTCGGCCAACCACCTTGACTCACCCGAGATATGAAATCCGACCGGCGGGGCATCTCTGAAGGGTCATGATCAGTCCTCAGATGCCTTCCTTCATCGGAATGCGCACGCCCCGCTCAGCCGCGACCTGTTCGGCGAGCTCGTAGCCGGCGTCGACATGCCTGATGACCCCCATGCCGGGATCGTTGGTCAGCACCCGGGCCAGCTTCTGGGCTGCCAACTCCGTACCGTCCGCGAGCGATACCTGGCCGGCGTGAATGGAGCGCCCGATGCCGACCCCGCCGCCGTGGTGGATGGAGACCCAGCAGGCTCCGGAAGCGGTGTTGATCATGGCGTTCAACAACGGCCAGTCGGCAATGGCGTCCGAGCCGTCAAGCATTCCCTCGGTTTCACGGTAGGGACTGGCGACCGACCCACAGTCCAGATGATCACGACCGATAACGATGGGCGCACTGATCTTGCCTGAGGCGACCAGGTCGTTGAAGGCCAGGCCCGCCTTGTCGCGCTCGCCATACCCGAGCCAGCAGATCCGCGCCGGCAGCCCTTGGAAGCTGATCTTGTCGCGCGCGCCACGCAGCCACTTCTGCAGCCGGTCGTTGTCGCTGAACAGATCCATGACAGCCTGATCGGTGACCTCGATGTCCCGCGGATCGCCAGACAACGCCACCCAGCGGAACGGACCTTTCCCCTCACAGAACAACGGCCGGATGTAGGCAGGAACGAACCCCGGGAACTCGAAGGCACGTTCACAGCCACCCAGCCGGGCCTCGTCGCGAATCGAGTTGCCGTAGTCGAAGACTTCAGCACCGGCGTCCTGAAACTCCACCATCGCCTGAACGTGACGCGCCATGCTGGCCCGTGCCCGGTCGGTGAACTCCTCGGGTTTCTGCTCGGCGTAGCTGGCCCAGTCCTCCACGCTGATCCCCTCGGGGAGATAGGACAGCGGATCGTGGGCGCTGGTCTGATCGGTGACGATGTCGATTGGTACGCCACGCCGCAGCAGTTCAGGAAAGACCTCAGCGCAGTTGCCGACGACACCAATGGAGGTAGCCCGCCGCTCCGCCTTGGCAGCCAGCGCCCGCGACACTGCCTGATCAAGATCATCAGCGATCCCGTCAAGATAGTGATGATCAACTCGACGCTGCAGCCGGGATCGGTCGACGTCGACGATCAAGCAGACGCCCTCGTTCAACGTCACGGCCAGCGGCTGCGCGCCGCCCATTCCTCCGCAACCCCCCGTCAGGGTCAAGGTACCGGCCAGCGTTCCACCGAACCGTTTGTCCGCGACCGCCGCAAATGTCTCGTACGTGCCCTGCACGATGCCCTGAGTGCCGATGTAGATCCACGAGCCCGCGGTCATCTGGCCGTACATGGTCAGCCCGAGCTTCTCCAATCGGCGAAACTCCGGCCAGGTGGCCCAGTCCGGCACCAGGTTGGAGTTGGCCAAGATCACCCGCGGCGCCCACTCATGGGTCCGCATCACCCCGACCGGGCGACCTGATTGCACAAGCATGGTCTCGTCGGCCGCCAGCGTCCTCAGAGTGTGCACCATAACGTCGAAGGACAGCCAGTCTCGGGCGGCACGGCCGGTGCCGCCGTACACGACAAGATCATCGGGGCGTTCGGCGTTCTCAGGATCAAGATTGTTCATCAGCATCCGTAGCGGGGCCTCGGTGGCCCAGGAGCGTGCCGTCAGTGTGCTGCCACGCGGTGCTCGTACGGGTCGGGCGCCTTCCATGTCGGGGATCTCCTTCGTTGATCAAGTGAGGGCGCCAGTCACCGACTCGACGGCCGCTACCGCGGCGCCGTTGGCAACCAGCTCGACAGCGATCTCGATTTCGGGCGCAAGCCAGCGATCCGCGCCGGATTCCGGTACACCGGCAGTGCGCAGGGCGGCGATGACAGCGGCGCTGGCCGGAGCAGGTTGCAGCGGCGCGCGCAGCTCGATGCCGCGGGCAGCCGTCAGCAGCTCGATGGCCAACACCCGGGTCAGCCCGTCGATGCCGCGGCGCAGCTTGCGCGCCGCCGACCAGCCCATGGAAACATGGTCCTCCTGCATCGCCGAGCTGGGAATTGAGTCCACTGAGGCGGGCGCCGCAAGCCGCTTGAGCTCGGAGACGATCGCGGCCTGCGTGTACTGCGCGATCATGTGGCCGGAGTCCACTCCGGGGTCGGCCGCGAGGAAGGCGTTCAACCCGCCGCTGCGGGCCCTGTCGAGGAACCGGTCGGTACGCCGCTCCGACATGCTGGCCAGATCTGCCACCGCTATCGCCAGGAAATCCAGTACATAGCCAAGGGGCGCGCCGTGGAAGTTGCCGTTGGACTCAACACGGCCGTCGAGCGTGATCACCGGGTTGTCGATGGCGGACGCCAGCTCGATTAGTGCGACCCGCTCCGCATGATCAACCGTGTCCCGTACGGCGCCCGCAACTTGCGGCGCGCAACGCAGTGAGTAGGCGTCTTGGACTCGGGTGCAGGCCTCGGTGCGGTGGCTTTCCCGGATCTCGCTGCTAGCAATGATCTTGCGCATGTTGCTGGCCGAAGCGGCCTGACCCGGATGCGGCCGGAGAGCGTGGAGATCGTCGGCGAGAACATCGTCAGTGCCGAGCAAACCTTCCACGCTCATGGCCGCGGTGATGTCTGCAACTGTGAGCAGCCGTCGGAGATCGGTGATCGCGAGCACCAGCATGCCGAGCATCCCATCGGTCCCGTTGATCAAGGCCAGCCCCTCCTTCTCGGCCAGCGTTATCGGGGAGATGCCAGCTGCGGCGAAGGCATCGCGCGTCGGCATGGCAGCACCCGTTGCATCCCGCACGATTCCCTCACCCATCAGGGCGAGGGCGCAGTGGGCGAGCGGCGCCAGGTCGCCGGAGCAGCCGAGACTGCCGAACTCGTACACAATCGGCGTCAGGCCAGCGTTGAGCATGGTGACGTAACACCGCAGGGTCTCTTCGCGGATGCCGGTGCGGCCCGTGGCGAGGGTCGAGATCCGCAGCAGCATGAGTGCCCGCACCACCTCCGGCTCGACCTCTGGTCCGGACCCCGCGGCGTGCGAGCGGACCAGGCTGCGCTGCAGCCGGCCACGGAGCTCGATTGGGATATGCCGGGTTGCCAGGGCACCGAAGCCCGTGGATACCCCGTAATGCGGCTGTTGATCATCAGCAAGGGCCTCGATGATGTCGCGCGATTTGCGGACCTCAGCCCAGGCGTCATTGGCAATGACGACCCGGGCTCCGTGCCGCGCCACAGCCTCGACGTCTTGGAATGCGACCGGGCCAATGCCGACCGTGACGCTGCGTTGTGTCATGAATCCATACTGATCGACCATGGCTTGGTCCGCTCAGCTGGCCAGGTCAGAATTCGTGCGTGGTACCGCCGCGTAGGTTAACCAGGCGGGTGCTGGTCATCTCATTGAGGCGGTTGAAGGCCAGGTTCCGGCCTCGATCACTGAGCAGCTCATCGTGGATCGGGAATCCCTCCAACGCGCCAACCGCCCGCACGAAGTCGATCGTCTCCTTCATAGCCGCCCAGGGCCCGTACGCCGGAACGGCGAGGATGTCGATGCCGTCCGGGACTGTGTCGTAGGCATCGCCGGGATGGAACAGAGCAGGCTGGCTTTTCGACCGCAGCACATAACCCACGTTGCCGATCCGGGGAATGTCGCGGTGGATGATGGCATGCTGCCCACCTACCGCGGTCACCAGCACGTCGCCGACGGCTACCTGGTGGTCCGGCGGCATCGCTGTGGTGTTCTCAGCAAGCGATGGCAACTCGCCGGAGCTGATCAGATCAAGAATCGACGGCTCGACCAGAAGCTCCGCGGACGGGTTTAATGCCAGCAGGGCTGGCAGGTTCTCTGGATCGAGATGGTCTGGATGCTGATGCGTCACCAGCACCGCATCAAGATCGGTTACGGAGTGCCAGGCGTCGGAGAAATTCCCCGGATCAATGAGAATTCGCGCGCCGTCGGTCTCGGCCAGCACCGCCGCATGCCCAAGGTGGGTGATCCGCATTCACTCACCGTAAGGCAGGCTGCCGTGTGCCGGGGATCGGGTGGCAGGAACACACGTGCACGTGACGTGCACGTTCGTTCCTGTCGCGATGCACATGTTGCAGAGCCTGTTGCAGAATGAGCTGAGATCCATTTTTCGGGCTCGAAATTCAGCAAAACTTAGCGAGATACTGTGCTAGAGAAGCAAAATCTGCTCCCGAAGCGCCTCTGTCATTAACTTCGCGACGGCTTTTTCATTTTGCAACAGCCTCTGCAATTTGTGCATCGTGATAGGAGCGGACGTATACGTGCCTTCCTTCAGCCGACATCGGGAAGTGATCGGTGTGTAGCCGCTACCCGGCCAACAGCTTGCCTACCAGCTGACCGGCGGACTCGCAGTCGTCGGCCGTCACGTCAAGATGGGTAACCGCCCTGATCATGAAAGGCCCGAGTGCGGATACTCGTACCCCGCGCTCCCCTGCCGCTGCAGCGACGGGTGCAGCGGGCGCAGCGCCCGTGTCGATGACTACGACATTTGTCTCGACCGTGGCCGGCTCGACAGCAGCCGGAACATAACTCGCCACAGCCTCGGCGAAGGCGAGTGCTGCTGCATGATCATCGGCGAGCCGGTGCAGGTGATGATCAAGGGCGTACAGGCACGCGGCGCCGAGCACCCCGGCCTGGCGCCAGCCACCACCGAGACGCTTCCGCATCATCCGGGCGCGCGCGATGTTTTCCGCCGAGCTCACTAGCACCGAACCGACCGGCGCCCCAAGTCCCTTGGAGAAGCACACACTGACGGTGTCGAAGAGTCGCCCATAAGCTTCCAGCGCTACTCCGGTCGCGATGTGCGCGTTCCACAACCGGGCGCCATCGAGGTGATAGCCGATCTTGTACTCGCGACAAAGCTCGCCTACGGCAGTCAGCTCCTGGAACGGCTGGATCGTGCCGCCGCCGAAGTTGTGGGTGTTCTCCACCGCGACCGCCGCCGTGGATACCAGGTAAGGTCCGGCTGACGGTGAAATGATCTTGGCCACCTCGGCGAGCTGCAACTTGCCGCGGGTGGACGGAAAGGTCCGCATGGTCAGGCCTTGTAGTGCGGCGTGTCCGCCCATCTCCGCCCGGGCAATGTGAGCTTGTACGTCGCAGACCACCTCCTGACCGGGCTCGACCAGCAGCCGTACACCGAGCATGTTGCACATCGAACCGCTCACACAGAACAGACCAGCCTGATGTCCGAGCAGCTGCGCCACTCGCTGCTCCAGCTCGATCACAGTCGGATCCTCGGCGTAGACGTCATCTCCGACTTCCGCGGCGAGCATGGCCTCTCGCATCGGTTGGGTTGGCTTTGTCACAGTGTCAGAGCGCAGGTCGATCATGGAAAGAGTCTGACATCGGGCGCCTATCCAACCGACCTCGACGGTAATGTGCTCGGGCTGCCCCAGGACCGGTGAGTGCCGGCCCGACTCCCGTGACCTCGGTGCGTTCACCATGATCTGCGAGCGTCGGGTAGGCCGCGCGTTCCTGTCTGGACGAGCGAGCGGGCGGGCATACGCGGTCACAGCTAGCACCCACCAGCAGAAGCGTGCCCGCGAGCGAGCGAGGAAGACAGGAACTCCAGCGCGGCCTGCGCGAGCAGATCTAAAAAGTAAGGGGCACGTACGCCTGGACCGGATTGGTTCTCTTGATGCCGCCTCTGGTGAGTCGCTCTGCGACGAGGAAGGCGAGCTCCAGCGACTGGTTGCGATTCAGTCGCGGGTCGCACAGAGTCTCGTAGCGGCTCACCAGGTCGGCCTCGACCAAGTCGTCGCCACCGCCCACACACTCGGTCACGTCGTCGCCAGTCAGCTCGACGTGCACCCCTCCAGGCCAGGTGCCAAGCTCTTCGTGAACGTCAAAGAATCCGTTGAGCTCGGCCATCACATCCGAGAATGCCCGAGTCTTATAGCCGTTGCGCGCTTCGAAAGTATTGCCATGCATGGGATCACAGACCCATGCCACTTGCCGGCCGCTGGCTGTCACCTTGGCCACAATGTCCGGAAGCACCTCTCGCACCTTCGCCGCGCCCATCCGCGTAATGAAGGTGATCCGTCCTGGTTCATGATCAGGATCGAGGCGATCAGCCAGGTCCAATGCGTTGTCGGCTGTGGTCGTCGGCCCAAGCTTGACGCCGATGGGGTTTCGGACGTGCCGCAACAGTTCCATGTGCGCGCCATGCAGCTGGCGGGTGCGCTCACCGATCCACAAGAAGTGTCCGGAGGTGCCGTACGGCTGACCCGTGCGTGAATCGATCCGGGTCAGCGCGTGCTCGTACTCCAAGATCAGCGCCTCATGGCTGGAGTAGAAGTCGACGGTTCGGAAGACATCATCGTCGATACCGCAAGCCACCATGAAGGCGAGTGCTCGATCAATCTCATTGGCGAGGTTCTGGTACTGGACGCCAGCCGCTGAGTTCTTGACGAAGTCCGCATTCCAGCTATGCACGCTGCGCAAGTGAGCAAACCCGCCGGTAACAAACGCCCGCGTGAGGTTCAGGGTGGCGGATGAAGCGTGGTAAACCTCCAGCAGCCGCCGGGGGTCCGCCTCGCGAGCCTCCGGCGTGAAGTCGAAGCCATTGACCGCGTCGCCCCGATATGCCGGAAGCGTGACGCCCTCCCGCGTTTCGGTTGCCGAGCTCCGCGGCTTCGCGAACTGGCCTGCCATCCGGCCAACCTTCACGATCGGCACCTGCGCGGCGTAGGTCAGCACAACCGCCATAGACAGCAGGGTTCGAAGCTTGCCCTGGATGTTCGCGGCTGTCACATCGCCGAACGTCTCGGCGCAGTCGCCGCCCTGCAGCATGAAGGCCTCACCGGCTCCCACGCTGGCCATCTTGGTGCGCAGCTTGTCGCACTCGGCGGCAAAGACCAGCGGCGGGAGCGTGCGAAGCTTGCCGACGACTTCGGCAACGTCGTGGGGTGAGGAGTAGGCCGGCTGCTGAAGCGGTTGCAGCGCATGCAGCGCTTTCAGCGAAGGGACCTGGCTCGTCAGAGACACGCTGACACTGTAGACGGTCGATCTCCGATGGGCAGCTGAGTTATCGGCGGCTGGACGCCCAGAATGGTGCTCATGCAGCAACGAAGCTTCGTTCTGATTCCGGGCGCGGGTGGCAATGCCGGGTATTGGCAGTTGGTTGAGCCGCTCATCCAGAATGCCGGCTATTCCAGCGTCGCGGTGTCACTGCCCAATTGGCCCGGCGCCACCATCGCCGACCAAGCCGATGCCATCGTTTCGGCAGCCGGGACGGCAACGGAGGTCACTCTCGTCGCTCAGTCGATGGGTGCCTTCAGCGCACCTCTGACCTGCGATCGACTCCCAGTAGCAGAACTCGTGCTGCTGAACGCCATGATTCCCGCGCCTGGAGAAACCGCCGGCGACTGGTGGGCCAACACCGGCCAGGCCGCAGCGGTACGGAGCAATGACCAGGCGGAAGGCCGCGATCCCGATGCCGGCTTCGATGCTCAGATCCACTTCCTTCATGACCTGTCGCCCGACGTGCTAGCGCTGCTGATGGCATCGGGCGACGAACAGCCAGTGGACTCGCTGTTCCAAACCCCGTTCCCGCTGGCTAGCTGGCCCGACGTCCCGACCACTGTTCTTGCCGGTCGTGACGATCGGTTCTTCCCTTACGAGTTCCAGCGCCGGATTGCCAGAGAACGCCTCGGTGTTGAGGCGGAACAGCTTCCCGGCGGTCACCTGCTCGCGCTCAGCCAGCCCGAGGCCCTGGTGGCCCGCCTACTGCGCGATCTCTGAGGTTCCTGATCAAGTCATGATTCCCTGAAAAACTGACACTCGTTTCGCGTGCGTTTGGTCAGGACGGCGTGTCGCAGGAACTGGCGTCAGATTTTGAGGGAACCCTCCCGGGGAAGCGCGTCAGTGTCACTGCGCTATGCCTGAGGGGAGACTTCGTCGACCTCTTGCGCTTTGGCTTCGCGTGCCGCCGCTTCCTTCGCCACGGGCGCGTACATGTCCACATACTCCTGACCCGATAGTTCCATGATCGCGTACATGATCTCGTCGGTGATCGAGCGCAAGATGAAGCGGTCCTCGCTCAT
>JBKPAB010000139.1:0-13932 GCA_046726195.1 Actinomycetota bacterium
ATCGCGGCGGCCTCTACCCGCCAGCAGAAACGCACGTACACGTTCGTTCCTGGCGCGACGCACACGTTGCAAAATGTGTGACGCGAAGGGAGCGGAGGTACACGTTCGTTTCTGCGCCAGGCTGGAGGAGCGGCTAGTGCCCCGCGGGAGTCAGGCCGAGCTGTTTGCCGATTAGCCCTCGGCCCCGCCTGACGAGCGTGTCAGCAAGTGAGCTGAGGGCACGGGCCGCCGACTGATCGGGGTCGGTCTCGACCAGGGGCAGGCCGGCGTCACCGGAAGCGCGCAACTGCGGGTCGATCGGCACCTGCGCGAGGAGAGGCACGGGATATCCCAGCCGGGTGCTGAGTGTTCGCGCCACCTCAGTGCCGCCGCCGGTCCCAAAGATGTCGTAAGTGTGAACCTCGCCGCAGTGAGGGCACGTGGTCACCAGGTAGGACATGTTCTCTACCACGCCGATGACGTGCTGGTGCATCATCGACGCCATCGTGCCGGCACGCTCCGCCACCTCCGCGGCGGCGGCTTGCGGCGTCGTGACCACCAAGACCTCGGAGTTGGGCAGCTTCTGGCCCAGGGAGATCGCTACGTCGCCGGTCCCCGGTGGCAGGTCGATGAGCAGGAAGTCCAAGTCGCCCCAGTAAACGTCAGCCAGCATCTGGGTGAGGGCCCGGTCGAGAATTGGGCCGCGCCAGGCAACTACCTGATCGCGACGCGGTTTCAGCATGCCGATCGAGATCACTTTGAGGCCTCGCGCGGGCACGGGCATGATCATGTCCTCGACGGCTGTGGGCCGGGAGTCAGCGACACCGAGCATCGCCGGCACCGAGTGGCCATAGATGTCGGCGTCCAGAATGCCGACCTTAAGCCCAGCGGCGGCAAGTGCACTCGCCAGGTTCACGGTGACAGATGACTTCCCGACGCCACCCTTGCCCGAGGCGACTGCGATCACCTGGGTCAAAGAATCCGGCCGAGCGAACGGAATCTCGCGTTCCGCCTGCCCGCCCTTGAGCAGTTCACGCAATGCCACGCGCTGCTCATCCGACATCACACCCAAATCCACATCGACGCCGGTCACTCCCGGCACCGAAAGTACGGCGGCGGTCACATCGCGGTGCAGTGTGTCGCGTAGCGGGCAACCAGGCACGGTCAGCAGCACCCGCACCCGCACCCGACCCGAGGCCTCCACCTCGATTCCATCGACCATGCCGAGGTCGGTGATCGGCCGGCGAATCTCGGGGTCGTCCACCCGATGCAGCGCCTTGCGAATCTGCGCCACCAGCGGATGTTCAACGGTAGACGTGGCCGCGCCTTGACTGGACTGTGGGTCATGCACGTACCCCAGCGTAGGTGAGAGCCGGAGTTTGCTGGTGTCTGATGGCTACGTCGGCTCGCTGCGTTTCGCGCCGATTGAAGCCGAATGCCGCGGCTAGCGCTCGACTGGTCGTCCTAGCGGCACTTCCTCGCTCTCCAGCTCGACGAGCATGGCGTGTAGCTCCGCCCTCAGCTCCGAGCGCAGGTAGTCCCGAGTGGCCAACTCACCGACCGACATCCGCAGGCCGGCAATCTCGCGCGCCAAGAAATCCATGTCGGCCCGGCTTTGTGCCGCCTGCTCGCGGTCCCGCTCCGCCATGACGCGGTCACGGGCCTCCTGCCGGTTCTGGGCGAGCAAGATCAGCGGAGCAGCGTACGAGGCCTGTAACGACAAGACCAAGGTCAAGAAAATGAATGGATAGGGATCGAACTGCGGCCGAGGTGGACCGAACGGCATGTTCCAGAGCACCCACACCACGATGACCACTGTCATGCCGAACAGGAACCGCGCAGTCCCCATGAATCGGGCAAACCCCTCAGCGAACTTTCCGAAGGCCTCCCGATCGACCTTGACCGTGGGAATCGTTGACCGCTTGCGCCGGCCCGGAATGTCCAGTCGCGGCTCGGCCTCCCGAACTGCTCTAGCCATTGGCGATCACTCCTGCGTCCGACGGCTGATGCGCCGACACGGCGTCTAGTTCCATGCCACGCCAGTCCTCGGGCAGCATGTGATCAAGGACGTCATCCACCGTGATCGCGCCGATCAGACGATGATCATGATCGACGACAGGTGCGTTCACCAGGTTGTACGTCGCGAAGTAGCGGCTCACTTCGTGAATGCTCGCCTGATCGGCGAGGGTTTCGAGGTCGGTGTCAACCAAGCCTGAGACGAGCGTCGACGGTGGCTCCCGGAGCAGCCGCTGAAAATGCACCGCGCCAACGAAGCGGCCGGTTGGAGTCTCCAGAGGTGGCCGACACACGTAGACCATGCACGCCAACGCGGGCGTCAGCTCCGCGTCGCGGATCCGAGCCAAGGCTTCGGCGACCGTCGCATCGGGCGGCAAGATCACCGGCTCCGGCGTCATCATCCCTCCGGCGGTGGACTCGGCATAGCTCAGCAGGCGCCGAACATCTTTTGCCTCATCAGGCTCCATGCGTCCCAGCAGCACCTCAGCTAGCTCTGGGGCAAGCTCGGCGACCAAGTCGGCAGCATCGTCTGGATCCATCTCCTCCAAGATGTCGGCGGCGCGCTCGGTGTCCAGCTCCGAGATCAGCTGCACCTGCTCATCGTCAGGCAGCTCCTCCAAAGCGGCAGCGAGCTTGTGGTCATCGAGCGCTGATGCAACCTCGGCTCGGCGCTCACGTGACATTTCATGCAGCTCGCGGGCAATGTCGGCGGCCTTCATGTCCGCCATCCGAGCCAGCAGCTGGTCGGTACCCTGCCCTCGCTCGACTGCCAAGATCTTGATCGCCGACCAGTCCACGATGGTGACATGGCCCCGCCGACCGAATCGCCGACGGCTTCCGGTTTCCCGCAGCGCAACTTGCGACAGCTCCCAGTCATGAGAACGTATCGGCCGTATCGCGACGTCGAAGATGACTGACGAGACCGGATTATCGGTGCGTTCCACCGTCACGTCGAACAGGTCGTCGATCACCAACATTTCGGATTCGCGGCGTTCGAAGCGGCGCATGTTGACAACCCCGGTGATCACCACCTGGAAGCCGTCGATGCTGCGCACGCGAGCCATCGGCACGAAGATCCGGTGCCGTGCGAACAGCTCAACCACGAGACCCTTCACCCGTGGCGCTCGCCCAGCGGCGCGGCGCTGCACTACAACGTCGCGCAGCTTTCCTACCTGGTCCCCGGCGCTGTCAAGGACGGGCAGGCCCCGGATACGTGAGATGAAGACCGAGCTCGCGCTTCCTGCCACGCTTCGATTATCACAGCCTGGCGGCTACACAGTGGGCGTCGAAACTCCTAGAAGGAGCAGGCTTTGTGGACCCCACAGGCGGTTGCGGTAGGCAGTTTCTACGCGGGGACGAAAGCTCAGGACCCGGAGGCTGGCCGCTCGCTCGTTCGTCAAGACAGCGGCGCGCGCGATCCAAACACAAGATCACGTCCGCTAGGGTCTGCACATGGCAGCTGCTGAGACCGCCAGCTTCATGGACCCAAGCTTTAAAGACCTCTGCATCGATGCCGTCAATCCCGACCTTCTAGCAACCTTCTGGGCTGCTGCGCTGGGGCTTCGCGCTGACCCGAGCGGCAGCAACATCAGACTTGTCGATGAGGTCCCCGAGCACACCTTGTGGGTGAACAAGGTGCCCGAGCCGCGTACGGTCAAGCAGCGAGTGCACATCGACGTACACGTGGCGGCAGTCTCGGAGTTGACCACGCTGGGCGCGGTCATTCTCGATGAGACACAGCCATGGACGGTACTGGCCGATCCCGAAGGCGGGGAGTTGTGCGCCTTCACGCGGGATCCGGAATCTTTGCGGGATTACCGGGTCTACGAGGTGGTGGTCGATGCGGCCGATCCGGTCGCGATCGCCTCGTGGTGGGCGGACCGTTTCGGCAGCGAGGTCTGTCATGATCAGGACCGGGGCTTTTCCTGGATCGATCGGGTGCCCGGGATGCCGTGGCCGATGGTTTTCCAATGGGTTCCCGAGCCCAAGACGGTGAAGAATCGTATCCATTGGGATGTCTGGGGCGAGACCGGGAGCTTCCTTGCGGCCGGTGCCCGGCTGCTCCGTCGTCGTGACGACGAGATCGACTGGGACGTTTTAGCGGACCCCGAAGGCAACGAGTTCTGCGTGTTCACCAGGCCGAGGATCTGATCCGAACGCAGGGGCGAGGTGCTGCGGCGCCGACGAGTAAATTGGGAGAGCGAACCTCAGGAGGACGCGATGCCCATAACGCCGCGGCAGTTCGGCTCGCTCTTCGAGCTGCAGTTCCCCCAGTCAGTCGGGATCTACGCCAGCTACGAAGACGCGCAGAAGGCGGTCGACTTCCTGGCGGACCAGAAGTTCGAGGTGCAGAACCTTGCCATCGTCGGTACCGATCTCAAGTCGGTTGAGAGGGTCACCGGCCGTCGCAACTGGGGCACCGTCGTTACCCAGGGCATGCAGTCGGGCATCTCGACCGGCTTGCTGGTCGGTCTGGTGATGTTGATCTTCACTCGGCCTCAAAGCATCGTGCTGCTACTTTTGGCCTCGCTCGCGATCGGTGTAGCGCTTGGCATTGGATTCAACGCGGCGGCCTACGCAATGAGCCGTGGACGGCGGGACTTCACATCGGTGACACAGACGGTCGCGACGAAGTATGAGGTGCTCTGCGAGCACAAAGTCGCCGCTCAGGCGCGCGAACTGCTTCAGGGCATGCCTGGGGCAAGAGCCGCCGCATTCGAGTAAGGCTGCGCTTGCCGCACAGGGGAGCGCCTGTAAACTCCACGACGCAATGTGCCCCTGAGCCTTCGACAAGCTCAGGCCGGCGCTTGTCGAGGGGCAAGAACTGCACGCTTCGACGGGCTCAGCGCGCATAGCAGCGCGCCCGCTTCGACGGGCTCAGCACGCATCGTTATGTGCCCTGAGCTTGTCGAAGGGCACGCTGCGGCAGGCTCAGCGCGGATAGGAGCGCGGCCGCTTCGACAGGCTCAGCGCGGATAGCGGCGCGGCCGCTACAGCCACCTGTTGCGCTTGAAGCCGAGGTAAAGCGAGATCATGATCAACAACATCAGGCCGAGGATGACGAAGTAACCGTACTTCCAATGGAGCTCGGGCATGTTGTCGAAATTCATGCCATAGATCCCGGCGACGAGGGTCGGCACCACGACGATTGCCACCCAGCCTGAGATCTTGCGCATGTCCTCGTTGTCGGCAACTGATGCGCGTGCCAGACCCGCCTGCAGGATCGAGGTCAGCACCTCGTCGAACGCAGCCACGGCTTCCCGAGCCTCGGTATGATGGTCGGCGAGCTCCCGAAAATATGCTTTGGCCTCTGGCGGTATTACCGGAAGCTCGCGAGTCGCCAGCCGCACCAGCGGCGGACCGAGCGGCATCACACACCGCTTGAATTCGATCAGCTCTCGCTTGAGCTGGTAGACACGCTCCACTTCTTCGCGCTTGCCGTGGCGAGCGAAGACCAGGGACTCGATCTCGTTGATGTCGTTTTCGATTTCAGCGACGACGGCCAGGTAATCATCAATGATCTTGTCTGCGATCGCGTACAGCACCTCTGAGGGCCCGCGTGCCAATCGGGTCGGGTCGGCTTCCAGTGTCCGGCGCAGCGTGCTCAGCTGCGCATGCTCACCGCGACGCACAGTGATCACGAAATGCTCGCCGAGGAACACCATGACTTGCCCAGTCGCGACTACTTCCGAGGTAGCGGTCAGCTCCTCATGTTCCACATAGGCGACTGTCGAGATGACCATGAAAAGGTCGTCGCCGAACATCTCCAGCTTGGAACGGGTATGGCCATGGACCGCATCCTCGACCGCCAAGGGGTGCAAGTCGAATAGGGATTCCAGCGCCATCAAGTCCTCGTCCTTAGGGTCTTTGAGGCCGAGCCAGACGAAGCCGTCGCCGGTATTGGCCAGCCGGGCTGCCACACTGAGGTCTTCCGCCGGTTTGCGTACGCCGTCGACGTACCATGCCCAGGCGATGATCGAACTCGGCGGAGGTGACGGAAGCGGTATGACATCGGCCGCTGGACGCCGGTTGAGCGATTTGAAGGTGGGCAGATAACGACGATGTGGTGCACTCGTCATCGCAACCTCCTCCTTGCCTCACTGGTGCGGGTGGTTCCAGATCTTGGACATCCAGGCCTCGACTTCAGCGCTGCCTTGGGGGAGCATCCCCGACAGATTCTCATTGCCTTCGGAGGTAATCAAGATGTCGTCTTCGATCCGTACTCCGATGCCACGCAGAGGCTCCGGAACCAGCTGATCATCAGGCTTGAAGTACAGTCCGGGCTCGACAGTCATGATCATGCCCGGCTGCAGAATGCCTTCGCGGTAGTTTTCCAGCCGGGCCTGTGCACAGTCATGCACGTCGATGCCGAGATGGTGCGAGGTCCCGTGCACCATCCAGCGCCGATGTTGTCCGCCCTGCTCGCTCAACGTCTCTGCAACGCTGACGGGCAGGAGGCCCCAATTGTCGAGGTGCTCGGCGATCACCGCAACCGCTGCTTTGTGGACATCGGAGAACCTGACGCCCGGGCGGGCTGCGGCAACCCCTGCCTGCTGCGCCTCATAAACGGCGTCATAGACCATGCGCTGCTCGTCGGTGAATGCGCCACTGATCGGCAGCGTACGCGTGATGTCTGCTGTATAGAGGGAATCCAACTCGATGCCCGCGTCCAGCAAGATCAGCTCGCCCTCCCGCAGCGCACCGTCGTTGCGAATCCAGTGCAGCGTGCAGGCGTGCTCACCGGCGGCAGCGATGGTGTCATACCCGACAGCGTTGCCAGCATGCCGCGCATGGAGTCCGACGATGCCCTCGATCCAGCGTTCGCCGCGGCCCCGGCGGACTGCTTCCGGGATGCCGGACACAGCCGCCTCAAAGGCCATAGCCGTCTGGCGACAGGCTTCGCGCATCTCGGTGATCTCGAAGGCGTCCTTGATCAGCCGCAGCTCGCTGAGCGCCACTGCAAATTCCTCATCGACTGCGGCGGTCGAAACCTGCTCTTGATCATCCCTGGGTTGGGAACCCCGGATCTCCTCGATGAGTTTCCGGATTTCGAGGTCCAGGTCTGTCGATAGCACCCGCATCGGGATGCTGTCACTGTTCTTCTGCAGATGATCTGGCAGGTCTGAGATCGACGCGCACGGGATGTCGCAGAGCGCACTCATCTCCGCCAGCGATGCCCGCCGACCAACCCACAACTCACCGAAGCGGCTGTCGGCGTAGAACTCCTCAGAGTCACGCGGGGCACGCGGCCGGAAGTAGAGAGTTGCGTCATGACCAGAGTCGGTTGGCTCCAGAATCAGTACGGCGTCAGGCTCTCGATCGGTGCCAAGACCTGTCAAATGCGCGAAGGCTGAGTGGGGACGGAATCGGTAGTCCGTGTCGTTGGAGCGCACCCTGAGCCCACCCGCGGGGATGATAAGCCGTTCACCGGGGAACTGAGCACTGACCTTTTCGCGGCGCTCCCGTGCTAGCGCGGCGGCGGCAAGTGCATCCGGGAGGTCCTTCGGGTAGGGGGCCCAGCCCTGGACGATGAACTCCTTGAAGGCCTCTGAGAAGGGAATCTGGCGGTTCGGCAGTGCGGGCCGACGATCGCTCATGCGTGCCATTCTTGCACCCGAGCATCGCCGAACCCTGAGTCGTTTCGACGCCCAAGCGGCCGTGGTGAGCCGTCGGAAGGCTGACATGAGCGATACGGTGAACCGCATGCCGACGCGCCTGTTTCTGGTCCGCCATGGCGAGACCGAATGGAGTCGGTCAGGTCGGCACACCTCGATCACCGACTTGCCGCTCACTGAGGCTGGCCAGCGGCTGGCCCGCGCCTTGAAGGGCCACCTTGCTCCGCAAGACTTCCAGCTGATCCTCAGCAGCCCACGGAGGCGAGCCCGGGAGACTGCGGAGCTAGCTGGATTCGTTGGCGATTACGAGCCGCAGATCGACAGCGATCTTGCCGAATGGTTCTACGGTGACTATGAGGGCAAGACCAGCGTGGAGATCTGGAACGCAGTTCCGGGCTGGACGATCTGGAACGGCGAGGTTCCCGGTGGGGAGACAGCCGCGCAGGTTGCGAGCCGACTAGACCGAGTGGTCCATCGGGTCCGCGGATCTGGCGTCGATAAGGCGATCTGCTTTGGTCACGGCCATGCCCTCCGGGCGCTCACCATGCGCTGGCTGGAGTTTGACCTCAGACTCGGTGTGCATTTTCCGCTCGACACGGGCACGGTGTCGGTATTGGGTGAAGAAAAAGGGGAGCCTGCCCTCGAACGGTGGAACGCCCGGCCGTAAGACTGCTCAACCGGCCGTGATCAGTAGTGTGGTGCCGGCGGGCGTACGCACACGCCGTGGCTTGTTAAGGAGGATGAGGGCTATCAGGGCCGACAAGGATGCGCAGCTGCGCCTGCTGGACTTGCAGAACGTCGACACGACACTTGCCCAACTCGACCATCGACGTCAGACGCTGTCCCAGCATGCAGCGATTGTCAGGCTGCGGACCCAACGCGCGGCCCTGGCTTCCAACCTGGTAGCGGCCGAGACGGCGATGTCAGACCTCGAGGTGGAGCAGGCTAAAGCCGAGACCGACCTCGAGCCTGTCCGGGAGCGACTTAACCGGAATCAGGCCAGGATCGCCAATGGCGCCGTGGCCGACCCCAAAGCGCTCTCCTCGATGCTGGAGGAGGTCAGCCACCTAAAGAAGCGGATCAGTGATCTTGAAGACGCAGAGCTGGAGGTCATGGAGCAGCTGGAGGGGGCGGTGGCCAACCGAGAGACATTGCGCGCCCGAATAGATGAGATCGACAACGACCTGGCGGAGACGATCGCGGAACGTGACCGGCAGCTTGCGGCGCTCGCTGATGAGATAGCCGGGCTGCGCACGGAGCGAGCTGAGCTCACGACATTGATTCCTGACGACTTGCTCGCCCTCTACAGCAAGATCGGCGCCAGCCACGGTGGCGTCGGTGCGGCGGAGCTACGGCAGCGCCGTTGCACGGGCTGCCAACTCGAGATCAACGCGGCCGACCTGCGGGTGTTCTCCGCCGCAGCTGAGGATGAAGTATTGCGGTGTGAGGAATGCGGCCGAATCCTCATCCGCACGTCGCAGTCAGGTCTTTGATGACCGAGGAATCGATCCCACATCAAGACATCAATACAGAGGGCCGACCTGGTCTCTTCGACGAGGAGCCCGCCACCACGCAAGGTCGCCGCTTGATCGTGGAGGCGGACGGCGGAGCCCGCGGCAACCCGGGACCAGCAGCGTACGGGGCGGTGGTACGCGATGCCCAGACGTCCAAGGTATTGGCAGCTGAAGGTCTGCCCATCGGGCGAGCGACCAACAACGTGGCCGAATACCGCGGTCTGATTGCCGGACTTGAGATGGCCCGCGAGATTGACCCGGCCGCCACCCTTGAGGTGCGCATGGACTCCAGGTTGGTGATCGAGCAGATGGCTGGCCGGTGGAAGGTGCGGCACGCCGACCTGAAGCCGTTAGCGCTGCAGGCAGCGCGGCTGCGACCGGCGTCGGTGACCTGGACTTGGGTGCCACGGGAGCTCAATCAAGCCGCCGACGCATTGGTCAATCGCGCTTTGGACGGCGATCCGGTACCACGTCAGTACATGGTTGACCGCCCTCGCTGAATGGCCCTGCCGGCGGAACCGGATCGCGCGCCGTCGTGCTGAGGCGCCCCGTGCTGGGAGTGAGGCGAGGCTCCAACAGTCCGCCGCGGAAAAGAACGTGTACGTTCGTTCCTTTCACTTCACACAAGTTGCAACGTGTGCATCGCGTCAGGAGCGAACGTGTACGTGCGTTCCTGCGCAGAGATGGGCGAGCCGCGCCGAGGGAGCTTTGCGAGCGAGGCAATCAAGCACAGCTAGGCTGCGGTAATGCCCGCCCGCAAGATCGGACTGCCCCCGGTGGTGTCCGCGGAGCTCGCGCAGGGTTTGGCAGCCATCCGGGCAACCGCCGAAGTGCCGTCGGACTTTCCCGCTGAGGTTCAGGCTGCTGCAGAGAAAGCTGCCGACACACCGCGCCTTCCTGATCTTGACCGTACGGATCTGGAACTGATCACTATCGATCCTGCTGGTTCTCGTGATCTTGATCAGGCGCTGCACATCACTCGGGGCCCGCATGGCGAGTTCGTGATCTCCTACGCGATTGCTGATGTGGCGGCTTTCGTCCGACCAAGTGATCCGATCGATCGTGAAGCGCATCGGCGCGGAACCACACTTTACGCACCCGACTGTCGTACTCCGCTGCACCCGCCGGTGCTCAGTGAAGGAGCGGCCAGCCTGCTGCCGAACGAGGTTCGACCTGCACTGCTCTGGACGATCACGCTGGACCACCGGGGTCAGACGCTTTCTGCAGAGGTGGCACGGGCCATGGTTCGCAGCCGCGCCCAGCTGAGCTACCGGCAAGCCCAGGCGGAGATCGACAGCAGCACGCCACGCCAGACACTTGGCCTGCTGAAGCTGGTGGGCCAATGGCGCGAGTTCCGGGAACGGGCGCGGGGCGGGGCCAGCCTGAAGCTACCGCAGCAGGAAATCCGACACGATGGAGACGGCTGGACACTGGCTTATCGAGCACCCGAGCCCGTTGAAGGCTGGAACGCGCAGATCTCGCTGCTCACCGGCATGGCAGCCGCGCACATCATGCTGTACGGGCAAGTGGGCATCTTGCGGACTATGCCGCCCGCCGATGACTATTCATTGCGCCGGCTGCGCCGAGTCGCCAAAGCGCTCCGCATCGTGTGGCCTCCGGAGATGGACTATCCCGACTTCGTCCGTACGCTCAACCCGGGCTGGCCCGATCATGCAGCGATGCTCGGTGCCTCCACAGCGTTATTCCGAGGTGCCGGCTACCGGAGCTTTAGCGGTGGAATCCCTGAAGATGTCGATCATGCAGCCCTCGCGAGCGACTATGCCCACACCACAGCTCCGTTGCGGCGCCTCGTGGATCGCTACTCCGGCGAGATCTGCGTCGCCCTGTGCGCAGATCAGGCGGTGCCGGACTGGGTACTTCGTGCTTTGGACAGCCTCCCCGAACAGATGGCTGTGGCGGACCGCCGAGCCAAGAACTACGAGCGAGCGATCATCGATCTGCTCGAGGTCTACCTGCTGGCCGACCGGGTCGGCCAGACGTTCAGCGGCACACTGATCGAAGTCAAAGACAAGCAACGCGGCACCGTGATGCTCAAGGAGCCAGCCGTCGAGGGCCGCGTTACTGGGGATCGGCTGCGCCTCGGGCAAGAGGTGTTAGTTCGCCTGACATCGGCCGACTACGCCGAAGGTGCAGTGGCTTTCGAGCTCGCCAGCGGCGATCAGCGGCCCATCTGACGTTTGGCCGCGGCCGCCACCGCCTCTGGAGTGAACCCGAACTTCGATTGCAGCGCTTTGAGTGGTGCCGAGGCTCCGAAGGTGCTCATCGCGATGATCTCGCCTCCTGCGCCGGCCCACCGGTGCCAACCAAACGAGGAGGCCTGCTCGATCACGACACGGGCAGTCACCTCGGGCGGCAGCACGCTATCTCGATAATCCTGGCTCTGCCGGTCGAACAGCTCCCACGACGGCATGCTCACCACGCGAGCCTTGATTCCTTCATCGACCAGCTGTTCGTACGCCGAGACCGCGAGGGCGACTTCGCTGCCGGTAGCTATCAAGATCACCTCTGGTGTCTGGTTCGGATCGCCAGCAAGCACGTATGCGCCGTTGGCCACCCCACTCGCTGGCGCGTACTTGCTGCGGTCAAGCGTCGGCAGCGGTTGCCGCGACAAGATCAGCGCCACGGGGTCATGCCGTAGCGGCATGATCACTCGCCATGCTTCAACGACCTCATTGGCATCCGCCGGGCGCATATCGATCATGCCTGGCATGGCACGCAGCGACGCCAGATGCTCCACCGGTTGGTGCGTCGGGCCGTCCTCACCAACCCCGATGGAGTCGTGGGTGAAGATATGGATGACAGGGAGCTCCATCAGCGCCGAGAGCCGCAAGGCTCCGCGCTGGAAGTCGGAGAAGATCAAGAAACCGGCCTGGTAGGCCCTGATCTTGCTGAGCGCCAAGCCGTTGGTGATCGCGCCTGCCGCGTGCTCGCGGACCCCGAAATGCAGGTTCCGGCCGGCCCGGTTGTCCGGCTCGAAGTCTCCCGCGCCCTCGAAGGTGAGACGTGACTTGTTGGACGGCGCAAGATCCGATGAGCCACCGATCAGCCAGGGGACGCGCTGGGCGACGATGTTCAGAACCTTCTGGTTGCTGTCCCGGCCGGCAGCACCTTTGGGATCGGCCGGGAACTCGGGCAGGTCGGCATCCCAGCCTTCGGGCAGTTGCCGCCGTTGCATCTTGTCGAGGTGATCGGCGAGCTCAGGGTATTCCTTGCTGTACGCCGCAAAGAGCTCGTCCCAAGCGGCACGCAGCTCCTCACCGCGCTTGGCAGCCTCCGCGAAGTGATCACGAACCCTGTCCGGCACCAGGAAACTTTCGTCCTCCGGCCAGCCGTAGAACCGCTTGGCGCCGCGGATCTCTTCCACCCCCAGCGGCTCGCCGTGCGCAGAATGGTGACCCTGTTTGGTGGGCGCGCCGTAGGCGATGATGCTCTTGACGATGATCAAGGTCGGCCGTTCCTGCTCAGCCTTGAACGCTTCTAACGCATTGGTCAGCGCTTCGGTGTCATTTGCATCGTCGACCCGTTGGATAGCAAAGCCGTAGCCCTCGAAACGCTTAGCGACGTCCTCGGTGAAGGCTAGATCGGTGCTGCCCTCGATCGTGATCTTGTTGTCGTCGTAGATCCAGCACAGGTTGGACAACTTCTGGTGGCCAGCGAATGAGGCAGCCTCGGCGCCGATACCTTCCATCAAGCAGCCGTCGCCTGCGATCGCGTACACGTCGTAGTCGAAAAGCTCATAGCCAGGACGGTTGAAGGTCGCTGCTTGCCAGCGGCTGGCCACCGCCATGCCAACACTCGTCGCGATGCCCGTGCCGAGGGGACCGGTGGTGCACTCGATGCCGGCAGTCCAGCGATATTCCGGATGTCCTGGAGTCTTGGAGTCCAGCTGGCGGAACCTCTTCAGGTCTTCAAGTGGGACGGCGAGTTCGCCAAGAATCTCGTACTGCGGATTGACTGACTTCACACCTGCCAAATGCAGCATCGAGTAGAGCAGCGTCGAAGCATGGCCCGCGGACAGCACAAAGCGGTCGCGGTTGCTCCAGATTGGGTGGTCAGGATCAAAGCGCAAGAACTTGTGCCAGACGGTGTACATGACCGGGGCTAGCGCCATCGGGGTTCCGGGATGCCCCGAGTTGGCGGCCTGTACAGCGTCCATACACAACGTGCGAATCGTGTCGATGGAGAGCTTGTCGATTGGATCACTTTCCAGGGCGGGGAAGTCGGTCGCGGTCAGGGTCATGGTCAACCTTCCTCGGTGCGCAACCCGCATCGCGGGCCACGGTCAATCGGTGGTCGTGGGCGTACCGGCACGCCTGAATGCACGCTATCGCCCACGACTCTCCGCGTGAAGAATCGGTCCCCAGCGTCGACCTGATCACGAGGGTGCTCTCGTTGCGCGAATGCGAGCCTGTCAATAACCCACGCTGCGTGGGGTGTTGACGCTGCATATGGCGTGCAGGCCATGTACAGCGTGAGGAAGCTAGTGGTCACACTCGTTAATTCGTCGGGGGTCAGGCTGCGATTCGGTCGAGGAGTCGGTTGAGGTCGTCGCGGTTGAAGCGCCAGTCGAACGGGCGGGCAGCCTGGTTGTAGCGGGCCTCGAACGCGGTGAGCTGCTCGGTGAGATCCTCGAGGCTGATGATGCTCCCGGTATGCCTTGGCCGTGTGGGACTGATCAAGCCGGGGGTGCCGTGTTGGCGCGCTCCGCGGCCGTCTGCAGGCACCGAGGCGCCGGCGTGGTGTGGTTCGGTGATACCTGCCCAGGCGGCTTCAGATGATGGTCGCGC
>JBKPAB010000140.1:0-2298 GCA_046726195.1 Actinomycetota bacterium
TCCATCCCCACATCGCGCTTATGCCAGATGCCCATCTCGGCAAAGGCGCCACCGTCGGATCAGTCATCCCGACCGAACGAGCGATCATCCCGGCGGCCGTCGGGGTGGATATTGGCTGCGGCATGATAGCCGTCCGGACCCAATTCCACGGCGCAGAACTCCCCGCTCATAGAGCCCCGCTGCGGAAGGCGATCGAGGCATCCATCCCGCTCGGCGCGGGCGCCTACAACAAGCGCATCTGGCGCCACGAGACCGCCCTGCGGATCGCTGATCTTGAATCACTGGCTGTCAAGCTCTCGGTCCCCGTCGACAGCCACGCGGCCAACTGGCGCGACCAACTCGGCTCGCTCGGCTCGGGAAACCACTTCATCGAGGTCTCTGTTGATCAAGACGACCGCGTCTGGCTGTTCCTGCACTCTGGTAGTCGCGGGATCGGCAACAAGATCGCTCAACATCACATCGCGCAAGCCCAAGATCTCATGAAAACCTTGTCGATCGACCTCCCTGATCGAGACCTCGCCTACTTCGTCGAAGGCACTGAGCACTTTGACCACTACATGGCCGGGCTCACCTGGGCTCAGGAGTTCGCCCGGCTCAATCGCGCCGAGATGATGGACCGCGTTAAGGCGGCCTTCGAGAAGTGGATCGGCAGCGAAATCAGGGTTGAGCACGAGGTCAATTGCCACCACAACTACACAGCGAAGGAGCGCCATTTCGACCGCGACGTCTGGCTCTCTCGTAAGGGTGCAATTGAGGCTAGCTCCGGCACCTGGGGCCTGATCCCCGGCAGCATGGGTACCCCCAGCTATGTCGTCCAAGGCAAAGGCAACCGGCTCGCACTCAATAGCGCCCCACACGGCGCCGGTCGGAACTACTCCCGTACTGCGGCCCGCAAGAAGTTCACAGTCGAGCAACTCCGGGAGGCGATGGCCGGAATCGAGTATCGGGACACGGCCGCTTTTATCGACGAGATCCCGCAGGCGTACAAGCCGATCGACGTGGTTATGGAGGACGCGCGGGATCTGGTCGACGTTCGGTACGAGCTCCGGCAGATCGTCAACGTGAAGGGCGATTGATGGCTCGCGGGTTCACGAGGTCACGTTGCCTCCCACCGGGCGAGCGCCGACCGCTGATCTGCAGTTAACGGCGACTCACCGACCACAACAGTCCGCGCGGTCGCAAAAAGGGTCCGTGACGCTGGATCACGGATTTCTGCGGTTAGCGTAAAAGAACGATTGCCAATTGTCGCGACTGCTGTGCCTACCTCGTACGGCTCCGTCCTGAAGTCGATTGGCTTCACATACTCCACGTCCTGGCGTACGACCATCCAGACGGCCTCGGGTTCCCAGCCGATGGTGCTGGTGATGAGGTTGATCCTGGCCTCCTGGACGTAGTCGTAGTACTTCACGTTGTTGACGTGGCCGTACGAGTCGAGGTCGGACCAGCGCACGGTTAGCGGATAACGATGAGCATTTTCTAGAGCGGCCACCTTTGGCAGCACCCGTAACGGCTCCGCTGGCGCCAGGGCCGCGCCGAGCAGTTCTCGCTCTTCCCTGGTTAGCCGTCGCAATGCGTTGCTGGCTAGGTCGAATGGCACGACTCCTGTGCGAGCCCGGGCTGCCAGGTCGGCGCCGTCATAGATCTCGTAGCCGATTGAGAACCGGCTGGCGCCGATGGCATCCACCCAGAGGTTGACCATCAAGGACCGATTGCTGAAGGTGACCGGTCTGAGGTACTCCAACTGGTGGCTCACTACCAGCACGCCGGAATCGAGCAGATGATGCAGCACCGGCGACCCAGAAAGCAGGTAACCGACGCGAGCTTCCTGCAGGTAGTCCAGGTAGGCCGCGTTGTTCACATGACCCTGGGCGTCCATGTCTCCCCAGCGCATCTGACAACCGTGGGTGTACGGGCTCACGGTTTCTGATCCTGTCAGAAGACCCATTCCACCCACGATCATCACGTAGGGTCTCCTCCATGAGAGTCGCAATTGTCACAGGTGCGGGCCGCGGCATTGGTGCCGCAATCGCGCATCGGCTCGCCGCCGACGGCATGTCCGTCGGCGTTGTTGATCTTGATGAGCAGGCGAGTGCGCGCACTGCCAAGGAGATCACGGAAAACGGCGGCCGTGCGATCCCCATTGGCGCCGATGTCGCGGACGAACGGGCCGCGGCTGATGCGGTGCTACAGACTGCTGCCGAGCTTGGACCGGTGGCAGTGTTGATCAACGGTGCCGGCATCATCCGAGATAACTTGATCTTCACGATGAGCACGGATGACTGGGATGCAGTCATGGAC
>JBKPAB010000141.1:0-5901 GCA_046726195.1 Actinomycetota bacterium
CTGGCCGCCGAATGTTGATCTTGCTCGCTGGAGCCTTGTTCTTAGTTGGGGTGCTGGTCGCCCTGGTCCTGCTGATCGTCGGTACCGAGGGATTCCTGCGGGTCAACGTGGGCCCGCTCAGCCTATGGACCGGTCTTGGGACGGGCCTGGCGGCGCTAGGCCTGACGCCAGACCGAACCCCTGCCGACCGCGTCTGAATAGCTGACCCCGACCAGGAATAACGCCGCCGCCTCCATTTGGCACAGTCAGGCATAGGGAGGCCGCTGGGCGGCATCGTAAGCGCTGGGCAGTTCCGCGTGCCTCTCGAACCTCTGGGGGCCGTAGCGGTCATTCACAGCTTGGGAAATGCCTTCGCGCGGCACCTTGGCGGTGATCGCGTGCGTGAATCTCACTGTGCAGGTCGGTACGATCGACTCACCCCGCCCCCGCCCTGCGAGCGGCTGCGGGGCGCCCGTTGACGACACAGGGCCACTCGCTGGACCATGACCGAGGCCCTCCTCAACTGCTTGGCTTGTGTCAGCACCGTCACAGACCAGAGATGCCTGCGCTGGTTGTGTGCGTTCTTCGGATGGCAATAAACGACTATCCGAAGGCGGTGCCAGCCAGTGACCTCGTACGTCGAGCCCTTGCGCTCACCCGGCTGGGGCAACCGAGTCGGCGCCCATCTGCGCGCTCGACTCGACGCCACTATGGATGCGGCGCGGGCACGGGCAGCGGCACAACACTCCCTTCCGCTGGTCGCGGGTGAACACGCCCTCGTGGTCGTGTACGCGGACGGAGGGCGCTGGATGGCCGGCACCGACCGGGCTCTGTACCACAGCCGTCGGGAGCTGTCCCGGGTGCCGACGACGGCCGAGTGGGTCCGTCTGGGCTGGGAGGAGATCGCCGGCCTGGCCTGGGACGCCGACTCCAGCGTCGTGACTGTGACCGGCCTATTGCCGACTGTGCCACCGCGTACCGTGGTACCGCTTTCTGAAGGCCCGCACTCGGGGAGAGGCTGGCGGGCCTCGCACGTGAGCGGATCAGCTCCACCGAGGTTGTGCGCACTCGCTTGGACCTCGGCCAGCACGGGGCGGTTCGCGTCATCGGGCGAAGGGCGCCGGGAACCGGCGAGCTGGTCTGGCTGGCGGTAGTTCCTCCATCGGCTCGGGACGGTGCGGGCGCGGCAGAAGCCCTCAGTGACGCCCTGCGCCGGCTCCGGGCGGATCTCGGTGTATGACCGCCGTGCGTCATCCCGGTCGGAGTGCTCCCCGCCCCCAACGGCCAGCGCAGTTGTTCGGCGAGGCCATCTCCGAGTGGCCACAGCATGGTGGCTCGAGAGGCGTGCAGGAGACGGTAGCCCGCGAGGTCGCGTGCCAGCGTGTCGAGCTGCGTCTCGTCCACGGCCCGGCTGCAGGGCTTGACCGTCTACTCCCCGCTGAGCCGGCCCAGTTCGGCTCGGTCGAGAATGGTGATCCGCGCGCGTCCCAGCGTGATGAGGCGTTGGTCTGCAAACTCCC
Organism: Actinomycetota bacterium; assembly: GCA_046726195.1. Lineage (GTDB taxonomy): Bacteria > Actinomycetota > Actinomycetes > Propionibacteriales > Propionibacteriaceae > Microlunatus. The sequence goes on from JBKPAB010000141.1 coordinate 1,500, forward strand.
CGAGAATCTTGGTCGCGGTCTCCCGGGAGGTGGCTGCCAAGGCGGCGAGTTGTTCGTGGGTCAATTTGATCTGTACTCCGCGGCCAAGCGGCCGGCCCGACCGGGCTGCGGCGAGTGCAACGAGTGCGCCGGCTATCCGCTCGGGCACGGACTTAAAGACGGCGTTTCGATATGGGTACGGCGGGTCGACCAACGATGGTTCAGCCGGGGATCGACCCCGACGATCTCCCGGATCGGCCGCTTCGCCGGGTCGGTGCCGGGCCGTTCGGCAAACCCCACCCCTAGCGTTTCGCGAAGGTGTTGCTCGAGCGCGGTGTTGTAGGTCTCCGACGCAGCCACGTTGGCCTTGAACAGCACCCGCCCGTCAATCGACAGCCAGCGTCCGTCGAGGGTTTGTACCTTGTTGGCCACTGCGACGTGGGTGTGCAGGTCCGGGTCGCCGGCCCGGCTGTCGCGGTGGGTGAAGACCGCGGCAACGAGGCCTCGGACGTCGACCTGCCGGATGCCTTGTAGCCCGGTCCGGGTGAACGGGGCATGCTCCTCGATGAATGTCAGCGCGGCCTTGACGGCGGCCTGATGGGCCCGTTCGATCACGGCTGCCACCTCCGGATCGGCCAGCGCCCATAAGGTGGAAACTGACTTCACCGGCGAGAACGTCAGGTCATAGCCTGCGACGGTCTGTGTTTGCGGTTGGGAGTCCTTCGCGATCTGTCCCGCCAGCTCCCGAGCATCAAGCGGCTCCCGGCCATGCGCGGCGAGGAAGAACTCCCGGGCCACCTCGGTCCGCACCCGCGCCCGATCAACAGCCGGCAGCGGAGCACCGACCGGAAGGCCGGCGGCCGACTGGATCGCCGCAAAGCGTCGTGCCACTTCGAGCCGGAACGGGCTGACCTCCCCATCAACGATCCTGAACGGCGCCCCCAGCCTGGCCGCGTCCTGAAAGTCGCGTGGGGTGAGATCCGGCCCTTCCAGCTGCTGCTGCCGCAACTCGGCCAGCGGATGCAAACCGCAGCCGAACAACGCTCGCATCTGCTCAGCCGTCACCGGATCGCCGACAGTGAGGCCGTCGATCCCGTCCAAGCCCGAGCCCATCCACACCCCTGGCGTCTCACCCCGCTCGGTGTAGTACGACGCCAGCCCGGTATGACCTTTCTCGGTCGAATCGAAGGCCGCGACCTGCCGTGTCAGATAGTCATACCCGGACCCGGCCGTGAGCTTGTGCATGCTCATCGTCACACCCACCCAAAGGGGTACATGCAGGTGCGGCGGTCAGGTCGACGAGGGTTATTCCCGGCGGTGCATCAGGTGTGTTCGACTCGAAGCTTTGAGAGTTCGAGGGGGGTACGTCAGACGGAAGTGCGGCGGTCTCAGACATCACGCGATTTAGAGGCGGTGTAGACAAGGGCGAGTAGACGGCGGGTGATGACTTAGGCAGTCGATCTGGCAAGCGCGGCGTTAGAGATGAGTCTCTCAGCGGGGCCGAACAGGCGCCGACCGTAAGCCGACCGCCAACCGGGACCACGCCGGGGTCGCGAGACAGCCGCCGCGGAATCCCCGCCCGGGTCAAGTCGTGCGATAACGGGTCTTCCGGCGCTTGCGAAGTCCGACGCCGCGACCTCTCTTCCTCGATCTGGCGCAGCAGGTCTCTACGCACCTCAGCGAGGGCATGATCAAGGTCGCGCTCGTGGGAGGTTGCCACGAGGTGCGCCCGTCCCGCTAGCCAGGCCTGAAGGGTGACCTTCTGGTCTGGGCCCTCGACGTCTTTCAATGACACCTCGAGGTCGACCTGGTCGTGCTCCCATCCAGACAGATGCGGCGCGAGTGCGGACAGAGACCTGAGAATGCGCGGCCGGTCGGCTGCCGCGAAGCCGGCGCCGAGGCGCAGACGCTCCTCCAGAGTGCCAGATTGGTTGTTCTCGGTCCCGCTCATCGGTGCGCCTCTCTCGTGGGTTCAGCGTATGACGTCAGATTGACCGGTCGCGCCTGTCGGCCGCGAGCGTCGCAAGCGCGGCGCGCATGCCCGCGATCCCGGCCGGCTGGGCAAAGGTCTGGTCTCGTAGGACCCGACACCGCGGTGTTCCGCGTCTAGGGCTCCCTGTCGCTGCCGGTCCGGGCAGACACCTGGCAACGACTCGGACGAGGCGAAGTTCCGCAAGCCAACCCGTCTGCGGCACGCGACCAAGCCCAGGAATCACCGCCAAGGCCGGCTGCTTAGCCAAGGTGCAGGTAGACCAGCTGCCAGTTTCCGGGGACGACCCTTGAGCAGCATCGTCAGGTGCTGAGGGCGGTCGCCCGCCTGAGTTTGGACCGAGCAGACAGCTTCCCAGCGGCCGGTACCGACGAACCACTCCACTGCGGACAGCGGCGTGGGCTGGCACTCGAGAAGCGCAGCGACCAGGGCGTCGCGGCCCGGGGCGGCTTCGCCGAGCCGCCACAGGACGGCCCCGCCATCAATCAGCTCGCCGAGCAACGGCGCGGATCTACTTCGCAGCGCCTCGTCGTACGCGTCGAGGAAGCTGGTGAGCTCACGCGTCGTCTCCTGCGTCGCGTCGATCGTGATCGGCTCTCCCTTGGCGATCGCGCGCAGCGCGACGTCCTGGCAACCATCGAAGTCCTGAACGCACGAGGGCTTGTCGGAGTGATTGGCGAATCGCGCCGGCGGCGGAAAGAGGTAACGGCGGCCGCCGAAACTGTGAACGAACAGCTCCTCACCGGCAGGCAGCGCCAGAAAGTCAGCCTCCTCGAGCGGGTGCAACTCGTAACTGACCACCGACTCGCCGGCGACGAAGTCCCGGCCGGCATAGAGCCCTTTGCCCGCCAAGTTGCCGTCACCGATCACGACATCAACCACAAGCCGAGCCTACGAGCCTTGGGCTCATGAGACCCGCAGCGCTGTCGTCCCGCAACACGTCGCCTCAGCGGACGTTTCCGTTGGAACGTCCGGCGGCTCTAACGTGGCACCGCAAGGGGACCGGCTTGCGGCACTTGGCTATCTCAAAATGGGGAAGCCTCTGCGAGGCTATTCGGCGCATGGACCGACCGCAGAAGCACTCAATTGCCGTGTGGCCGGGGACCAGGACATCGACGCGCCTGGCGGCCTCACCCAGCCGGTCGAGAGCCGTCTCGTTGGCGCCCACCTGACCGAGGGTCGAGGAGCGGGATCAAGACGTCGGAGTGCTTGTCGCCGGCGAGCAGGACGCCACGGTCGGCGAGGAGGACCGCGGCGTGGCCGATGGCGTGCGCCTGATGCTCGACAATCTCGGCCGGCACGGGTCCGCCGTCAGCGGAAAGCGGGGTGACGAGCCCGATCAGCTCGAGAGGGATGCCCGACGCGCTCTCCGCCGCCAGCCTCTGCGCCCGCTATCGGGCTTCACTGGCAGTGTGGGCGCCGGCGGGGGTGGCGTAGCGCGGCACGCTGCCGAACCGGGGATGCCAGAGCAGGTGGTCCCAGTGGGGATGGGCGGAGAACCCGGCGACCACCGGGATGCCGAGCCGGTCCAGGTCATCGGCGAGCTAGTTGAGATCGGAGCCATAGATGCCGGGATCGACCAGGATCAACCCACGTTCCCCGCGCGCCGCGATGACATTGCTAAAGACCCACTCGCTCGGCCGGACCCAGACGCCGTCGGCCACCTGATTCAGCATCGGTTCACCCCGTCAGGTGTCTCCGCTCGGGCTTCAACAGCAACCTGCAACGCCCGTCGGGACCGGATTCGGGACCGGCGGGCGTCCCCCCGAAACGCCCTAACATGCCGCCGGGCGCGCTCGCTCGTGCCGGGTTGAGTGGGGCAGGCACGAGCCGGCGCAATACAGATCCGACGATCGGCGACTCGTTGCGTGAAGCAATTGGCCAGTGCGGTCAGCACGGGATGGGCGTAATCTGACAACCTAGCCGCCCGGAGTTAACCTCTCGTCGCAGGGCGCGCTATGCAGGGGCGATGACCGACTGGTGGCGCCAAAATGCCTGTGACGGTCACCGAGATCTGGCGCTACCCGGTGAAGTCGATGGGCGGTGAACGCCTCGACAGCGTCGCCGTGGATGAGCGCGGCATGGTCGCCGACCGGAAGTGGGCGGTTCGAGATCCGGAGCTGGGCTCGATAACGACCGCACGGCGCCGGCCTGCGCTGCTGAGGTGCGGCGCCCGCTACCCGGCCGATCCGTTGGGGTCCGCCCCGGAAGTCGTCATCGTGTTGCCCGACGGCGAGGAGATCTCCAGCGCCGATCCGGCGGTGCATGCCCGGCTTTCGGAGCTGGTCGGCAGCGAGGTCCGGCTCGAGCCGATACCTCCTCCTTCCGATAAGGATGCATACCGGGCGCCGCGAGAGACCAAGGCCGAGATCCGCGCGCACTTCGGGCTCGCCGAGGACGAGCCGCTGCCTGACCTCAGCGTGTTTCCGCTCC